>JAZNXT010000017.1:0-18730 GCA_045594005.1 Victivallales bacterium
ACCTTTGTCCTATAAGTCCCATAAGTCCTATAAGTCCCAGAAATGCGCCTGCGGCACCGTTTGAATGTCCCAGCCAGTGAGCTTGCCGGTAGGCGGCAAACAAGCGTCAGCGCAGTTGAGCCGCCACAGCGTAAAACAAAACCAGTGCTTGCCGGTAGGCGGCAAATGAGCGTAGCGAAATTGAGCCGCTCAAGAAACGGGTGCTATGCACCCTCGCAATAAAACGTTCCGGATTCCGGATCGCGTTTCGCCTGATCCGGATCAATAATCTGTCCGTTCATCGCAATATACACGCCGTGGGGGAGCAGTTGGACCGCAGAAAGAGCCATACCGAAATTGAACATGGCATCCGACTTCTGGAGCGCGTAGGGAACGAACGCACCGAACAGCACAATGGTCTTCGGGATATTTTTCGTTTTGAGATACTGTGCAGTCCGGATCATGGTGGATACGCCGTGTGCGACGATCACGCGTTTCCCGGCAGTATAACTGCAACAGGACGCAATGGATTCCAGATCGGTCTCATTGATCTCGGCACTTTCTTTCAGCATCAGAATATGTTTCTGTATATTCAGTGTGCAGTGTGCCTGAAGCAGCATTTGTTTATAAGCGGAATCCCGGTAAACAAGACGACCGATCTCTTCATTCAGGACTTTTTCAAGCCGCCCACCCGTCAAGATAAATTCAATCGTTTCCTGCATCATGTCCGGCAATACTCCATTCCGATTTTATTTGCGGCTGCAATGGCACAAACAATCCGTGCAATGTGTGGGATCTTCACCGTCGAAACAATAGGTACAGACTTTTTCTTTCGGCAATCCGATCGCCTCAATGAGTTTGTCGATACTCTGATATTTCAGAGTGGTCAACCCCAGACTTTTCCGGATCTCCTCCACCATTCTGTTGTACCGTTCCGTACCGGCGGTGAGATATTCCTTCAGGACTTCTTCATCCGGTTCCCCGCCTTCCAGCGTGTTGACAACGCGCCGCGCGGCAAGATCCAGCAAAGATTTTGAACGGGAGAAATTCAGGAAAAGGCAGGGGAACATCAGCGGCGGGGAGGCAGAGCGCATGTGAACTTCCTTCGCACCGCGTTCATAAAGACGGCGTGCGATCCCTTTGAACTGTGTGCCGCGGACGATGGAGTCATCGCAGAACAGCAATTTTTTGCCGTTGATCTGCTGATCCACGGGGATCAGTTTCATTTTTGCCACAAGGTCCCGCAATTCCTGACTGGTGGGAGTGAAACTCCGCGGCCAGGTGGGTGTATATTTCACCAATGCACGCATATAGGGAAATGCCGACGCATTGGAATAACCGATGGCATGTGCCACACCGGAATCCGGGATGCCGCAGACAGAATCCACTTCCACATCGTCATCCTGTGCAATGAGTGCGCCGTTTTTGTAGCGGACCGTTTCGGTGTTCTGTCCTTCGTATGTGGAGGAGGGGTATCCGAAATAGACCCAGAGGAAGGAACAGATCTGCATCATTTTTTCCGGTGCTTTTTTCTGAAAGATCCCGTCTTCCGTGATGAGTACGATCTCGCCCGGACCCAGTTCCCGTTCCGGTTCAAAATCCAGATTCGGCAATGCAGACGACTCCATGGCGGCGGCATAGGTATGGTGTTTCTTACCGATGATGAGCGGTGTTCTGCCGTATTTATCCCGCGCGGCATAGATCTTGCCTTTTGTCATAATGAGCATGGAACAGGAGCCATTGATCTGTTCCATGGCAAAGGTGATCCCCTCTTCAAAAGTGAGTTTTGTATCAATAAGGGAGGCAACCACTTCCGTGGGATTATAGGTTTCTGAACTCATTTCAGAGAAATGAAGATTGTTTTCGATGATACCGTATTCCGCGATCTCGTTGATATTGTTGATGCGCCCCACCGTTACAATGGCATAGGTGCCGAGGCGGGAATTGATGATCAGCGGCTGGTCTTCGGTATCGCTGATCACACCGATCCCGCATTTCCCGTCCAGTTTTTCCAGATCGTTGTCAAATTTAGAACGGAACTGCGAATTGGTGATGTTGTGGATGCAGCGGGTGATCCCGCCGGCGGCATTCGTTACTGCAAGACCACCGCGTTTTGTCCCCAGATGGGAATGGTAGTCCGTTCCGTAAAAAAGATCCGCCACGCATTTATTGTGTGACACAACACCGAAAAATCCGCCCATAAAAACTGTTCTCCGCGCAAGAATTGGTATGTTTTTTATCGTCTCTTATAATATAGCACGTTTTTTGAAAAATCAAATCTGATCCTCAAAAAATAATCACGCTTTCAGAAAATCCTGAATGAATCCGACCATGGCTTCTTTATCCACTGATGCAGGATGCAATACCTTCCGGTCCTTCAATGCCGCCAGCGGTGCCGGGATCTTTGTTTTCGTGACTTCCGACAGTTTTTCCACCATATCAAATTCATTGTCCGGCAGCGCACCATGATCCACCGCAGGCAGCACCGAAGCCGCAAATTTGTACGGGGATGCGGTGGATGCGATCACGCAGGGACGGTCATCGCCGCTCTCTGCCGCGTACTGTTTGTAAACATTCACAGCCACAGCGGTATGGGTATCGCAGAGATAATTTTTGCTTTGGAAAAGTTCTGCGATCGTTCCGGCGGTCGCCTGATCATCGCAGAAGCCGCCGTAAAATTCACTTTGCAGTTTTTCGAGAACATCGGAAGAAATTTCATATTTTCCCGTGTTCTTCAGACTTTCCATCAGACCGCGCACCACTTCCGGCTGATTTCCGTACAGATGGAACAGCAGCCGTTCCAGATTGGAGGAAATGAGAATATCCATGGAGGGACTGCTGGTGGTGTAAAACGCACGGTTGCGGTCGTACACACCGGTCCGGATGAAATCGGTGAGGATATTGTTGCGGTTGGAGGCGCAGATGAACTTGTGGATCGGCACACCCATGCGTTTTGCATAGACCGCCGCAAGAATATTGCCGAAGTTACCGGTCGGCACAGTCACATTGAAGGTTTCCCCTTCCTTGAGTGTTCCGTTTTTCAGCAGGTCGCAATATGCGGAAACATAATAGACGATCTGGGGGACCAGCCGCCCGAAATTGATGGAGTTCGCCGAGGAGAAATCCATGTTCCGTTCATTGAGAAATGCTTTCATATTTTCATCGGCAAAAATCTTTTTCACGCCTGTCTGTGCATCATCAAAATTCCCATGGATCGCGCAGACCGCCACATTCTTGCCTTCCTGTGTGGTCATCTGAAGTTTCTGCATGGGGCTTACGCCGTCCTGTGGATAAAAAACGATGATCCGCGTATTTTCCACATCGGCAAAACCGTCAAGTGCCGCTTTGCCCGTATCGCCGGATGTCGCCACCAGGATCACTTTTGTCCGGTCGGGAGCTGTCTTTTTTGATGCGGTCGTCAGCAGATACGGCAGCAGCTGAAGTGCCATGTCCTTGAACGCGCAGGTGGGCCCGTGCCAGAGTTCCAGCAGGTGCATGGCACCATCCACATGGACCAGCGGTGCGGGATCGTCATTTTCAAAAGTTCCGTTATAGGCACCATTGACGCAATAATCGATTTCTTCTGCGGTATAATCCGTAAGATAACAAGCCAGGACTTTTGCCGCCCGTTCCCGGTAGCTCATGGGGAGCATGTTGCGGATATCTTCTGCGGTCAATTCAGGAAAATGCCGGGGAACAAAAAGACCGCCGTCTTCTGCGATCCCCTGTGCGATCGCGGAGGCGGATTCGATCTCCTGCCAACTTCTGGTGCTGGTAAACTTCATAAATCAGGATCCTTCAGTTAATATTTTTTGTCTATGATAATGTACTCCCACTTTTCCCTTTTTGCAAGTGGATCTGCGATTTTTTCGCACATCTATTGTGTATTGATATGTCCGGCAAGGCGTTGTTTCCGGAATTCCGAGGGACGCATGGAAAATTCCCGGAGAAAACGCTTGCGGAAATAAGCAAGATCGGAAAAACCGCTGTTGTATGCCGCTTCTTTGATACTGGAACAGCCCGCCGCCAGCAGAGATGCCGCGTGATTCAGCCGCAGCTGATTCAGATAATCTGTCAGCGTACAGCGGAATTGCTGACGGAAAAGTCTTCCAAGATAATCGGCATTGCAGTTGAGTTCTTCCGCCACGGACGTGGTGGAGACCGCCTCTGTAAAATGCAGTTTCAGGAACCGTTCTGCCGCATTGGCAAGACTTTTCCCTTCTGCGGAATCGTCATCTCCCACACGGCTGGTTTCGTTCATCAGCAGCGCAAGAAGCAGATCGCAGCTGACGCGATCACCGTCAAGAGTCTGTTCTGTCAGCAGCATGGAAATATAATCCCCCATCCTGCCGGGGTGGCAGATATGTCCCGTCTGCGGGATCTGTTCCGGCAGGGAATCTTTTCCCGTGAAATGTCCCCAGAAAAAGGAAAGATTCGCGCTGTACGGAGTAAGTCCGCCGTGAAGTCTGCCCGGATAGAGATAAAGAAAATCGCCGCTCCGGAGATGAAAATGCCGGTCTTCTTCAAACATATCCAGAGTCCCCGCGATCACATAGATCAGCTCCATGGAGTCGATCACCCTTGTGATGTGCCTGCCGGATCCGCGGGAAATGAATTTTCCACCGTTGGTAAAATGATAATCTGTCTTCCACATAAAAAAACTCCAAAAAGTCGGAATTGTCTTCTTTTTTACATAATCTGCCACCTTGCGCGGAAAAGTCAAGTGTGATATTGTAAGAACAGAAAAGAAAACTTCAATTTAACGAGGAGAATAACGCCATGAGAAAATTCAACCGTCCCGCTTTGTGTGATGTCCGTACGGCAGACCCTGTTTTTGCCAAAAGGATCAATGCCTGTATCGAAGGAACCATTCCCGCCGCCATGGAAAAGACTGTGGAGACCGGCAGACTGGATGCGTTCCGTCTGAACTGGCAGGAAGGGCAGCCCAACAAGCCCCACATCTTTTGGGACTCCGATACGGCAAAGGTGCTGGAAGGTATGGCGTACTGTCTTGCGCTCCGTCCCGATCCGGAACTGGAAAAGACCTATGATGAATGGGTGGATCTGATCTGCTCCGCCCAGCAGGAAGATGGATACCTCAACACTTATTTCACTCAGATTGAACAGGATCAGCGTTGGAAACATCTTTCCTGGGCACACGAACTTTACTGCGCCGGACACCTGATGGAAGCCGCCGTGGCGGGCTATGAATGTCTCGGCAAACGCAAATTGCTGGATTGCCTCTGCCGTTATGCGGATTATATCGACTCCGTTTTCGGGTTGGAGGAGGGCAAACGCCGCGGCTGGCCCGGACACGAAGAGATCGAACTTGCTCTTATCAAACTGTACCGTGCCACGGGCAATGAACGCTATTTGAAACTTTCCTCCTATTTTGTGAACGATCGCGGCACGGAACCCAATGTGTTTCAGCAGGAAAACGGAGATCGCGGGCTGAATTTGCAGGCTCATGCTCCTGTCCGCGAGCAGGATTCTGCTGTCGGTCATTCTGTCCGTGCGGTCTATCTCTATGCGGGAATGGCGGATGTGGCGGATGAAGAAAATGATGCTTCTCTCCTTGCCGTCTGCGACCGTCTGTTTGAAGATATCCGGCAGCGGAAGATGTATGTCACCGGCGGGATCGGCTCCAGTTTCAACGGGGAAAAATTCACCATTCCCTACGACCTGACCAACGGTTCACTCATGTATGCGGAAAGCTGCGCCACCATCGGTCTGGCACAGTTTGCCATCCGTATGTTCAATATCACCGGTGACCCCAAATATCTGGATGTGATGGAACTGGCTCTCTACAACGGTGCGCTTTCCGGTGTCAGCATCAGGGGCGACAGTTATTTTTATACCAACTATCTGGAAGTGGACGAAAATCTCCAGATCTATAATGCCGGAGCCAAAACGCGTCAACCCTGGTTCAGCTGTTCCTGCTGTCCCACCAGTTTTGCCCGGTTCGTCCCGCAACTGGGAACTTTCCTCTGGTCGGCAGGTGATAACGGGATCGCCATGAATATCCCCGCCGCCTGTCATGCCGACCTGAAATTGAAGGACGGCAGAAGCGTATCTCTCCGTGTGGAGGGGAACTATCCCTACGACGGCGCAATCCGCATCATCATGGAAACCGCCGGCGATTATCAGCTTACCCTGCGGATCCCCTCCTGGTGTAAAAAATATTCTGTCAAGGTCAACGGTACAGATGCGGGGCAGGTGATCAAGCGCGACTGGTGCGTTGGCGATGTGGTGGAGCTGATGCTGGAAATGCCTGTTTCGGTGATCCGGTCCAATACGAAGATCACCGGAAATAACGGCAGGATCGCATTGAAACGCGGACCGCTGGTTTATGCGTTGGAACAGGTGGATAATGCTGCGCCCGTGCGCGAAACGATCATTGATGTCAATGCCGGATTCCGTCTGACTTCTGCGGAAGATCTGCCGGAAGGGACCCTTGCCATCGAAGGAAAAGCTGTCCGTGAATATTTCAAAGATGGCGATGCCCTCTATACGGACGATGTACCTGTTTACGAAGAAACCGCGTTCAAAGCGATCCCCTACGCATTGTGGCAGAATCGCGGTGAAAACAATATGGCTGTCTGGCTCCGCGCAAAGTAAAACGGACTCCGTTTGGGATCGGGCGGCTCAACTGCATCTGTCGGACTTGTCTGACTTGTCGGACTTGAACGGCGGAGCCGCTCATCCGGGGCAGAACTGTTTACGGTATTCGCTGGGGGGCAATCCGGAAAGTTTCCGGAATTCTCTGCTGAAATGGAAGGCATCGGAAAAACCGAGCTGTTCCGCACATTCCCCAATGGAGCGTTCCGGATCCGCAAGCAGACGGCACGCGTGGGCAAACTGGATCTTCCGGTACATTTTGCCCGGACTCGTCTTCATCTCCTGCCGGAACAATGTTTGAAAACGGGATGGCGAAAGATGTACCGCATCCGCCAATTCAGATAAGGATGGCTTTTTCGTGGAATTGTGCAGCAGTTCCAATGCGGGCAGAAGCCGTTTGTGATCCGGGGTAAGGTTTGTACTGATCTTATCCGGATCGATTCCCGCCAGATTCATCAATTTATAACAGAGCGTAAGCCCGTACAGCTGAAACCATGCCCCATGGACCGTATCCAGCTCGGATGGAGCGGCTACGATCCTGTGGAGCAGTTCTGCGATTGCCACCCGGTCTTTTCTGGTGACAAATGCTTTTGTTTTGCAATGGGTGAACAGATCCAGATCCGGCAGAGCAAGAAGCCGGAAATGGATCCAGATACTGTTCCGGGCAGGACCGTGGTCATCGATCCGGTGCGTGGTCCCGGCAGGAATGAAAACAACAGAAGGCTCCGTAAATGTGATATTTTCCCCATCCTCAAACAGGATCGCCCCCGCAGCACCTTCCGGCATCTCCGGAGTGAAACAGCACAAATGAAAGGGCATCTTCCGCCATTGTGTGGAATGGCCTTCCGGTACCGGCGTCATATTGCCGACCACAAATTCAAAGAACAGCGGGCAGCGCGCGCCATGTTTGCCGCTGTTCCTGTCTCTTTCAAGGCAGAACAGTTTATTTTCAGTGATTTTATTCATGTAAAAAGTCAAATCCGGAATGGTATTGTTTTATGTTGTGTGTTAATATATCTCCATAAACAGAAAAAAACAAGCAGAAAGGTGCAATGATGGTATATTTACACATAACTTTGTTTCTGATGTTTCAGATCGCGGCAAATCTTCTTTTCAAATGGGGCAGCTCTGCTCCGCATCTTTACTGGTGGGGCTTCATTCTGGGGAATGCCATTGGGGTAACAAGTATTTTATTCATGATGGGGATGTATCAACATCTGCCCGCAGCCAATGTTGTTGCCATCGGGACCGGAGGCACATTTCTGTTGAACCAGATCGTGATGTTTCTTGTGTTCCGCGAAAAAGTTCACCCCGGCGCATGGGGCGGGATCGCATTGATCTTTGCGGGGATCCTTTTTGTATCGTTCTGCAATCAGGATCCGCAGGAAAAAACACCGGAAAGCAAACAGTCCGTCAACATACAATAAAAAACAGTAAGGAAAGCGTTTTCATGTTTACTCCCACATTTATTTACGATGGAAAAAATGCAGAGCTGAATACATGGCAGCAGTCCGTAAAAGGAAATGGCTGCAAAAGAATTACAGAATGGATCTCTCCGGATCAGACTCTTGCGCTCCGGCTGACTGTAACGGATTATCCCGGTTATCCCGTGAAAGAATTTGTGCCGGAATTGATCTGCCGCGGGTCGGAGCCGACGAAGATCATTGAAAAATTCCGGACGGTTTCTGCCATATTCCCGCTGGAAAAACCGAACAGCGAATGTACGGTCCATGCGGTTCACGGCGCAGAAACGCTTTCCCGGGATTTTTGCGCCCGTTCTTTTGTTCTTACGGAACATCCCGATGAAAATTCCCTTGAATTCGCCTGCCGTGAAGGACGCAGTTCCGGTAACTGGATGCCCTGGTTCGGACTGGATATTTCCCCGGATCATGGCTGGGAGATCGCTGTCGGCTGGACCGGTGCGTGGATCGCAAATGTTTCAGTTGATTGGAGTTCTGTTTATTTTGAAACCGGTATGCAGGATTCCCGCTTTTATATGAAGCCGGGGGAAGTGTTCCGTCTGCCGGGAATCATGATCTTCCGGCGGGATGGAATGGCGGTTATGGACTTCCAGACTGTCATTCGCGATTTTATGATCCGGCATAAATCCCCCCGTGACAGCCGTGGAAATATTTTGAAACCCCGTATGCCCATCACCGGCAGCGGCGGGAATCGCCCCACAGAATTTCTGATCCGTGAGATCGGATATTTCAATAAAGAAACATCTCCCTTCGATACATTCTGGGTGGATGCCGGCTGGTACGGTCCGCCCCATGAACCGGATCCCACGACAAATTGCGGCGATTGCTGGTATAAATATGTGGGGGATTGGCGGGTGAATACGGTGCGGCATCCGGCAGGATTACGCCCGGTATCGGATGCCGCCCAGGCTCATGATCTGGATTTTCTTCTCTGGTTTGAACCGGAGCGGGCAGTGTACGGAACACCTGTTGTTACAGAACATCCGGAATATTTCCGCACGCAGGATGAGGGAGAGGACGCGCAGAGTTCCCGTTTTCTCATCGATCTCGGCAATCCGGATGCGTGGAACTGGATGTTCCATACGGTATGCAGTCAGATCGACGAACACGGTGTCCGGATCTACCGGCAGGATTTCAATATGGATCCTCTGCCGGTATGGCGCAAATATGATGAAGCAGACCGCAAAGGCGTCAATGAAATCAAACACATTATGGGGTTGTATGCTTATCTGGACGCTTTGCGGGAGCGTTATCCCGATATGCTGCTGGAAAATTGTGCCAGCGGCGGCCGCCGTATGGATTACGAAATGGTTTCCCGCGCTCATTCCTATTGCCGCAGTGATTATTATATCTGCCGCCATGCCGCAGATACACCCCAGCACGCGTATCAGATCCTCATGGGACAGAATGCGCTGGTCAATACTCTCGCGTATGTGCCGTTCCAGTCCGGCGAAACCAATCCGGTGACGATGTTCAACGATTATGAAATGTTCAGCGTTCCCGGAACGGGTACGGTATTCACTCCGGCAGACTGGAGCAGCTTTTTCCCGGAGAAAGGTGCGTTTTCGCAGGAGGAAGAATATTGGCTTCTCAAACGGTTTACCCAGATCGCCCGGATCCGTGATATTCTCTGCGGGTCGTTCTATTTGCTGATTCCGGAAAAGACCTGTCAGCGGGAAGATGTGTGGGTGGCATATCAAGGCTGGAATCCGGAGATCAACGCAGGCGTTGCTGCATTTTTCCGCAGAAAAGACAGTGTGGAATCCCTCCGGACTTTCGCTCTCAAAGAAATTGATCCGGAAGCAGAATATCTGTTGGAAGATCAGGAGGGACATCAAAGCCGCATTTCCGGCAGGGATTTGGCAACTCTGACTGTTCAGCTGGATGAACCGCAAAGCGTCCGTGTGATCTTTTACCGGAAGAAGTGCTGAAATAAAAAAACGGAGCGGCAGATGTGTGTTTGACAACTGCCGTTCCGCGAAAAAATGTTCGTGTTTTTTTTAATCTTTATCCCAAGGATAATGAATATCCACAGCCTGTCCGCCCAATGTGGCAGATTCTGCCGCAAAAAGTCCGGGGACCGACATGCGGATACCTTCCCGCAGGGTGATGACCTTGCTCATATCTCCGGTCCGCAGTGCGTGGAAGAAATCATGGAAAAGCATGAAATCCGCCCCGCCGTGACCGGATCCGCGTGACGCATCGGCAAAATCCGGACGGGTCATATCAATAGGCAGTTCCGTCAGCTGACCCGCACCATAAAGTTTTTTGCTGTTGAACATGCTCCGTGCAGGATATTTTCCCCGTTCGGAGAGCCGCTCAAAATATCCCTCCGTACCGAAAACCCGGTAGGAGTGATGTCCGCATTTCGCTTCATTGATGAAACTTGCGGTGAAGCGCACCACCACATTTTTCGGGGTGGTGAAATGTGCTGTCATCAAATCGTTCTGACCTTCGCCGCCCACGATTTGAGGACCGGTGGTGACGCAGGAAACGCGCCGCAGTTCGTCATCGGGGAGCAAACGCAGCAGCGGTCCGAGGGAATGGGTGCAATAGCGGATGGGCATCCCTTTACTGCGCCACGGCGTTTCTTTCCACAGATAGCGGACATCGTGGATATATTCCGCTTCCAGATAGAATGGTCTGCCCAGCAAACCCTGCTGAAAAAGATCGTACAATGCCTCAATAAAACCCCATTCGTTGGGATTGGCTCCCGTCATCAGAGTTGCTTTGGATTTTTTTCCGGCTTCCCACAGCATATCGGCTTCTTCCGTGGAACGCACAAGGGGAATATCGGACAACACATTGATATTGCGGTTCAATCCCTCTGCGCAGAAGGCAGTGTGGATATGTGCGGGCGTTTCCACCAGCAGCACATCGATCTTTTCGTTGTTGAGCATGGTTTGGAAATCTTCATAAAACGCGGTGTCGGGATAGATCTCCGCCATGGCTTTCTGTCCGTTCTGAGATTTGTACCAGAGATCCGGATTGATGTCACATGCCGCAGCCGGGATGATCTTTTCCGCCGCGTTCACGCCGGTTTGAAACATGTGGCGGCCGCGGTGTCCCGCACCCACAAGAGCTAAACGGATTTCCTGCATAAAATAAATACCTTTCGATTTTTTTCATTGAAGACAGCACAAGGCTGTTGTTTTAATATACTCCGGAACTTTCTGCATTACAAACATTCTGTTGCGGAAAACGATTGATTTTTTCATTCATCCGGTGTATATTACCGAAAAAAATGAAAGGTGTTTTTCAAATGAAAAAAAGTTTGTTTGTGACTCTGTTCATCTTTATTTTTGCGGCGTTGTCCGGCGCACCGTCCGATCCTGAAGCTTTTGCCGTAAAGGGTAAAGGTATTGATTACACAGGTGTTTATCCGGCAAATGTCAAAACGGTTGCGGTGATCACTCCGGCATCCTATCCGGCACCGGGGTCCTTCAATGCGGGGATCGCCAGATTGCGGGCTGCCGGCTTGAAAGTCAAACTTTATCCTCATGCCGCCATGGTGCCGGAAAATATCAAAAAAAATTCCTATGCGTCGATCCCTGTTGAATTGCGGGTGAAGGATTTTGAAGCGGCATGGTGCGATATGGAAAATGACATCATTATCTGCTCCCGCGGGGGGATCGGGACGCAGGATCTGGTGGCAGCGGTCAACTGGGAAAAATTGCCCCGCCGTCCGGAACTCTATGTGCTGGGATACAGCGATGTGACCATGCTTCTGTGTGCTTTGAGTGCCAAAGGATACGGCCGCCCGCTTGCCGGTCCCACAGTCAATTCCCATCCGGGACTTTCAAAAGAGATCGTGCCGCTGATGAAAAATATGCTGCACGGCGAAGAAGTGAAAGTGAAACTGATCCCGCTCCGGAGCGGTGATTGTTCCGGTAAAGCCGTAGCCGGTCTGATCCACCGTTACACCCGGGTGAAAAAAGCAAATTACGGTTTGCAGACCGCCGGAAAAATCGTGATCATCGAAAGCGTGGGGCGCAACGCAAAGATGATCGCTTCCGATCTGGATGAACTGTTGGCTTCCGGATTTTTCAAAGGTGTTTCCGCCGTTGTATTCGGACACATCACACGGACGAAAGACAAACAGAAAAATATTGATGTCGCGCTCAATGAATTCGCAGCAAAGGTCGATATCCCGGTTTACAAAGGTTTTCCCTTCGGACACCACGCAAAGAATCTGGTCGTCGATTTTTCCCGTCCGGCAATGATCAAAAACGATACGATCATCTTCCCTGCGGTGAACGGAAAAAAATAAGCACGGCTTTATTTTTGTCAAAGCTGCTGCCAGTCGAATATCACACCCAGCGGCGGATTCTTTTCTGTGTTCAGCAGTTGATATACTTCTGCGGCGGAACGGGGACTGACGATCCGGTTGGTCATGGGTTTTACATTGATTTTTCCGGCGCGTAAAAGTTTGAGGAATGTTTTATAATCGTCCATTTCCGTCCACAAGCCCGGCGCGGATTCCAGCGCGGACCGCGTGAGGGTGTGGGCTCCGATCAGATTGATCCCCTTGCCGTGAATATATTTGTAAACATTGATCGGCTGATCGGAAATACGGGTACAGCCCAACAGGGAAATACGCCCCATTTGTGCCGTGTATTCCAATGCCTGTTGCAAACCGTTCAAAACTCCGGTGACTTCCACAGTGGCGGCAGGTCCTTTCCCGTCGGTCAATGCCCGCACCTGATCGATGAAGTCCGCATCCTGCGGGTTCAGAGCATAGTCCGCCCCCAGCTGCAGTGCCAGTGCGCGGCGTTCTGCGCTGAAATCACAGGCAAGCACAGGATAGGCTCCGGAAAGTTTTGCAAACTGCACTGCAAAAAGACCCAGCAGACCCAATCCTGCCACCATACAGCTCTCTCCAAGTTCCAGACGCAGTTTGCGGACTCCCAGCATGGGGAAACTGGCAATATGGGCAAAGGCGGCATCGATCAGATCCACATCTTCCGGGAGCTTCAGCAGATCTTTTTCGTGCTTGATGATCATGGAGCGGTGTCCGCCCCAACCCACGATCACTTTATCACCGGGAGAAAGTGTTTTGACAGCTGGACCGCAGGCGGCGACTTCTCCAGTGAAACTGTATCCCACGATCCGGGGAAATTTTCCCTGTACATCCTGAACCGTGCTGGTATTTGGCAGATCCCGGTAATTTGCAAGTTCCGTGCCGGTGCTGATGACATCATAAATGGTTTTCAGGAGAACTTCGTCGCCGGTCAGGTTCACATCCAGCGTTTCCTCCACCAGTTCCGCAGTTTCTTTTTTGGGGAAAATAACATTGTATCGCGTGATCTTCATAAAAATTCCTTTCAATAAAAAATTGTGAGATCACCTCTAATATAAACGGATTACGCAGAAAATCAAATGAATGTCATTACCTTTTTTACACAAAAGCTCTATTGCCGGCACGGGGAGATAAGCACGCTGAAGGCGTGCAGGATTATAGCCTATGGGCTTGCCCATAGGTTCAAAGGCATATTACACCACATGCACGCTGTAGGTGTGCGGGAGGCGTTGTAAATTGTTTACCCTGAATGGCGGAGCCGCTCATCCGCTTCGCCCGCAGCAAAAACGGCTGCCGACTGAAGACTGTCGGCTGAAGACTTTTTCAGGTTTGGTCTTTTCTGCTTTTTCGGCTTCGGTATCTCTCCTTATTGGGAACAAAGCGTACACAAAAAAAAGACCTGCGGTTGCCCACAGGTCTTTATCGTTTGTTGACTTCTTATGGAAAAATCATTTTCCGGTGGCGGTGATCCGTTCAGAAAGATATTTTCTGCGGAGTTCATCCACTTCGTGCGTCAGACCTTTCATCCGCGGCAGAGCTTTGGTGTAAACTTCCGCCACTTCCGCATCGGTCATATCCACTTTGATCATTTTCGCATAGCCATCCAGTTCCTTTTCCAGCGGAGCAAGTTTCTTCGCAAAGAAATCCGGATCGCCGATGATATTATCTTCCCAAACGCGGAAAATATTTTCCGTAACACCCGGTTCGTAGGTGACATTCTTGTAAGAACGGAATGTACGGAAAAGAATACCTTTGCGGATCTCATTGAGCTGCTTGTCCGTCAGGTTGAAACGGAGATTGCCCCATGCGGAGGCAGAGTGGATCCCCTGACTGCCGCCCCAGCTGAAACCGCCGGCTTTGGACCACGCAAGGCAGTCAAAACGCCAATCGGTACCGGGGGCAGGGAGCTTGTTGTAGTAGAGATCCCAGGCAAAGAACATGTGCAGCACATAGTCTGTATCGGAGAACGCAACTTCCGAACGGAATCCGGTTTTGGGGTCTTTCGTGCGGTCGGGGCGTTTCGCATTCTTGTTGGTATAGGTCGTCTGGAACATGAATGTGACGCCGCCTGTGGGACTGCTGCCCATACAGACATACGGCTGATTCACGCCCGGCGCAAAATACATTTCCGTGCCGATCCCGCGGGCAAAGCCCTGCTCGATGGCGCGAGCCTGAGAATCATCCGTGCGCAGGAAGATATGCACACCGTCACGGTCACAGACCGTGGTGAGTTCCATCATGCCTTCCAGTTTTGCTCCGTCTTCCGCCTTCACAACGCCGCGGTCACCGGTGGAAACGTCTGTTTCCAGAAAGTCCATGCTGCCTTTGTACGGAATGTCGCAATACTGTTTCTGAAGCTGCGGATAGATCTTGCGCCAGTCGGAGATGTTTTTGACGGGAGAATCAAAATATTTGACTTCGATCCGGCGTTCCACCGGTTTGGCAAAGTAGGTGTCATATTTTGCCGAATATTTTTCCGCCAGTTCCGGCATGTGCCAGACAGACAGTGTCTGCCGCGCCAGACTCAAATATACCGTCGATTCGTCTTTGCGGGAAAGTTTCGCCGCTTTGATGATCCCTTCCGGATCCTTACCGTTCAGCAGTGCTTCATAAGCGAGAAGACGGGTCTTCTGCACAGGAGAAAGTTTTTCGTTTTTCGCATATTCTCCGGCAAGTTTTGCCGCTTCGGCTTTTCTGCCGATAGCACCGAGACTGATCAGATAGATGCACTGGGAATTGTAATCTGCCATGACCGGAGCCCCGGCGAGAAATTCACACAGTTCTGCCGCCAGCTGATAATCGCCCAGCTGGAACGGTCTTTTGATGATCTGATTGCCCCAGAATCCGCCGATTTTGACTTTGGCTGCCAGACCGGCAGCTGCCTTGCGGGCTTCGCGGCTCGTTTCGCTCTTGTCACCCAAAAAGTATTTGGAGATGATGTTGTAACGCTGACCTTCCTTGTTGGCTGTGTTTTTCACAAATGCCAGCGCACGGGGAATATAGGCTGATCTCGCTTTATCTGCAAAATAGGAAAGTTCTTCATATTCGTTGCCGAGTTCCTTCCAGAGTTTTGCGGCGTCAGCCGGTTTGCCGAATTCATAAGCCAGATCGGCTGCATAAACGGCTGCTCTCTGCTTGTTGAATTTGAATGCTTCCTGCGCCGCTTTCATGGCATCTTCATAGCGGAACTGATAGCGATAAACCTTTGCCAGCAGCAGCCAGGCGTCAGCTTTTGTTCCGTCGGAGACGTCTTTTGCATCAATGGCAAAACGCGCCCATTTTTCCGCTTCTTTCCAGTTTTCGCAGTCGCAGTAATACTGGACCAGTCTGGTGACAGCTCCGTAGATTTTCTGATAAATGGAGAATTCGGGATCGTCCAGAATCAGTTTGGAAACTTCCGGCATGACCTTGTGGATCGAATCGTAGTTATAGATCCCGATCTGGGTCCAGGGCGGATTTTCCGTGTATTTCAACGCCTGAACATAAGCGGCATAACGGATGGCGATATCCGCTTTCATTTCCGGGCGTTCGGCAAATTTCAGGACATTTTCAATACGGGTGTCGAAATGGACTTTCCGTTTGTTCATATCGTTGACATAGTCCTGAAATTCTTTCAAGCGGGCTTTTGCAGCGGCAATGGCTTTGCGTTTTTCTTCTTCCGCTTTTTTCTTTGCTTCAGCGGCTTTGCGTTTTTCTTCTTCCGCTTTTTTCTTTGCTTCAGCGGCTTTTTTGGCTTTTTCCGCCTGTGCTTTTACTGCCGCAGCATCTTTGGCAGGTGCTGCCTGAAGAAGGGGAACGGCGGCGCAGAAAGCGGCGATCAATGAATATGTAAAGATTTTGGATTTCATATTTCGCTGTTCCTTATTTGCTGTATTCCATGAGGGTCATGATGTGGTTGATCATCTCCAGACGGGCTGTCGTGAGATCGAAGGAGTCGGAATCCATCTGTGCGATAAGCTGGAGAGCCTTTTTCGCAGCGGCATGCGCCTTATAGTTCTTATTGCCGATGAGCGGACGGGCAAGCTGCTGGAGTTTGGTCGCGTAGCGGATATCGTCCATCCCTTCGCGGAAGGCTTCCCACGCAAGGGTATCCAGAACGCCGTCGCCGTGACCGTACACAAAGTTCATGGATTTATAGGTGCTGCCGCGCACATCGTTGTATCCGTTCAGATGGTGGGCATAGTTGAAGTGACAGCTGAATCCGGCGCGATACGCACCCAAGCCGTACTGACGGCGGATGAAAGCCGGGTTTTCCACACCCACATGCTGGCTGGCATACCAGCCGAAATAGGCATCGCCGCCGAGGAAGTTCAATTTTTCGGTGGCATTTTTTGTGCTGGAATCCGGATTGACCGGGGGCCAGAAAACGTCGGCAAGATAACAGCCCGCAGAGTAGCCGTGGCGGCTGTTGATCATAAATTTGTAACCTTCTGTCTTATAGATCTCCACCATGGGACGGATCCCTTTGAGGGTGGAAAGACCGTATTCATCGCCCCAGGAGCCGATCAGCATGAAATCATCGCCGAATTCTTTACGGAGCTTCTGTTTCATGTATTTTGCATGGAAGCGCATATCAGCAGGTCTTGCCAGCTTCATGCCGGTACCGACAAACTGGCGTTTCATTCCCGCAGCTCTGTCAATATCCGGACGGCTGTTGGATTCCCGGTGGTTCGGGGAAACTTCACCGTGACGGTAAAAGTTTTTCAGCAGGGAGATCAGCTGTTTTTCTGCCAGTTTCTGATCGTTGCCGTTGATCTGGCGGATCAGTTCAAAACTGATGTATTCGCAGAAGAATACGAGAAAATCTTTTTCAATGTCGAAAATCGTCTTCGGTTCCGGCAGCACAAAAGGCAGTACGCGGACTTCCAGCGGAATGGAGCCGACTGCTTTGCCGTCTTTCGATTTGAGCGCGATGGCTCCTTTGTAAAGACCGGGAGCCTGTTTCGCATCGGCATGGACGGTGAGGAAGAACTGCTTGAATTCGCCGTCGTTCAGCGTGGCACCTTTGAAAACAGGTGCGTCGGTGAAGTTGGGTTTCATGCTGCAGAATGTTTCATCCAAACGGTAGCCGCCGGCGTTTTCAATGCGGTTTTCAAATGCGCGGGGCGCGGTCAGCCAGCGGTAGGAAACGGAACCGTCTTTTTCGGTCAGACGGGCATAGTTTGCAACTTTTTCCGTATCGACCTTGATCAGGTCTTCATCGTTCAGCAGCAGTTCAGGGCAGAGTTTCAGCCCGGGATCCTGAAAATAGCTGTACCAGCCGTTACCGTTCTGATACCACACTTTGATGGTCTTGAGATCCAGTTTGTCTTTGGAAAGAACTTTGCCGTCATCGCTTTTCAGGTCGCTGACGATGAAATCGACTTTCCCCAGATCCTTGAGCGCATAGATCAGAAAGGAACCCGGTTCATATTCATCCTGTGCGGTCACGATCCGCACCGGTACACCGGCTTCCCCGTCAAAGGGATACACATCCGGCAGATACTGCGTTTCGCTGGTGGGAGCAACGGTGTAGTGGACCAGATTCACGGGATCCCCGGGGAAATCCAGACCGATACGCACCACATTGATTTTCTGTTTATCCGTCTTTGCGCGTTTCGCATGAGCGGCAAAATCGCCTTTTTTCTGCGCGCAGACCTGCGGATATTTTCCGAGCCATTCTTTCGTCTGCTCCGGAGTCGGCACTTCCACCTGCGCGGCAAGGGAGAATGCCAGGCAGGAGAAGACGGCTGCAAACATTGTTTTCGGTTTCAATTTTCTGAAGCCTTTCCTGTTTAGTTATCTTTTTGGGGACTCTTGTTGATTTTCTTACCATAGCATATCTTTCGGGAAATACAAGTTTTTTTAGCAAAAACTTCTTTAACATTTCTGCTCTGTTCCCATTGCGGGGAGATAAGCGTATATCCGTTTTTCAACCCCCGTTATAGTACAGCCATACAACCCTCCGGATTTTTTTTGTGGTCACAATTTATCAGAAGAATTTTCAGAATCGGACTTGATTTTTGCAATTGCTTTGTTCCCAATAAGGAGAGATGCCAGAAAAGAGGAAAAAAACTTTTGAGGAACGCGTTATTCCCAATGAGGAGAGATGCCGAATCCGGAAAAGCAGAAAAGCCCAAGAATCGGGTGCTTTGCACCCCCCGATCCCAAAAGCGCTCTGAAGCAGCGCGGGATTTTAGCCTGCGCTCCTTGTGTGCAGGCGGCACGCGTAGCGAGAGCCGCCCGAGAATCGGGTGCTATGCACCCTGCGCTCTGCAGGAGCGCGGGAACCGTTAGACAATTACAACGCCTCCCGCACGCCTACAGCGTGCATGTGGTGTAATATGCCTTTGAACCTATGGGCAAGCCCATA
>JAZNXT010000018.1:0-5831 GCA_045594005.1 Victivallales bacterium
CTGGAACAAATCTACAACAGCGGTCTGGCAGAACTTGAGGCAAAAAATTATAAGAGCGCGATCGAAATTTTCAAAAGTCTGCCGGAAGTTTATAAGGATTCCGAAAAACAGCAGCAGTTTGCCGTTGATTCTGCGGCGTACGAACGCGCGCTTGCGTTGGAAACGGAAAAGAATTACAAAGAAGCCAGTGATGAATTTGAAAAGATCCTGTCATTTTCCGATGCGAAGGATCATTTTTGCGAGTGTCAGTATTTGCGCGGCGAGCAGCTGATCCGCGAAAAGAAATATGTTGAAGCAAAATCCTGCTTTGACAACCTGAAAGAGTACAGCTACAAAGATTGCAATGTGCGGTCTATTGAATGTCAGCAGCTCTACGATACCCAGCTCCTGCTCCAAAAAGTCAAAAAAATCGCCACCGTTGCCGCCGCGTTCCTGCTGGTGGGTGGGATAATCGCCGCAATATTCGGGATCGGGAACTGGATGGAGAAATTGCAGAAAGAAGAGGAAGAAAAAGCGCGGCAAGAAGCCGTCGAAAAAGCACGACAGGAACGTCTTGCCGCCGAAGAAAAAGCGCGGTTGGAACGGATTGCCGCCGAAAAAGCACGACAGGAACGTCTTGCCGCCGCAGAAAAAGCACGACAGGAAATTGCAGATAACATGGTCAAAGTTGAGGCGGGAAGCTTTGATATGGAAAAAGACTATTCAAAAGACTATTCAATTGATGGTAACAAAATCCGTGTGACATTGACAAAAGATTACTGGATCGGAAAATATGAAGTTACGCAGAAACAATATGAAGCCGTGATGGGGAGTAATCCATCTGAATTCAAAGGCGATAACCGTCCGGTGGAGTATGTCAGTTGGCATGATGCAAAAACATTCTGTGATAAATTGAATGAACTTTGCAGGGATAAACTGCCCGCAGGTTATCGCTTTGATTTGCCCACGGAGGCACAATGGGAATTTGCCGCTCGTGGCGGAAACAAGAGCAAGGGGTATAAATACAGCGGCAGTGATGATGTCGATGACATCGCATGGTATAAAGATAATTCCGGCAGAGAATCCCATGATGTTGGCCAGAAACGACCGAATGAACTTGGCTTGTATGATATGAGCGGGAATGTATGGGAATGGTGCAGAGATTGGGCTGATGCATACAGCGGATACGCAGTGACCGATCCCACGGGACCGGGAAGTGGCTCGTTCCGCTTCCGCGTTCTTCGCGGGAGCAGTTGGCACAACGGCACTGGCTACTGCCGTGTGGCGGACCGGAGCTACATGTATCCGGCCCGCCGGTACAACTTCATCGGCTTCCGCCTCGCTCTTGTCCCGATTGATTAAGATGCCTGCAGGGGTGTGATACAAGCCTGTCGGACCTGTCCGACTTGTCAGACCTGTCCGACTTGTCAGACCAGTCGGACTTTTCGGACCTGTCGGACTTGTCAGACCTGTCGGACTTTTCGGACTTGTACGGAGGGGGTGTTTTATTTTGGGGAGGACAGGTGGGACATTGGGGACATCAGGGACCTATGGGACGCGGATGAGGCGTAGTCAAAAGGATTTTTTTCATCCGTACCCATCCGTACCCATCCGTACCCATCCGTACGCCATTCCCCGGTTTTGACACAGGCGGCAAACAAGCGTCTTCGCTCGCTCGCTTAAAGCCTGGCTGCTCTGCACCCGCCGATCCGAAAAAAAACCCGTTCCAGTGTTGCTGAAACGGGACTTGCTGTCTGACTTTTTTTCTGCTGTTCCTTAGTTTTATCAGAACAGTTTGAATTTTTCGCCGATCCCCAAAGCCCAGATCCCCAGAATGATCGCGGGCAGAACATGTTTCAGATAAAGGAGCAGGAGTTTCGGCAGCGTTTTCTGCTGTCCGTTGAACAGTTCCAGCATACAATTTTTTTCACCCCATCCGTAACGGTTGGTACAGAAAATCACCAGATAGATCGCCCCAAGCGGCAGAAGATTGTTGCTGACAATGAAGTCTTCCAAATCGAGGATACAGGATTTTTCTCCCAAGGGTTTGAAGCTCTGCCACAGATTGAACCCGAAAATACAGGGCAGGGAGAGTATGGCAACCACAGTTCCGAAGATCCCTGCAGATTTGACTCTGCTCCATTTGTATTCATCCATGCCGAATGCCACGAGATTTTCAAAGACCGCCACCAGCGTGGAAAGCGCAGCGATCACCAGAAACAGGAAGAATACCGCAGACCAGATATTGCCGCCGGGCATACTCTGAAATACATTCGGCAGCGTGATAAAAATCAGATCCGGTCCCGCGTCCGGCGTGATGTTGAATGCGGCACAGGCAGGAAAAATGATCAACCCGGAGCAGATCGCGATCGTTGTATCCAACCCGATGATCCAGAATCCCTCTTTTATAAGAGAATTTTCCTTCGGCATATAGCTGCCGCAAATCGCAATACTGCCGATCCCGACACTCAAGGTGAAAAACGCCTGCGCCACTGCGGCATAGATGATTTCCACCGTGCCGTATTCCATCAACTTTGTGCTGTCCGGCTGAAGGAAAAATCTGACACCGCCCCACGCGTTGGGCAGTGACAGCGATTTGATCACCATTGCGATCAGCAGAAGGAACAGACCGCCCATCATGAATTTAATGGATTTCTCGATCGTCTTCCGGATCCCGCCGAAACAGATCGCCACGGAAAGCCCGAAGATCAGCAGCATATACAGCGTCTGTTCGCCCGGCGAGGCAAGCAGTTTGCCGAAGACCTGCGGATAATTCCCCGCAGATAATTCTCCGGAAATACTGTACTTGATGTATGCAAGAAGCCATCCGGAAACCACGGAATAAAACATCAGCAGTACAATATTTCCCGCAAAGAAAATATATGACGGCATCTGCCATTTGAACGGCGATTGCGGATTCTGCAATGCCCGGAAAGAACCGGGAAAAGTGCTGCGCGCCGCCCTGCCGATCGCCAATTCCATCAGGAGGACCGGCAATCCGAATATGATCAGAAACAGCAGATAGATCAGTACGAAAAGTCCGCCGCCGTATTTTCCCACGATGTAGGGAAAACGCCATACATTTCCCAATCCGATGGCGCATCCCGCCGTCATCAGGATGAAGCCCAATCTTGAAGCAAATAATTCACGGGTCTGTGACATATTTTCTTTTTTCTCCTGCGTTTATCGCAACTTTATCATACGATCACTCCGGTCATTTCCGCAATGGCTTCATCCACTTCATCTTCAAAGAGTTCGTTCTTGGAGATGCTGTCGAAGTCGATGGCTTCAAGGAGATCGCTGAAATCAACTTTGTCCCATTCGTATTCCTCGCGGGTATGACCGCCGCGGAGGAAATTCATCGTCGTTTCGCCGTCGCTGAATTCGCCGCCGCGCACATTGCCTTCAGCGTCCGGGGTGCTGATGATGGGCATCAGTCCTTCGCCCGGTTTCTGCACAATGTGGGAAAGACGGATCTCGCGGGTGTTGGCAACGATGGTCTTGCCGCGCAGACCGACTCCCGGATCGTAACCGTAATGTTTACCCACAGAACCGTTGAAGGTTTCGATCATACACGCATCACCATAGAGATAATGCAGATCGCGACGGTTCTGATACGTCACATCGGGTTCCGCCATGATAATGTTGTTATACTGGTCGGGCATCTGCGTGGCATTGATCGCATTTTTGCCGCCGCTTTCGGGAGCCGCTTCCACAGTCAGCGTACCGGCAGAGAAGATAATTTCGTAGTTATCACCCAGCGTCAGGGAGCCTTGCAGGATCTGATAAGTTCCTGCGGCAGACCCGTCACCGCTGCAGATGAGCGCACCGGTAAAGGCATCGACTCCAACGAGTTCTCCGATGTAGGAGTACAGGAATTTCGGCAATGCATCACCTGCGGTGATGGTGTAGCTCTGTGCTTTCACCTGGATCACACGCTTGTTGATGACCACATTCACATCGCCGCGGTAAGCATACGCGGATTCGCCGGAATCCACAGAATACGCCTGATTTTCCGTTGCGTTTTCGATCGCGTCGTTACCTGCAGCCCAATTCCAACCCAGTTCATCAGCGGTTCCTTTATAAAGCTGTTCGCCGGAAGCATTGGTCACCGTCAGAATAATGCTGCCCAATGTATCGCCGTAAGTGATCGCACCGGCTGTGACCGTCAGTTCCGCCACCAGACGGATGCCGCTTACAGTTCCGGCAATATTGTTGGGTGTACTGCTGTCGGCATTGATATAAAGATTACCGTCGCCGCCGGTCGCAGTATTTTTGACTGCAATATCCTGGAAAGTGGTTCCGGAAATATTGCTGTTCTGGTTTTCATAATTGCTGCTGTCGTTCACCGTCAGTGTGGCACCTGCTTTTCCGGTAAGCGTTGTTCCGGTCGCCTTGAAGCCGTCTGCAGTGCTGACCGTCACATCACCACCCAGCGTTTTGCTGCCGTTTTCCAACGCAAGTTCGCTGTAAGAGCCGCCCTGGATCGACTGACTGCCGGTACCGTTGTAGGTGACTTTCCCTGCATTATCGCCGGAGAAGGTATTGTTTTCGCCGCTGAGGGTCATGCTTCCGGTATTGGTGAGCGTACCGCCCGCAAAGTTTCCGGACACTGCGATCGCGGCATCCGAACTGTTGTTATTGGTCGCATCCGCCTGATAATCGCCGGTAACGGTGATGGAGCCGGTATTGTTGACAGTTCCGGCAGTAAGATCGCTGTCGGCAGATTCATCGGCTTTCAGCGTGCCGCTGTTATCCAGCGTACCGTTGACCGTGATCTTGCCGTCCACATCCACAGTACCGCTGTTATTGAGGTTTTCCGCCTGAAGTCCGCCATCCGCATCCAGTTCACCCGCCGCGCTGACAGTGACATCGCCGGTAACAGCGATGGTCTTGTCGGTGGAAACTGCCGCGTTGGCGTTCAAGTTACCAGTCACGGTCATATCTCCGCCAGCGGTCACACCCGCATTGGCAGTCATATCGCCGCTGACTGTTGCGTTGCCGGTAATCGCCGCCGTGCCGTTGGCGGTGAAGTCATCCGCCGCAAAGTCGCCGCCCACTGTCAGGGTCGTTCCTGTTGCCGTTGCGGCATTGCCGCTGACTGTTGCGTTGCCGTCAACCGTCACATTCGCGTTGGCGTTCAAATCGCCCGTAACCGTTGCGTTGCCGGTGATATCGGCAGTGCCGTTGGCGGTGAAGTCATCCGCCGCGAAGTCGCCGCCCACTGTCAGGGTCGTTCCCGCGGCTGTTGCGGCATTGCCGCTGACTGTTGCGTTGCCGTCAACCGTCACATCCGCGTTGGCGTTCAGGTTGCCGCTGACCGTTGCATTGCCGTCAACCGTCACATCCGCGTTGGCGTTCAGGTTGCCGGTCACGGTCATATCTCCGCCTGCGGTCACATCCGCGTTGGCTGCGAGATCGCCGCCCACGGTCAGGTCGTCGGTGACGGTGATCGCACCGTCTGCCGTCACATCGCCGGTGGTGGTGAGATCTTCCGCTTTCAGGCTCTTGTCTGCGTTCACTGTGACAGTTGCCGCAGTGACCGCGCCTGCCGCTTCCGCGTTGGAGTTCACAGTGAGGTCATCGTACATACCTGCGGCGATCTGCTGACCGTCCGTGCCGTCGTAAGTAACATCGCCCATGGAAGCATCCGCCGTGTTGCTGCTGGTCATGTCGCCGCTGACTGTGATGGAGCCGCTGTTGCTGATCGTGCCAAGATCGGCTGCCGCACCGTTGAGATCCAGCGTCACGCCGCTTGCGACCGCAGTGGCACCGTCATTCGGGTGCGCAGTGAAAATAGATTGTAGAGCCAACCGCAGCATAATTAATTGGCACGCCATATCCACCCTGCT
>JAZNXT010000019.1:0-10053 GCA_045594005.1 Victivallales bacterium
CACAGGGAAGAAAAATCCCAATGGAGTCTTCCGCCATCTTCATACGGGTGATTGGTGAAGCGATGGACTTCTTCCAGATTCAGTTTGCCGTCGTCGCCGATCCAGCCGACGATCGCGCGTCCGCTGGATGCCCCCAGGTCAAAAGCAAGGTGTTTTGCGCCCATGATCTCTACTCTGCTTCCTTTATTATTTGCGTTTGCTCTGGACTGCTTTTTCGTAAGCGTCGATCTTTGCCATGAAGTCATAGCCGACCGCCTTGCCCGCCTTCACGCAGAAATAATCGTAAACAGCCTGCCACGGCATGGATTTGAGTTCTTCCAACAATGCCAATCTGTGCGTGTAATCGCCTTTCTTTTCCATTTTCTGCAGCATTGCCGCCGGTTCCAGCAGGGCTTTGCAGAGTGCTTTCTGCATATTCCGGGTGCCGATCGCCCAGGCTGCAGTGCGGTTGATGGTGGCATCGAAATAATCCAATCCGATGCAGACTTTGCCGAGGGCATTGCAGCGGACGATCTCGGAGGCGATCTGCTGGAGTTCATCGTCAAACGTCACCACATGGTCGCTGTCCCAACGGACGGGACGGCTCACATGGAGCTGGATCCCTTCAGAGAAGAGCAGCAGACTGCTGAGTTTGTCGCTGATAACTTCAGTGGGGTGATAATGACCGGAGTCCAGAGTGGGCATCACATTATTTTTTACGCAGTAGCCCACATAAAATTCATTGCTGCCGACGGTACAGGATTCCACGCCGATCCCGAAAAGTTTGCTTTCCAGGCAGTCACGCATATATTTCGGATCGATCTTTTCTGCCAGCATTTTATCCAGAGAATCCGCAAGGCGTTTTCTTGCCCCGTAGCGATCCACCGGAGTATCCTTGAATCCATCCGGAGCCCAAATGTTCATCATACAGCAGCTTTTCAATTCTTTGCCCATGGCTTCGGAGATCTTGCGGCAGGCAATGCCGTGTTCGATCCAGAAATCCCGGATCCCTTTGTCCGGATGGGACAGTGTCAGACCGTCTGCCGCTTTCGGATGGGAGAAGAATGTGGGGTTGAAATCCAATCCGATCTTCCGTTCTTTCGCCCACGCGATCCAGTTTGCAAAATGTTCCGGTTTGATCTTGTTGCGTTCCACGCTTTTTTCCGATTCCAGATAGATCGCGTGAAGATTCATCCGCAATGTGCCGGGCATCAGATCCAGAAATTCATCAAAGTCCGCACGCAGTTCATCGGCATTGCGCGCTCTGCCGGGATAATTGCCCGTGCAGAGCGTTCCGCCGGAAGCTCCGCCGCCTGCCTGTTCAAATCCCACCACATCGTCTGCCTGCCAGCATTGGACGGAAACAGGAGTCTTTTCCAGGATCTTCAGGGCTTTTTCAGTGTCAACGCCAAGTTCTGCATACCGTTCCTGCGCAAGTGCGTAGGCTTTTTCAATTTGTTTTTGTTTGCTCATAGTCATTTTTTCCTTCTGTCAAAATGAAATTTTTCTGACAAAACATTAAATGTTTTCTTAAAATCAATATCCAGAAACATTGTTTTGGATTTCATTTCACGATATTCCGCCCGCATTTTTTTCCGGGCTTTCTTTTGAAGCATCAGCGCGGAAAAATAGACGATCACTGCCGAGATTATGCCGAATGCCGGTGCCAGGATCAAACTGCCCAGCAGCCATTCCCAGAAGCGGTACAGGATCTCACTGCCGAAGGTCTGCAAATTGAAATCTGTCAGCCATTCCCCGTTCCGCAGAAAATATCCCAATTCCACACATAAAAACGGTGTCAGCGGGATCATGGTGAACGGATGCTGCATCATAAATGCCATGATCTTGTTCAGCCGGAATGCTGTGGCAAAATACAACACCACCGGCGTATGAAGTCCGAAAAGCGGCAGCACACCGCAATATGCTCCCGCAAACGCCGCCGCTGCCAGATCGCCGGGGGAGGCTTTTACACGGGTGATCACCGCAAAAAAGTTTTTCGGACGCAACATGGAAAGATCAAATTTCGGACGCGGCCGCAACGCTTTTTTAGGGTAGGGCAGCAGACAGTGCAGAAACATCCACAGATCCACCACGGCGCAGAGCAGTTTATCATTGAACTTGCGGAATCGCGTGTCCCCCGCGCTGGGCATGAAACGGGTCCGGCGGTTCTGGATCTCCAGATTCGCCCATGCCGCGCGTACCAGTATTTCCGCGTCAAATCCGAAACGGTTTGAACGGACATTCAGTTTGCTGACATATCTGACCGGATACGCGCGGAATCCGCTTTTTACATCGCTTAAATTCAAGCCCGTTTCGATCCGGAAAAATAAATTCGCCACTTTTCTGCCGAATCTTCCGCGGACCGGTGTATCTTCCGGAATGATGAAATCACGGCTGCCGATGGCAATAGTGTAATCGTTCTGCTGGATACAGGAGAAAAGACGCGGAATATCCTCCGGAAAATGATGCCCGTCTGCATCCAGCGTGATCATGTAGTCCACATCCCGTTCCGCCAGATCTCTGATGGCTGTTTTCAATGCCGCTCCCTTGCCGCGGTTCATTTCGTGACGGATCACCCGGATATCTGTACCGGAAAAAATCGCAGTCAGATCCTGATCGGTGGAGCCGTCATCGATCACCAGAACATCCGGGACTTGCTGTCGCGCGCGGCGGATAATATCCAAAGCCCTTTCGCCATTGTTGTAAACTGGTATCACGCAGCAGTATGAATACATATATTTTTCCGGTGTTTTTGTTGAAAATACGGTAATTTTCCTAAATATACACGCACGCGCAGCGTTAGTCAAGCAAATTTTTGAATTTTTTTTGCAGTATCCTCCGGATCAGACGGCAAAAAAGGATTCCTGTTTCCGGTGTGCGTAAACGCTTTGCACGATCCCGAGATAGATCATCATCGCCACAAGAAAAGATCCGCCGTAGCTGACCAGCGGCAGAGGCAATCCCGTGATCGGCAGCAGCTTGATGCTCATGCCGATATTTACAAAAACATGTGTCGCCAGCAGCACCGCCACTCCCACACACAAGAATCTGCCGAAATCATCCGGTGCCAGCAACGCTGTCCGCAGAATGGAAAAAAGCAGTATGGCATAAAGCAGCAGCAGAGCCAATGTGCCGATGAATCCGGTTTCTTCCGCGATCACCGGAAAAATAAAATCGGAATTTGCCACCGTGGTAGGCAGATAACCCAGAGAACAGCGCGTCCCCTTCATGAATCCGGTGCCGGTCATACCGCCGCGCCCTACGGCAAGTTCTGCCTGAATGGCGTTCCAACCACGGTTTTGCGGATCGCTGTCCGGATTCAAAAATGTCTGGATCCGTTCTTTCTGATACGGTTTCAGATTATAATAGACCGTCGGCAGTGCGGCGGCTGCCACGATCAGAAAAATCAGCAGCCAGATCCATTTCAACCGGGCGGCAAGAACGATTGCCCCCACCATCGGCAGCAACACCAATGCCGTCCCCAGATCCGGTTCTTTGTAAATCAGACAAAATGGGATCAGGGTCACCACAGCCACGATCGCCATCCATAAAGGTTTGTTGATGTCGGCTTTTGAAAGAGAGAGCAGACGCGATACCGCAAGCAGAACGGCAAGTTTTCCGAATTCAGACGGCTGCACACTGAATCCTGCAATGGAAAGCCAGCGTCTCGCTCCGAATTGTTCCGTTCCCACGAACAACACCAATACAAGCAGCAGGATCGCCAGCGGATAAAAAAGTATCGTTCCCGGCGCAAACCACCGGTAATCTATAAAAATACAGATGCCCCAGCAGAAAAAACCGATCCCCATGTAGAGCAGCTGTCTTTTCCAGATGCCTGCATAAACTCCGCCGATCTGCTGACCTGTTCCGTAAATAAAAAGCAATCCCACACACAAAAGCAGGATCATCGGCACGATCTGAAAATAATCAAAACGGATGAAAAAACTTTTCAACAGTGCAGAGGGCGGCTGAAGATCATCTTCCTCCTGCCGCCTTCCGGTCATGTTCTGCAATACGGATAGAAATCGCCCCATTTTTGATCCGTCCCCTTTCCGGATCAGATGTTTTCGTCAACCGTACTGAATGTCTGGTCGCGATCCGGTCCCACGGAAACGATCCCGATTTTTGCATCGAGCAATTCTGCCACGCGGAGCAGATATTTTTTCGCATTTTCCGGCAGATCCGCCCAGCATTTTGCTTTGGTGGTATCGCACTGCCAGCCGGGGAGCGTTTCATAGATCGCTTCCACATTGTTCAGCAGATTGGTGTCTGCGGGGAAGTTTTCCTCTTCCCTGCCATTGATTTTGTAGGCAGTGCAGATCTTGATTTCAGTCAGTTCATCCAGCACATCCAGCTTGGTCACTGCCAGCAGATCCACGCCGTTCACCATACAGCTGTAACGGGCACCCACGATATCCAGCCAGCCGCAACGGCGGGGTCTGCCGGTGGTTGCACCGAATTCGCCGCCTTTGTTCTGAAGGAACGCACCTGTTTCGTTTTCCTGTTCAGTGGGGAACGGCCCTTCACCCACGCGGGTGGTATAGGCTTTCAGCACGCCCCACACTTTATCAATGGCGCGGGGAGGCAATGCGGAACCGGTGCAGGCTCCGCCGCTGGTGGTGTTGCTGCTGGTGACAAAAGGATAGGTTCCGTGGTCGATATCCAGAAACGCACCCTGTGCGCCTTCCAGCAGAACATTCTTTCCGGCTTTGTATGCTTTATTCACAGAAACAGTGGTATCAGTCACATAAGGTGTCAGGTAATCAATGGCTTCTGCCACTTCGTTCCATGCTTTATCCACATCCAGAGCTTCTGCTCCGCAGGGAACATAAAGTTTATTATATTCAGCCGCTTCTGCGCGAAAAAGAGCTTCAAAACGACCTTTGTTCAGGATTTCCACTCCGCGGATACCGGTGCGGTTGGCTTTGGAGGCGTAAGCCGGACCGATCCCCCGTTTGGTGGTTCCGATCTTCTTGCCGGGAGCGGCTTTGCCTTCGTTGTAGGCATCCAGAAGTTTATGCCAGGGCATGATCAGGTGGCAGCGGTCGCTGAGCTGAACATTGGAAACATCGATCCCCTGTTCTGTCAGGTGTTTCATTTCGCTCATCAGCCCCACGGGATCCACCACCACACCGTTGGCGATCACGCACGCTGTACCTTCGCGCAGGATCCCGGAGGGAACCAGATGGAGAACCAGTTTGCGGTCTTCCGCTTCCACTGTATGACCGGCATTATTGCCGCCCTGAAAACGCACCACCATTTCGGCATCGCGCGTCAAAACATCAATGATTTTTCCTTTGCCTTCGTCGCCCCACTGGACGCCCACAAGAACACTCACAGCCATTTCTAATACCTGTACCTTGCCACCCGCTTCGTTATCGCCGGACCCGGTGGTGCGGGAAACCGCCGGATCCTGATCTCTGATATTTTTCAATACTTATCCTATACTGTACCGCTTTTTTTGCTTTTTGCAAATAAAATCCTGAAAAATCCCTGAATTTTGAGAATCTTACCTTGAAAATGATGGAAAAATTTGCAATTTCCGGCGGGATATGCTATATTCCACAAGGAATAACAGAAATAATCACCTCATCCGAGAGAAGGAGCCAAGAGCCATGTCCGACCTTTCTGAAAGTCTGGAGGATTATATCGAAGCGATCGCCGAATTGATCGCTGTGAACGGGCACGCCCATACAAAAGAGATCGCGGAAAAACTGAATGTGAAAATGCCTTCCGTCACCGGAGCGTTGCGGCAGCTCGCGAAAAAAAATTATATCACATACAGTACCCATTTCCCTGTCTGCCTCACCAAAGAAGGTGCCGTCGTCGCAGAACAGGTCATGCGCCGTCACCGCGAATTGAAACGCTTTTTCTCCGGGATCCTGGGGTTGCCGTCCGATCAGGCGGAGGAAACTGCCTGCCGTATCGAGCATATCGTAACGGAAGAAACGCTGGCGCGGTTTGTCATTTTTTCCGATGCCATTGAAAAACGGACCGATACACTGAAACTGAAAACCTATCTCACCGAAGCATTGGAGCAGGTCGCCTCCGATACGCGGAATGTGATCCTTTCTGAAATGTCCCTGAACACAAGAGGAACAGTGCGTATGATCGGGCGGAATATTGCCGATGCGGAAAATCTGCCGCTGAAAAATGGCGATGTGATCGAATTTCAGGGACTTTCCCTTGATAAGACAAACTGCAAAGTCCGTTTGGAAAGCGATCCGGTCAAGACGCTTTCCATTGATCTGGCGATCGCGGAAAACATCTGGATCGAGCCGCAACCGGCAAGCGGTCAGGAATAAAATACTATTTGAGGGAAAAGACGCTATGAACGGAAAATATTATACCCAGACGAACCCGTGGGTGGTGAATTACGATGAAAAGCGGATTCCCCCGTACACTCTCCCCGATCTCCTGACCTGCTATGACGGCAGAAAGATCGAAACCGCGGAGGAATGGATGACATACCGCCGTGGCGAACTCCTGGAAGCATTCCGCGAATATATGTATGGTAAAGAGATCCCCCTGCCGGATCATACCGCTTATGAAGTGCTGGAAGAAATGCCCGATGTGCATCAGGCTCTGGGGACCCGCCGTCAGATCAAATTGACTTTTACTATGGATGACGGCAGATCCCATTCTGCGGTCATGCTCCTTTACCTGCCGGTAAAAAAACGCGCCAACGGCAAATGTCCTGTCTTTGTGGGATTGACCTTTGACGGCAATCACGGAGTGGAACCGGATCCTGCCATCATCAAGACCGGCTCTCCACAGGTGATGGAACAGAAACCGCGCGGCAGTCAGTATTTCCGTTTTCCGCTGGATTATCTGCTCTGGCGCGGCTATGCCGTTGCGGTCGTATCCTATCACGATTTTTTCCGCGATGAAGTGGGCGGCTGGCAGCACAGTATTTTTGACCTTTTTTATCCCCGTGAACAGTTGGCACAGGGGCGGCTGGAAGAATATTCCTCCATCGGTGCGTGGTCGTGGGGTATTTCCCGGATGATGGATTATCTGGAGACAGTTCCGGAAATCGATTCGGATAAAGCAGTCGTGTTCGGTCATTCCCGTTTGGGAAAAACTGCTCTCTGGACGGGCGTGCGGGACGAACGCTTCAAACTCATCTGTGTCAACGATTCCGGCTGCGGCGGTGCGGCATTGAGCCGCCGTTTGTATGGCGAAACGCTGTATTCCATGCATGTTTACAGTTCTTTCGCGTTCTGGTTCTGCGGAAAATTGGCACAATACGCGCTGACTCCGGAAAAATTGCCGCTGGATCAACACGCACTGATCGCTCTTGCAGCTCCCCGCAGCATTGCCATCCACAGTGCCACACTTGACCAGTGGGCAGATCCCGCAAGCGAGTATCTTTCCGCATACCATGCAGGCGCGGTTTACCGTCTTTTCGGATTGGAAACGCTGACTTCTGAAAATCCGCCGCCGCCCGACACTCCGGTGGGGACGGATATCAGTTATTTCTGCCGGACGGGTGGTCATTCCATCATCATGGCGGATTTTGAACACTATCTGAACCGCGCAGATGCACTCTTCGGAAAAGTCTGAAGACTGCTTCCGATCTTCTGTCAATCTTCCTGAATTTTACGGATCCGCAGGATTTTTTGTGTTGATCCCGTTACGGTGTAATGCGCGCCGGTCCGGATGCCCGGTACAAAAATGATCTCCCCGGATTCTGTCCGCAGGACGGGGATCTTTTTCCGGTCGGTTCCGTTCAAATGGAGATCGCAGAATAATTTTTTCAGATTTTTCCGGTGTCCGTCAAAAGATTGGATCGTGTCGCCTTCCTGCCAGCTGTTCACAAGCAGGATACGGGGGAGGGCACCGGCATCAAAAAAACATTCGTTCCGGTCCGGTTGTGTTGTCATCTCCTCCACATATTCCGCAATCAGGATCTGACCGCCGAAACGGATCTGCGGCGTATTTTTCCAATCCCACAAAACCGGACTTTCCGCGATTTCCTGTTCCGCTTCCACAAAGATCCGGTCACCCCGGAACACGATCCGGGAATCATCCGGCAGAAGTAAATAGCGCGGCTCCGGATCTTTTTCGCTGTGAAGCATTTGTGCAAAACGATCCGTCAGATTGTGATCCGGGATCAAACCGCCGAGAAACAGCCGCAACACCCGTACCAGCAATGCCGGATGCAGTTCGCGCCAATGGTCGATCACTCCGTCTTTGCACCGGAGAAACGCGTCGGCTGCCGCCTGTTCCAGAAAATCGGCATCATCTTCCAGATTCCGGAGTGTCCGCCGGATCCCGCCGGGCGCGTAGGGCAATTTTTCTGCGATCTGCGGCAGAATACAGTTCCGGAAAAAATTTCTGGTATAGATATTTTCGTCGTTCGTGGCATCATGACACCATTGAGTGATGCCCTGCCGGTGGAGAAATTCCTCAATTTCCCGCCGCGTCCAATGGAGCAGAGGTCGTTGAAAAGTAATAGACTCCACCACTTTTTCTGCCCGCAATCCGGCAAGTCCGGAGGAATTGGAGCCGCGGCACAGCCGCATAAAGAGTGTTTCTGCCGCGTCGTCCCCATGGTGTCCGGTCAGGACAATGGCATCGGCTTCATCCGGGGCAAGCAATTTTTTCCATGCTTCGAGCCGCAGACGGCGTGCCGCGCTTTCATCGCTTTCGCCGGGGAGTTTGTTTGCAGGGACATCCAATGGGATCAGAAGAAATTTTACCCCGTATTTTTCGCAGAATGCGCGGCAGAAATCCGCATCGCGCAAAGAATCCTCGCCCCGCAGACCGTGTTCAAAATGGACGGCGGTCGCATCGGGATGATCCTGCAATGTCAGAAGCAGCAGAGTCAGAGAATCCGCGCCGCCGCTGAATGACACAAAAATCTTTTTCTTTCCGCAATTCATAAAAAATCAAAACTCCTTACCCGGTAATATAATACCAATCAGCCGAAAAACAAGCCCGCTTTTTCTTTTCTGCCGCGCTTGACATTTTCTGTTTTTTGTGTTATATTCAGGAAAATTCGACAAAAAAGGAATGAGGTTTTATTATGGCGAAAAAAAATGATGTGAAAGATGCGGTAAAAAAGTTTTTTCTCCTGAAAGGGAAAGTTTCCCGGTGCTGTGCCGCGTTTGCCGCGCTGCTGTTTCTCCTGATGTTGATTTATCCCGATGCGTGGCATTTCGTCCGCTACTATTCATACGAGGGGTGGCACCGCGTATTGGCATTTTGCAATCTTGATCCGGAATATGACAATCTTTCTCTGGGGACTCCGTACTCCATGGAGAAGATCGACCGTGTACTGGATCGGGAAGGGTACGCGCTTGGCTATTCCGAAAAACACGAACAGCCCATTTGGGTCACTTATCGCCTGACTGCTGCGGAAGTGCAGGGCAAGAAAATAAAACGCACCGAAGATTTCCGGGAGGATCCCCGCATCCTGACCCGTTCGGCACAGTTGGAAGACTACAAAGGCAGCGGCTACGATCGCGGTCACCTTGCCCCTGCTGCGGATATGGGATGGAGCAAAGATGCCATGAGTGAAAGTTTTTATATGAGCAATATGTCACCTCAGGCACCGGATTGCAATCGCGGGATCTGGCTGCAGCTGGAAAAGAAGATCCGCGAATTTGCGGTGGCGGAAAAGGAGATCTTTGTGGTTTCCGGTCCGATTTTTGAAAAAGGGAAAACGATCCGGACTATCGGAAAAAACAAGGTTTCCATTCCCCATGCCTACTATAAAGTGGTGTACGACCTGACTGCTCCGGAAAAGATGATCGCCTTTATCATTCCCAATGCAGGCGGCAAGAAAAAATTGCAGCGGTACGCCGTATCTGTCAAAGATGTGGAAGATAAAACCGGTTTGACCTTCTTCCCCGCACTGGTAGGCAATGATCTTGAAAAATTAAAAAAATCCTATTCCGTTTCCGCCTGGCATTCCCTGCCGGAATAAATGACCGAAAAATATTATATATTTTTTTGCTTTTTTTTGATTTTTTCCAGAATGTGTGATATATTATGCTCCATAAAAGCAAATATGTGTTGAAGGACACGGATTTTTTTCGTTTTTCGGAAAAAAGCGTAACGAAAACA
>JAZNXT010000020.1:0-16417 GCA_045594005.1 Victivallales bacterium
GCTCAACTGCGCTGACGCTTGTTTGCCGCCTTTTCCGGATCGGGCTTTTCAGCTTCGCTATGAAGTGAAGTCTTCAGTCAGCAGTCTTCAGTCGGCAGCCGGATTTGCCTCGGGCGGAGCGGATGAGCGGCTCCGCCGTACGGAGGGGTACGGAGGGGTACGGATAGGTTCGGAGAAAAAACTTCGGATTACGCCTCATTCGCGTCCCACAAGTCCCATAAGTCCCAAATGTCCCATCTGTCCTCCCCAAAAATACCCCCCTCCCCCCGTCACGGAGTCAGAGTGACATCTTCGGAAGCCACCTCAAATTCTGCGTGGGCGGCAGAAGTGGAAACGGTGATCCCGATTTTATAGGAGCCGGGATTTGGACGGATCACGCGCATCGTTTTCAGAAAGATCGCCTGCGCACCTTTTTCCAGCGGATAGCGGACAGGTGCGAACATTTCCATTCCGTCGATGGTTTGAGAAATAAAAAGAGTTTCTGCGCGGTCAAGTTCGATTTCCAGCAACGGCCGGATATGCGCTTCGGTAGCACTGTCATTGATCCGGATTTGATTCCGGAATGAAAGGATTCGGAATGAGTCTGCCATATTTTTCTCCATTGATTTCATAGCAATTTATCACATTCTTCAAAAAAATCAACAAGAAAAACAGGAAAAGATTTGAAAATCACGCTTTTGTGGATTAGATTACCTGTTGTTACTATATTATTAAACCGTGATAACGGAGAAAGAAACGATGTTCAAAAAATTTGTATATCTGCTGATGTGTGCAGTTTTTTCATCTGCATTGTTGACCGCCGCAGAACAACCGGCACAACCCGCTGAAAAAAAGGCACAGCCCGCTGAAAAGAAGGCTCAGCCCGCTGATAAAAAAGCAAACCCCGCTGATAAAAAAGCAACCCCCGCTGTCAAAAAGGCTCCCACAGATCCAACGAAAGATCTTCTTCTGGATGAAAAAGCGTATGCCAGTTTGCGGGACTTCCTCATGGCTCTTTACATGGTGAAGGAAAGTTACGGTGACAAAGAAAAAGCGACCTATGACTATCTGCTGCGTGCGGCGTTGCGCGGGATGCTCCACGAACTTGACCCGTACAGCAATTATGAATCGGCAGAAATGTTCCGTGAGACCCAGGAAGACAATCAGGGCGAAAAAGCGGGTGTGGGCGTGGTGCTGACGCTCCGGAACCGTGCGCTGGAAGTGGTGGAACTTTATCCGGGCGGACCCGCAGAAAAAGCCGGGATCAAACCCGGCGATTTGATCATGGAGATCAACGGACAGGGATTGAACGGGAAAAAGATGCAGGATTGTATCAAAATGCTCCGCGGCAGACAGGGCGAACAGGTCAAATTGAAAGTTTACCGCGGATTCGATGATACCACCCGCACTTTTCTGCTCACCCGTAAACTCCTGGTACTTCAAACTGTTGTGGGTGCAAAGATCATCGACAAAGATAACGGGATCGCCTATCTGCGGCTGACACAGTTCGGCGGCAAGTCCACGGAAGAACTGGATGCCGTTCTGAAACGGCTGGAATCCGAAAATATGAAAGCATTGATCATCGACTTGCGGAACAATCCCGGCGGTCTGGTGGTGGCGGCGGCAAAGATCGCCAGCCGGTTCCTGACACCCGGCAAATCCATTGTGACGCTGGAAGACCGCGAACGCAAGGTGAAGCAGGCCTACAAATCCGAAGCCTGTAAAAACTTCCCTGAATTACCCATTGCACTGTTGGTCAACGGCAATTCCGCCAGTGCTTCGGAGCTGCTTTCCGCATGTTTGCAGGATTACAAACGGGCAGTGGTCATCGGGGAACAATCCTTCGGAAAAGGCGTGGTGCAGACCGTTGTCCCCTTCGGTAAGAAGGAAGCATTGCGTATCACCACGGCAAAATATTACACGCCCAGCCACAGAGCGATCCACGGTGTGGGGATCAAGCCGGACATCCATGTGCCGCTGACCATTGCCAAACGGCACATGATCTCCGCGCAGATGAACCAGTTCCCCGGCGTGATCAAACCCAATGCCCCCAACACCATTGAAGACGTCCAGCTTGCACGGGCGCAGGAAATCCTCAAAGCAGTCAACCGGTTCCGCGAAAACAACAAAGAACCGGGCAGCACCACCGAAAAGAAACAAGATCAAAAACAGGATAACAATAAAAAATGATGATGATGAAAAAAATCTCTGCTGTTCTGACAGCATTTGCAATGATCCTGATCCTTTCCGGCTGTGCCCGGGAAATCATTGTGGCAGAAGTTCTGCAGACTCCGGTACAGGCACAGATCCGCACGGCATACAATCTGTGGTATGAAAATCCCATGGAGATGGATACCATCAATATGCAGAAAGGCTCCATCATTCCCTTCGGGACCGTGGTGGAAGTGACGAAAGCCTCCGATAAGGAGATTTGTTTCACAACGGTGGACGACGGAAAAAAATTCCGGATCGAATACGAGTATAAATACCGTCTTCAGACGCCGGAAGAATTTTTGAAAACAGTCTTCACCACCCGCACCGAAGAAGATCTCCGGGGAGATATGGACGCGCTGACCTATGAAAAAGTCCGCCGCGGGATCGTGGAAAAAGGCATGACGCGTCAGGCGGTACTGCTGGCATACGGTCCGCCCTGTGCCATCCGGACTCCGGACATGGCATTGAGTTCGTGGCTTTATCCGCTGGATTTTCTTGAATACAAGCGGTTGATCTTCAAGGACAACAAGATCATAGAGATCCTGCTTCCGTAAGGAAAACGCAGATGTTTTTTTCCGTACAGGGTTGACAAATCCCGCCCTGTATGCTATATTACACGGCAACAACTATTTTCAAATAATAACACATAACGCGAGGAAAGAACTTATGTCCGGACACAGTAAGTGGGCAAACATCAAACATAAGAAGGAAGCGACCGACAAGAAAAAAGGTCAGGCTTTCTCCAAACTGGCAAAAGAAATCATGGTGGCGACGAAAGTCGGCGGCAAAGACCCCTCCACCAACATCAAACTGCGTATGGCTCTGGCTTCTGCAAGAGCAGCCAATATGCCCCGTGAAAACATCGAACGCGCCATCAAAAAAGGTGCCGGTGAACTGGGGGATGTGACTTATGAAGAAATCACTTACGAAGGCTATGGTCCCGCCGGTACCGCATTCCTCGTGGAATGTCTGACCGACAACAAGAACCGTACCTTCGGCGATGTGCGTATGACCTTTGACCGCAACGGCGGGAACCTGGGTGCATCCGGTGCTGTGGCATGGATGTTCCAGCGCAAAGCACACTTTGTGATCGAAGGCGAAAACGCCGATGAAGAAAAACTGATGGATCTGGTGCTGGATGCCGGTGCGGATGATATTTCTGTGGAAAACGAAGTGGCGGAAATCTGGGCTGCTCCGGATGCCTTTGCAGACATTGCAAAAGTGCTGGAAGATGCCGGGATCGCCTGCTCTGAAGCGGGGATCACCCGTCAGCCGGACAACACTGTGGAAATCACGGAAGTTGCCAAAGCCCAGCAGGTGCTGCGTCTGATCGACAAACTGGAAGAACTGGATGACGTTCAGAGCGTTCATGTGAACGATGATATTGCTCCGGAAATTCTGGAACAGATCGAAGAATAAAATCTGAAATTTTTTCGGAAACGATGATCATCATCGGCATAGACACCGCGATCCGCAAAACCGGCTACGGGGTACTGGAAATGTCCGGGACCAATGTACTGAAAGTGTTGGATTGCGGCGTTATTGCAAATTCACCGAAACTTTCCCACAGTGAATGTCTGCGGCGATTATCCGGCGGGATCCGGGAGTTGGTGGAAACCTATCATCCGGATGCGGCGGCGATCGAAGGGGCATTTGTGAGCCGGAACATCAAAACAGCAATGATATTGAGTCTGGCGCGTGGAGCGGTGATCGCAAGATTGGCGGAATTTGCCGTGCCGGTGTATGAATATTCGCCGAAGACAGCAAAACGGGCAGCCACAGGCAACGGCGAAGCGTCAAAGGAACAGGTTGCGGCATTGATCGCGGCATTCGGGAAACTGAATATTCAGGATATTCCCAACGATTCGACGGACGCGCTGGCGTTGGCATTGTGTCACGGCTCAACGGCATTGAAAGCGGGTGGGACAAGACTTCTGCCGAAACCGCTCTGACGGGCGGGGACAGCAGTTTTTCACACCGGAACAAATAACAAGAAAGATACGGAAAAGTTATGAAACAGCGGTTCAAAAACTTACTGGAACGCAACCAGTGGATCAAGGGGATCCCCAACTCGTTGACGTTATGTAATTCACTTTGCGGTTTTGCCTCGATCCTGCTCTCATTTCAGATTTATAAAACAGTCAATCATGGCTCGATCCCCGTATTTCTGCTCTGGAGCTGTTTCATGATCCTTTTTGCCATGGTGTTTGACGCACTGGATGGATTTGCGGCACGGTTGCTGAATGCCGGAAGTATGCACGGACTCCAGATGGATTCCCTTGCCGACATGGTCACATTCGGTGCGGCTCCGGCAGCCATGGCTGTGGCGTTGACCGATGCGGTGGATACCGACATCAGCCGCAATTACTTTATTGTGATCTGTATTCTTTGCGGCGTATATCTCGGCTGTGCGGCACTGCGTCTTGCCACATATAATGTTCATGCGATCCTGGAAAAGAAAAGTTCCGAACGCTTTTCGGGTCTGCCCTCCCCGGGTGCGGCGGCTGCGCTTTGCTCTCTGGTAGTTTTTTCCGCCACGGCACAGGACATTCTGCCGCTGGATTGTGTGGTGAAAGTGCTGCCGTACTATGCGGCGGTGCTGGGATTGCTCATGGTGAGCAGGATCCCGTATATGCACTTTGCGAAATGGATCGTTTCCTGCAAACGGAACAAACGGCGTCTGGCATTTCTGCTGTTTCTTTTTGCGGCGTGGGCGGTGTCCGGCTTTGCGTATCATTTCTTCTTCGGGAAATACAACTGGTACGCGTTCCCTGCGCTGGTGATCAATATTTATGTTTTCTGGGGTCCCATCGCTTATTTCGCGGTAAAAATGGGGATCCTTTCCAGTGTCCGGCTTGAGGAAAACGCATAATGAAATTTCTGGTGACCGGGGGCGCAGGATTTATCGGGAGTCATCTGACGGATGCCCTGCTGAAGCGTGGGGATCAGGTCTGTGTGATCGATGATCTTTCCACCGGTTCCATGGAAAATGTGACGCGATTTTCGGATCACGCGGCATACCGTTTTATCCGCGGCAGCATCATTGATGCACCGGAACTGGATGAATTGGTCGCAGATGCCGATTGTGTGATCCATCTTGCGGCAGCGGTCGGCGTGGAACTGGTGGTCCACGATCCGGTGCGGACGATCCTGACCAATGTCAGCGGTTCGGAGCGGGTATTAACCCTTGCCGCACAGGGCAGGAAACGGTGTATTCTTGCCTCAACCAGTGAAGTTTACGGAAAATCCATGAAGCCGCAATTTGCGGAAACCGATGATCTGCTGATCGGTGCGCCGACTCATTCCCGCTGGTCCTATGCCTGCAGTAAACTGCTGGATGAATTTCTTTTGATGGCATACTGCCGCGATCAGGGGTTGAGAGGGACCGTGGTACGCTTTTTCAATACGGTGGGACCGCGTCAGACCGGCAGATACGGCATGGTGATCCCCCGCTTTGTTTCTGCGGCTCTGAAGGGTGAAGATCTGAAAGTTTACGGCAGCGGTGAACAGACAAGATGTTTCTGCCATGTGGCGGATGTGGTGCGGGCGTTGCTGCTGCTGGCGGATGAAGAACGCGCGGTGGGTGAGATCTTCAATATCGGGAGCAGTCATATCATCACGATCCACGAACTGGCACAGGAGATCATCCGCGAACTGAACAGCACATCCGGGATCGAGATGATCCCCTATGAAAAAGCATATACCAACGGTTTTGAAGATATGCTTCACCGTGCGCCGGACTGCGCCAAGATCAAAGAGCTTTGCGCATGGCAGGCGGAGATCCCGCTGAAACAGATCATTCACGATGTGGCGGACTCCATGCGATGAGGATCTGAACGGTTTTTCTGCAGAAAACACAGTAAAACAGCATCGGATCCGGTGTATTTTCCACATTTTTATCTTTTTTTGTTTCTTTTTTTTCTGATTTTCCTTTTTTACGCTTGACAATCCTGCGTGCGGAGTCTATAATTACCTTCAGAACGAGATGAAACGAACTACCACGGGTGAAAGTCCCGCTTAACCATAAACCAGGAGGTACATCATGGATGTTATCGTCAGTGTCCGTCATTTTGAGTTGAACGATGAAATCAAAAAGCAGGCAGTTGATATGATCAACGCAGCATTTGGTGAATTCCGTTTGAAGATCAGTCAAGTCAGCCTGGTGCTTGATATGCAGAAGGAATTGGTAAAGGCCTCCATCAATGTGGGGATCAAGGATTACCCGGTGACAGCGGAATCTGCGGGCTACGATACGGTTTACAAAGCCCTGGAAGAAGTGTTGACGAAATCGGAGATCCAGGCGCGCCGTTATCTTGACAAGAAACAGGAACACCGCAGTCAGAGTCTGCGTGATGCGGAACAGGAACAGACAGCCCGGGACACATGATATATTGATCTGACCTGATTGAATTCAACAAAAAAAACAAGCCTTCCCCGGTTCAAGACCGGGGATTTTTTATACAAAGAGATTTACCTTGAAACAACCATTTTTTACGATCGGAAGTGCCATTCTGCTGTTTTTTTCTGTGGCACTGCAGGAACATCAACTGAACGCGAAAGACCATTCTGCCGCCAAAGCAACGGCACAGAAATCAGAAATAAAAACAAATTCAAAGAAGGAACACAAAAAAATGGAATCACAGTACATCCATTATCACAATGTGCGTATCCCCATGCGCGACGGCATCACACTCGCAGCGGCAGTCTATCTGCCGGGCAACAAACCGGGTCCCTTCCCCGTGATCCTGATCCGTTCTCCCTACGGCGGGACAAGCGGTCTTCAGTACACGGGACAATGCAGCAACGGTTACGCAGTGGTGTGGGTGGACTGCCGCGGCAGATTCCTTTCCGAAGGGAAATGTGAACCCTGGCAGAATGAAGTCAACGACGGCTACGATACACTGGAATGGCTTGCGAAACAGGAATGGTGTGATGGTAATGTATGTATGCAGGGCGGCTCTTATCCGGGCAGCACCCAGCTTGCGGCAGCGGCATCCGGACACAAAGTTCTGAAAGCGATCGCGCCCTCTGCCATCAGCGATACGATCTACGATACTTATTATACCAACGGCGTATTGGAACTTTCCTTTATGCCATCCTGGCATATCGGGATGGGGACGCGCGCGTTTCCCACACCTCCGAATTGGGGCAAACTCCGTCAGGAATTTCCCGTGGCGACACTGGCGGAACGCGCCGGCGTGAAAGATGAAGCGTGGGATGACATTGTGAACAATCCCGATCCCGCGGCTCCCTTCTGGCAGAAACAGAAATGGTCCAATTATGCAAAAAATATGCACACGCCCGCATTGATTCAAACCAGTTATTTTGACCTGCTGGGAAGACGCGGTCCGGAAATCTATATGGATCTGATGAAAAATCCGGACACACCGGAATCCTTCAAGAAACACTCCTGGCTGCGGATCGGGCCCTGGGGACACGGCGTGAACGTGAAGGAAGGGGAATATTCTTTCGGAGCAGATTCACTTGTCACGGAAAAAGAGGAAAATGATTTTCTCTTTTCCCTCACACAGGGCAAGACGCCGGAACTGGACAACGCGCCCGGCAGGATCATTTATTTCACCATGGGTGAAAACAAATGGCACTACACCAATGAATGGCCGCTGAAAGATACTGTGGATACCCCCTTCTATTTCGGCAGCAAAGGCAATGCCAATACGCTGAAAGGCGATGGTTTCCTTTCCCGGGTGGAATTGCCGGAAACACCTGCGGATCAATATACTTATGACCCCATGGATCCGGTACCGACCTGCGGCGGCAGAATGGTGGGAAGCGGCGGACAGAAAAATCAGAGCGAAGTGGAAATGCGCAAAGACGTGCTGGTCTATACCTCTCCCGCGCTGGCGGAAGATCTTACAGTGACGGGGATCGTCAAGGCAAGACTCTTTGTCAGCTCCTCTGCACCGGATACGGATTTCACAGTAAAGCTGGTGGATGTGCAGGCGGACGGCAGACCGATGAATATTTGCGACACGATCTACCGTATGCGCTACCGCAAAGGCTATACGAAAGTGGAAATGATGAAAGCCGGCGAAGTCTATGAAGTGGAATTTGATGTGGATTTCACCAGCTATATGTTCAAGAAAGGCCATTGCGTGCGAGTGGAGATCTCCAGCAGCAACTTCCCCCATTACGAACGGAATCTGAACACGGAAAAGATGCCTGCGAAAGAAACAGAACCGGCGATCGCAAATCAGACCGTTTATCACGGCGGTGCGAAACCGTCCTGCATCATTTTGCCGGTGGTAAAAGCGAAAAAATAAAAAAAATACAGCAAAAATGATTTGAAAGAATTGCCTTTTGATGATATTATATTGTCAGATCATCTATCGCTAACTTGAAAATCTGGAGGTAAGAGAGAATGAGAACATCTGTACTCGGTATGATCCTTGCAGGCGGAGAAGGAACCCGTCTGGCTCCCCTGACACATGAACGCGCGAAACCGGCTGTCCCGTTCGGCGGAAAATACAGGATCATCGATTTTGTTTTGAGTAACTTTGTCAACAGCGGGATCGACAGTATTTTCGTTCTCACTCAGTTCAAATCCCAAAGTCTGATGGAGCATATCATCAACGGCTGGAATATTGCAAGTTCACAGGTGCGCGGCAGATTCATCATCCCCGTTCCTGCACAGATGTGGACGGAAGACCGCTCCTGGTATCAGGGGACTGCCGATGCCATTTATCAGAATGCCCATTTGATCGAAGACTTCAAACCGGATCAGGTGGCGGTGTTCGGCGGCGACCATATTTACCGTATGGATATCAGTCAGATGGTGGATTTCCATGTGGAACAGGATGCCATTGCCACGGTTGCAGCGATCCCCATTCCCATCAAAGAAGCCAATCAGTTCGGGATCATTCAGGTGGATGAAAACTGGCGGATCGTGGGATTCCAGGAAAAACCCAGCGATCCCACACCGCTGCCCAACGATCCCACTATGTGCCTTGCCTCCATGGGGAACTATATTTTCAATGCGGATCATCTGCTGAAACTTCTGAATGAAGACCATGCGAAGAAAGACAGTCATCACGATTTCGGCAAAGATATTATTCCTTCTCTTGTGGAAACCGGAAAACTTTACGCCTACAATTTCTATGACAATGTGATTCCGGGACAGAATCCGAAAGATAAACCGTACTGGCGGGATGTTGGTACGCTCAAAGCCTTCTTTGAAGCCAATATGGACCTGCGGACGACCAGACCGCAGCTGGATCTTTACAACACAAAATGGCCGATCTACAACTATCATTTCAGCCTGCCGCCCGCAAAATTTGTTCACAACGAAGAAGTGGATAAACACGGTCTGACCCGGATCGGAAAAGCCATCAACTCCATTGTGTGCGACGGCTGTATCGTTTCCGGCAGCACGGTCACGAACTCCATTCTGTTCAATCAGGTATTTGTCCACAGCTATGCCACCGTGCATAACTCCATTCTGTTGAACGATGTGGATATCGGCGAACATTGCCGGATCCGCAATGCCATCATCGATAAACACAATATGATCCCCAGAGGGACCATCATCGGTTATGACCGGGAAGAAGATGCCAAACGGTATTATGTGATCGATCTTGATCCGGATGAAGACGGCGAAGCACAGTGGCTGACCGTGATCCCCAAAGATCGCCATTATCAGAAACTGGAACTGCCGAAAAGTTTTGTGACACGCGGCGAATGATATGAAAGATCACGCCGACGCAGAGCAGCTCTGGCGCACCTTTGAAAAGATCGTGGAAGGGAAATTGCAGAATGCGCCCGGATGTCATGACTACGCACATACACTCCGGGTGCTGCATAATGCCGAACTGCTGCTGGAAACAGAAAAAGTGAACGATCCTTTTGCCGTCCGGACAGCTGCACTCTTTCACGATTTTGCCCGACCGGAAGAATTGGCTTCCAGCGGAAAGCTGGATCACGCACAGCTGGGCGCAGAACTCGTCCGTGCAGAATTGGAAAAATTGGACTGCGATCCCGATTTTACAGCTCTCGTTTCCGATTGCGTCCGGACACACCGGTACCGGGGAAAAGATTTGCCGCAAACACCGGAAGCACGCATCGTATATGATGCCGATAAACTGGACTCCACCGGCGCATTCGGTGTCGCACGGGCATTTCATTTTGCCGGACGGATCGGCGCGTGCCTGCATAATTCCGAAGCAGATGCCGTCAATTCCGATTCTTACAGCAAAAACGATTCCGCATACCGGGAATATCTGGTAAAATTGCGCTATCTTCCGCAGAAAATGCTCACCGCATCCGGAAAAAAGATCGCAGAAGAACGGGGAGCGTTCATGGAGGAATTCTTTGAACGGCTGAACCGCGAGGCGGGGGCGGCACCGCCGCAGCACAGCGCAGCGCGCTGACGCTGCGGCTCATGCAAAAAAAATTTACGGTCCGCTCCGGGAGGAGCGGACCGATTTTTTTTGCATGGGGATCCGGCGTAACGCCGGATCCGGTGCCGCCCCCGCGGACATCTTCCCTGGAAAACATCTGCCCTGCCCTTGTAAAATCAACTTCCTGCTGTATATTATATGCTTTCATTTATGAGGAATTGCAACAGATGACGAAACGGGTATTGAAAGCAGCATTTACGGCATCGCTGCCGGTATTGATGGGATATCTTGCCATGGGGATGGCGGCGGGGATCCTGCTGGCGAAAACGGTGGATATTCCTGTCATGCCGTTATGGGCATTTCTCACCAGTTTTGTGGATATTTCCGGTGCGCTGCAATTTCTGATTGTGGACTGGATCAGGAATCAGACCGGCATGATGGATGTATTTCTGCTGACGCTTTGTCTGAATTTGCGTTATGCCATGTACGGTCTTTCCCTGCTGGAGCGTTTCCGGGGGCTGCCCATTCTCCAGAAACTCTATCTCATTTGGGCTTTGACGGATGAAACTTATGCGATCCAGGTCGCCAACAAAGTTCCGGAAGGGGAAGATTCCATTTCCTATTGTCTGGCGGTGGCGGCATTTGATCATTTTTATTGGGTGCTGGGGGTTGTTTCCGGCGCGCTGATCGGCTCTCATCTGCCTTTTGACAGCCGGGGGATCGACTTTGCCATGACGGCATTGTTCCTTGTGGTCCTTACGGATCAGTGCCGGGAAAAATTCAACCGTCTTCCTGCGGTCATCGGGCTTGTCATCGTATTGATCAGCCGTTATTTCTTCCATACGGGCGACATGCTGCTTCCGGCGATCCCGGTGGTATTGATCGTGCTGTTTCTGTTCCGCAAGCCGCTGCTTGCCATCGGCAGGAAGGAGGAAACGGGATCATGACCTTGTACCTGATCAAACTTCTGATCGTCACGGGAGCGACTACGATCCTGCTCCGTGCCTTTCCCTTTATTGCGTTCAATACGGGAAAACGGTCGCCGAAAGCCATTGGTGAATTGGGCAGTCTGATCTCACCGGCAGCCATTGCCATGCTGGTGGGGTATTGTTTCTGCACCTATTTTGATGATTTCACCTTTACAGAAAAGCTGTACGGTGCGGCAGAATGGATCGCGGGGCTGCTGGTGATCGTGCTGCATCTGCTGTTCAAAAATCCCCTGCTCTCCATTATTGCAGGCACCATCGCCTATATGATGCTGCTGCAATACTGGGTGCTGGCATAACACGCGCGATCAGAGCAGTTCGTCGCTTTCGTGTTTATTGTCTTCTGCTCCGGCTGCGGGAACTTCGTAGGGAGATTCTTCCAGTTTATCCAGAGGATCGAACTTGATCTTATAATGTTCAATGATCCAGCGGACAATGTTCGGCACGGGCAGAGTCGTCACGATGGAAAGCACGATAATGGCATTGAAGAAGTTATCCGAAAGCATCCCCAAGTCTTTCCCGATGGCGGCAGCGGCAAGGGTCGCCGAAAGCTGCGGCACGGTCATCACACCTGCACAAAAACCTTTTGCATCCGGGAAGTGGCACAATTTCAGAGCGAACCAGCCGGACAGGACTTTGCTGGCGATCAGCCCGAACACAGTCAGCAGAATGATCGTCAGATTGTTGGAAGATTCAAAGAGGATCTTGAAATTTGTTTCCATCCCGATGGAAAGGAACAGGAACGGGATCAGCAGACCGTATCCGATCCCCTCCAGCTTCTGAAACAGCGTGGGACCGTCGTCGATGGCTTTTGTTTTGACGATCCGGGAAAGTCCCAATCCGGCGAGGAACGCACCCACCACCAGATTGATCCCCAGCAATTCCCCGGCGATCACAGCCAGCAGGATCATGAAAATGAAACAGGTGGTAATGGAATCTTCGCCGTTCGGCAGCAGACGGAACACCAGATTTCCGATTTTCGGTGTGATCCAGAGTACCGCCACGAAATAAACGACAATGATCAGCAGGAAGATGAGAATGAACCAGTTACCGAAGATCGTGGGATCCAGATAATCGAAGATGGACATGGTTTTCGGCATGGCTCCATTGGTCAACACTTCCGGATTCAGCACCTTTTTCATCTGAACGCTGACCGCCAGCAGAATAATACTCAAAATATCCGTCACCACCGTGGAGATCAGAACTGCCGCGCCGAACACAGTCCGGGAAAGATTCAGCTGACGGATCACGGGGAACACGATCCCCACCGAGTGAGAAGCAAAGAGCGAAGCATAAAGCAGCTGTCCGGGCAGATCGTCCGCCTCAAAAAATTTATAAACGAGGAATCCGGAGATCGCAGGGATCGTAAAGGTCATAACACTCAAAGAAACTACCGGTTTCCGGATGCTGTTCATGGATTTGAAATCGGCTTCCATCCCCGCCAGCGTCATAAGGAAGAGCAACCCGAGAGAGCCGAGGGAATCGATGAACGACATGGCATTGGTCTTGATCATGGCGGCTTCACCGCCGAAGACAGTCAATTTTCCGGCAAGGTGTCCGATCAGATCAAACCCGTTCGGACCGATGATCATACCGATGATCAGCAGAGAAATGACTTCCGGCACTTTCAATTTCCGGAAAAAGATCGGGAAGAACGTCATCAACGCCATCAGGATCAGGAACAAAATCAAAAACGCATCATTACTCATGAACCGGCTCTCACTCTCTGCTTACGCGGTTATATTTTCAATTCAAATTTCCGTTCATATAATAACCTTATTTTGCGATTTGTCAACAGTTTTTTCTGCAAAAAAAGTTTTTTTTTGCCAATCTTTTCCGGCTGAAAAACAATGGTCTGCAAAAAAGCGTTCTGCACTTGAAAAACATCACGGATGATGATATATTACATACCGTGAAGCGTAACAAAAAATCAATGGAGTTTCAATGATGAACAAAAATCTCACAGCGGTCCGTCAGGTCTTTCTGGATATGGATGGTACGATCTATCACGGCAGCGAACTTTTCCCGACCACCATTCCCTTTCTGAATTTTCTCACGGAACGGGGGATCGGCTACACATTCCTTTCCAACAATTCCTCCTACGGACACGAAGATTATATCGCGCGGCTGGGGAAATTCGGGATCAAAACAGGTCCGGAAAATTTTTATATCTCCACCGATTATGCCATTGATTACCTCCGTCGGAACGAACCGCAGATCAAACGGATCTATCCGCTGGGAATGCCCTGCATGACAAAGATGTTTGAAGAAGCCGGATTCATCATCGATAATGAAGATCCGCAGGCAGTCATTGTAGGCTTCGACCGGCTCCTGACCTATGAAAATCTCTGCCGCGCGGCATGGTTCCTGCGGAAGGGAGTGCCGGGTTTTGCCACGCATCCTGATGTATTCTGTCCCACCGACGAACCCACATGGCTGGTGGATTGCGGTGCAGTCACTGCATGTCTGGAAAAAGCCACCAACACGAAGCTGCGCGTTCTCGGCAAACCGGATCCGGGTATGCTGCGGGAAGCGGCAGCAAGAAAAAATACCCCCATCGAAAATGTGCTTATGGCGGGGGACCGCCTTTCCACCGATGTTTCTCTCGGTCTGAATGCCGGAGCCATCACCTGCCACATCGTCACGCCCGGAGCCGATCTGATCGTGCCGGAAGGGATCGTGCCGGATTACGCAGTAAAAAATCTTGGTGAACTTCAGGCGATCTGGCTGGAACAGGAGAAAAATTGAAATGAGACCGACTCTGCTGGATCTGATCCGGAAAAATCCGGAAAATTTCGATGCATTTCTGCTGGATCTTGACGGAACCGTGCGGCTGGGCAATACACCCATTCCCGGCGCAGCGGAATTCGTGGCATATCTCCGGGAACACAAGATCCCGTTCCGCTATCTGACAAACAGCGGAGCGCAGATTTATGAAGGGATCGCTGAAAGTCTGACAAAGCTGAATATTCCCTCCACGCCCGCTGATGTGATCTCCTGTCTGGAACCTGTGGCAGATTATATCCGCGCCCTGAACACTTCCGGCAGAGAATGGAAATTCTTTCTGGTGGGCAAAACGCTGGAACCGGTCATCCCCGGCATCCTCACTTATGAAACAGATCCGGGAAAAATCATGGAATGTGACGGTGTTCAATTCAATGGCGGTCTGCACGACTGGCGCATCACGATCACCGCTATCGTCAACTTTTTCATCCGTTATCCGGACCGCCCGTTTCTTGTGCCGAATCCCGATATCCTGAACCCGTTACCAAATGGTGTATCCATCTGCGCCAATGCACAGGCGGAATTTGTGATCCAACTGCTGAAGGCGGCAGGGATCGAAAAGAAACAGATCAATTTCGGAAAGCCGAACAAAGAAATCTATCAGGCAGCATTGAGAAGTCTGAACATGCCCGCCTCGAAAAAGATCGTGGGTGTGGGGGATCTGCTGACCAGCGATATCGCCGGAGCCAACAATGCCGGACTCTCCTCCGCAGTGGTCCTTACGGGGTTGACAACAGAAGAAACGCTGAAAAACAGCAGCATCCAGCCGCATTATGTGTGCAGCAGACTCTCATGATTCAGTTTCTGCAGATCATGCGGGTGTTTCCGGAAGACCCTGTGCATCACAAAAACAATGATGATCGCATTGACGATCCCCGTCAGCGTCCATGAAATGGGATAGGATACCAGCAGACACGGCAGCGATCTGTAATGGGGGAATACGAAACATACCCAGCCCACACGCAGAACACAGACTCCAAGGAATGTGACTACTGCCGATGTAATGGAATAGCCCAATCCGCGCAACGCACCCGCTGTGGTATCCATCAGCCCCAGTGTGAAATACACGGTATAAATGTAGAACATCTGGGTAAGACCGATTTCCAACTGGACCGGCGTCAGATTGAAGATCCCCAGCAGCATTTTCCCGGACAGCAGGAATCCATAGCCCATAACAAGAGTCAATACCGATACCGTAGCAGCACAATAAAGAATACTTTTTACAATACGGTAGGGTTTCTTCCCGCCGAGATTCTGTCCCACAAAGCTGATCACCGTATGGTGATAAGCATAGGATCCCATATAAATAAATCCTTCCAGCAATGCCGCAGCACCGTTCCCTGCAATAACATCCTCTCCAAGCAGATTCAAGGCAGAACGGATGATCAGATTGGAAACGGAAAAAAATGCACTCTGGATCCCCGCAGGCAACCCGATCCATAAAATATCACGCAGCATCGCCGGAGCGATACGGATCAGACTCACCTTGACCCGGCAAGCGTCCGTACTGTGCAGCAGGATCCGGAACACACACAACGCCGCAATGATATTGGAAATCACAGTGGCAACTGCAACACCCGCAACATCCATTTTAAATATGATCACAAAGACCAGATTCAAGATCACATTGACCACACCCGCAGCCGCCAGAATAAACAGCGGACGGCGCGTATCTCCCACCGCACGGAGAATGGCACTGCCGAAATTGTAGAGGATCAGAAAAGGGATCCCCGAACAGAAAATCCGGATATACAGAGAAGAATGTTTCATCAGGGAATCCGGCACATTGGTCAAATGCAGCATCGGCTCCGTAAAAATCAACCCCGTAATGGCAAGCACGATCCCACCGAGCAGGGAAACCGCGATCGCCGTATGAGTCGCACGGCGCGTCAGCTTGGAATCCCGTGCCCCGTAATAACGGGCAATGATCACATTGGCTCCCACAGAAAGTCCCATGAAAACATTGACAAACAGACCGGTGATCGTCCCCGTGGCAGTCACCGCAGCAAACGCATTTTTCGTGGTGGAAAACTGTCCCAGCACCACCATGTCCGCAAGATGAAACAATAACTGCAGCAATCCGGTCAGAAACAACGGGAT
>JAZNXT010000021.1:0-41060 GCA_045594005.1 Victivallales bacterium
AACCGTTAGACAATTACAACGCCTCCCGCACGCCTACAGCGTGCATGTGGTGTAATATGCCTTTGAACCTATGGGCAAGCCCATAGGCTATAATCCTGCACGCCTTCAGCGTGCTTATCTCCCCATGCCGGGAATAGAGCTTTTGCGAACGGTTAATCCAGTGAGATTTCATCATCGCCCACATTTTCTTCCGCACTGTTGTCCTTATTGTCGCTGATCGCTTCGGAGGCATCGCCGATCACCAGCGGCGTCTTACTGCCGTCAGGCTGGAAGGTCGGCAGATAGCGGTAGTACACTTCCAGACAGAGTGTGAAGTAAACCGTACACCAGATTTTTGCGTTGTGGTCGGTAAAACCGCCCCGAGTGGATTCGTTGTAGATCTGTTCCACTTTCTGTTCTTTGAATTTACCGCGTTTTCCGGTGGCAACACGCTGAATACGGTATTTGGGATATTTGTCTGCCGGAGGCAGCCAGTATCCTTCGTGATGCTGTTCTTCCACAAGACTTTTTGCCATGGAGCCGTTCCAGCGTTTCCAGTTGCGGGCACCTTTTTCCGATGCACTGGAACCCTGGAAGAGAGCCTGTGTCACATAGTACCAGGTGAGGGCAGGGGTCTTGCTGGGGAGCGATTCCGCTTTCCAGTCCATTCTCAATTCAGAACCTTCTTCACCGGTGGTCTTGAAACGGCAGAGCCAGTCATAACCCTTCTGTGCCGCATTGCTGTTGGATCCCATGAGGTACAGGAAAAGCGTACCTGCGGCAGATGCTTCGTAGTCACCGCGTCCGGCAGCGGCATCACGACCGCCCACATTGCCGTATCCGAACCCGCCGCGTTTGTACGCGTGGTGTTTGTTCATGGCGTTGATGGAAAGTTCGATGGCTTTTTCCATATTGACTTTCATTTTGGTATCGCAAGCCATGTATTCCACTTCCAGTTCGCAACCTGCGTGATATGCGCAGTAGATCGCGTTGTAAAGACGGTTTCCTTCGTCCAGGTTGAAGCGGTCGATGCGTTTACCGGTTTCATCCAGATGGCAGTCAAAACCGCCTTGAGGATTCAAGCGTCTGATGATCTTTGCCACGGCGCGTTCCATCCCGCGTTCCAGTGCGGGGATCTTGGTGATGGCATAGCCTTCCGCAAGCACGATGGCGATACGGGCGTGAGCGTAACCGTCGATATGACCGTAGTTTGTTTTGCCGCTTTCGTTCAAACCGGTTTCATAGGAACCTCTCTTGGACCATTCCAAAACTTTCTGCAAACCTTTTTCCAATGCGGGTCCGAACTGTTCGGACTGGGTCGTTTCGCCGTGAGCCAGAAAGCAGAGAAGCGCAAGACAGGTCAGCTGGACTTTCTGACGGTAATCGTCCTGAAAATCACCCCAGGATCCATCTTCGTTCTGAACCTTGACCAGCCAGCGCAAAGCCTGCATCACAGCACGTTCTGTTTTGCTGCCGTGTCCGCCTGCATATTTCTTGAGCATCGCGGCTCTGCCTGCACCGGAACGGGCGGCAAAAGCACCGGAAAGTTTCAAACGGGAATTGGATGCCTGAACCTGGGGAAGGTTGGTATCCATCATCATATCGCTGTCGGAAAAATTCGTATCGGAAGTTTCTGCCGTAGCGGGAGCTTCCGTCTGCACTTCCATGGGTGCATTGTCCCGCGCCGGAGAATCCCGGACCACGGAGTTGTTCTGGAAAGTGGATTCCACCGGGTCGGTCGTTTCCTGAACATAATCTTCTTCCTTCAGTTCGGGCGGCTTCGGCGGTTCCGGCGGTTCCGGCGGAGGTGTTTCATCTTCCTGTTTCACCAGGATTTCTTTTTCATTTTCTTCCACCGGTGCTGCCACTGTCTGGTCTGCAATACAGATCAAAGTCACCAGCACGATATTCAAAATCAGAGAAATAATCGGTGCGGCGAGGTGCTGTTTGATATCATTCCAAGTCAAAGCCTCGTCTTCATAATATGCTTTTTTACGGGCTTCTTCGCGGATCTCCGCTAACTGCTCATCGGAAATTTCTTCTTCCTCTGTATATTCAGCTCCGGTATCCAGTTCTTCCTGTTCGTCGATTTCGTAGTTTTCGTTATCGCTCATGATACGATCTCCTTGATCTTATGATAAATATTATATTACATTGCACACTATAAAGCAGAATTCTGCATTTGTCAAGAAAAAAATCAACAAAATCACAGAAAAAATCGGTATTTCTGTAAAAAATAACGTTTTTGGCAGATTTGGCAGTTTTTATGCCGCATATTTTTTCCGTTTTCTTTCGCAGAATCGCTTGCAATTTCCCTCCGGAATGTGTAGATTTTTTCTGTGTCGATTCAGTAAACAACAACACAGAAGGAAAAAAAACATGAATCTTCCTGAACTTTTTGCAACTGCACCTGCGGTCTATGCCGTGGGACATGATTACCAGATCTTTGTTCCCGTAACACAGGAAAGCCTGATGTGGGTGAAAGTCGGCGCAGAAACATATTACGATCATTCCAATGGTGTCCTGCGGTCCCACTCCTCCACTCACCGCATGGTGGTTCCTATGGCGGCATTGGATGAAGCGAAGGAATACACCATCTGCTACCGGATCGTGAACGAACGCAAACCTTACCGCTCCGATGTGACGGATGTGGAAAGCATCACATTCCGTTTCCGTCCTGTGACCGGTCCGGAGATCCGTCTTTATCATATTGCCGATGCGCACAACTGTGTTGCCGCGCCGGTGGCTGCGGGCAGTTATTTCGGCGATGCACTGGATCTGCTTGTCCTGAATGGCGATGTGCCGGAAGACAGCGGAAATATTGCCAATTTCAAAACGATCCATGAAATTGCGGGTCAGTTGACCGGCGGCGGGATCCCTGCGGTGTTCTCCCGCGGCAATCACGATACGCGCGGGATCTATGCAGAAGCACTGGCGGAACACACTGCCTGCAACAACGGTGTTTCCTACTACACATTCCGGATCGGGCCTATGTGGGGAATCGTGCTGGATTGCGGCGAAGATAAATGCGATGATCACGAAGAATACGGGCATACCATCTGCTGCGAAGCATTCCGTCAGCAGGAAACAGCATTTCTGAAACAGGTCATTGCCAATGCAAAAGATGAATACGAGGCGGAAGGCGTGCAGTACAAAGTGGTGATCTCTCATGTACCTTTCGGAAGCAATCTGGCGGCTCCTTTTGATATCGAGATCGACACATACCGTGAATGGTGCCGTCTGCTGAAAGAAAATGTGAAACCCCATCTGATGCTGGCTGGGCATATCCACCGTGCGTATGTGGTTCATGCGGGCGATGAATTGGATCACAACGGCGTGCCGTGTCCTATGGCGGTATTGTCCCAGCGCAAAGGTGGAAACCGGGATTATTTCGCGGGTGGTGCGGTCACTTTTGCACCGGGGAAGATCGAAATCCTCATTACCGATTCGGAGAAAAATATTCTCGGCAGCGAAACGATCGAAATTTGAGTCTGCTATGCACACCGCTCTGTTTTGCAGCAAACTGAAAAAGATCGTTCTCCTGTCCGTGTCCGCCGCATTGTGTTTTGCGGGGGGCGGTCTTGATGCTGCTCCCGGGAAGAAAGGAACCGCGAAGATGCAGAAAGTACAGAAAGTACAGAAAGTCGATATTGCAAAAGTCGGCAGCCGTCATCCCCGTCTTTTTATCACGCCGGAAACAGCCGGAGTGATCCGGAAAAATGCGAAGACTTTTTACGGGAAAGTGCTTTCTGAACGGATCATTCACGATGCGGATCTGCTTCTTTCCATGCCGCCGGTCAAACGGAACACAAAAGACAGGGCAATGCTTTTTGTCAGCCGGAAAGTTTCCGGTATGATCCAGCACCTTGCTGTGGCGTATATGCTTACCGGGAAAAAAGCCTATGCGGAACGGGCGGTCAGGGAAATGGAACACGCGGCGGATTTTTCAGATTGGCATCCGGAACATTATCTGGATACGGCGGAAATGACATTTGCGCTGGCGATCGGGTACGACTGGTTTTATCCGCTGCTCACGCCGGAACAGCGGCAGAAGATCACGACTGCAATCATTGAGAAGGGGTTGAAACCGTCTTTCACGGGGAATCAATGGTGGATGAAAATGTCTTCCAACTGGAACCCGGTCTGTCACAGCGGGATGGTTGCCGGCGCGATCGCGGTGGCGGATATCGATCCGGAGCTGGCACAAAAAGTTATTTCCCGTGCGGTGGAATGTGTGCCGCCGTACATCCGCAAGAGTTATCATCCCGCTGGAGCTTATCCGGAAGGACCCGGCTACTGGAGTTACGGCACGGTGTATCTCTGCTATCTGGTGGGGATGCTGAACACGGCATTCGGTACGGATTTCGGATTTTCCGGTCATCACGGTTTCGCTCATACCGGTGAATATGCGCAGGCGGTGACATCTCCGGCGGGACACTGGTTCAATCATGCCGATGGCGGAATGAACCGCGGTGTTTCTTTTGAGGTGACTTTTCTTGCCCGTCATTTCAAAAAGACGGAGTTTTTCGACCGGACGGAACGCCGTCTGATTCTGGAATACGCGAAAAAACGCCCGGCACAACCTTTGCGCGGTATGAGCCAGCATGCGCCGCTGCTCATGGTCTATTTGAATTTTCCGGAGGAAAAAAATCTCAAAGGCGCACTTTCCTATTTCAGTGGAAACGAAGCGGAAAACCCATTGGCTGTCATGCGGTCCGGTCATGTATCCACGGCGGCATGGCTTGCTGTGAAGGGCGGCACAGGCAATACGCTTCACGGTCACATGGATGCCGGGTCTTTCTGTTTTGAAACGAATGGAGTCCGCTGGGCATACGATCTTGGCGGTGATAATTATTCCTATCTTGAAAGAAAGAAGATCTCCATCTGGTATTACGGACAGAACTCCACCCGCTGGAATGTGTTCCGCTACGGCGTGCAGAGTCATAATACATTGCAGATCAACGGTCACCGCCAGAATGTCAATGCCAAAGCCACCTTCCTGAAAGTCACCGACACCGAATCGGTGATCGATATGAGCAAATCCTACAATTTTGACGCGTCAAAAGCCATACGGACATTCAATCTTCTGCCGGATAAAGGCATGAAAGTTTCCGATTCCCTTGCCGGATTGAAAAAAGGTGCCAAAGTCAAATGGCAGCTCTGCACATTTGCAAAATGCGAAGAACGGGAAGACGGCTCCATGCTTCTGCGGCTGAACGGAAGACGCCTTGTCCTGCGTAAGACTGCCGATGCACCGTGGCTCGTTCAGAACGATGATGAACTGCGGAACAAAGACCTTGATTCCCCCAACCGGGGTATGGTGCTGATCTCTTTTACCATGACTGCTCCCGCCGGCGGGAACCTGGATTTTTCCGTGACAATGACTCCGGAAAGTCCTTCTGCCGTCCGGAAGAAAACACCGTGATCGAAAGATCCGGTCAGCAGACATCCAGCATTTTTTTCAGTATTTCTTTCAGTTCGGATCTGAGTTCTGCCGGTTCAAGGAGTTTTACATTGCCTTCCTGTGAGAGAATAAAAGGAAACAGAACTTCCTTTGACACTGCGGGGATCTCCACCGTGCCGTCTGCATGAATGATCTGATGCGTGTGCAGCGGTGAAGATTTGAGGCGGTCAAGGGCATGATTTTGCGCGTACAGCTTTACATTTCCGACCTTTTCAAATCCGAGGAAATCATCGGGATTCACCGAGGCGATGATCTCCTTATCCGGTTCAAAATCACTTTTCAGCAGTTCCGCCTTGTGGATCCGCCGCAATGCGAAGGTGCGTGGCTGCTCCTTCAACCGGCAGAAACCTTTTGTGTACCAGGAGTTATTGAAAAATACCAGCGTGTGGGGTTCAATGATGCGTTCGGTCGTTTCTCCCTGCCAGTTTGCGTAAACGATCTTTACGCAGTGATTGGTCTGCCATCCCTGAAAGAGCGTTTGAAAAACTTCCGGCTCGATGTTGGCGTACAGACCGGAAAGAATACTCAGACTTTCCATATTGGCTGTATCAAGAAAATCCGGATTGTTGTTCTGCAAAAGATAATCCACAGCGTTCCGGATCTTATTTTTCAGTGGCGCGGGGAAAATTTCCTCGGCGATCCTTGCCCCGATCACGGCGGCAAGCATCTCGTTTTCGTCAAGAAGGGCCGGCGCGATAAAATCCCAGCCGTGGTGCTTGAGATAATAACCGTTTCTGGCACGGTCGAATCCCAGCGGACAACCGAATTCATGTTCCAATACCTTCATATCCCGCAGAATGGTCTTTTTGCCGCAGTCGATTTCCAGATCTTCTTCCACAGACATCCGCTGAAACTCTTTAATCAGACTCTGTGAGTTCGGGTAGCGGTTTTCTTTCAACAATGCGGCGATCCGCATCAGACGGTGCATTTGCGATTTGTGCAGCGGCATAAAGTGTCTCTCCTGAAAAAAATGTCAAAAAAATTTCATTTCATAACTGAAAGGGACAATAGATGTCCACTTGCCTGTAATATATTATGGCAAAGCTCAAAATGCAAACCGTAAAATGAAAGGAATTTGTATAACCCGCAACCAGATCCACGCAACCGGCAACAGCCGCGATCAGCCACAAAAAGCCGCGCGCTGAAAGTTTACGCAAAACGCCCGGATCCGTTGTGCGGACAGCCCTGATCTGCGCTGTGCATCATCTGTGCGGACCGTTGTGCTTGCGCGCGCGTGAGGGTCCGTTTTCCTGCCGCGCAATGGTCCCGCACAATGACTGACGCCCGCACAAAAAAACCGCACCCCGATTTCCGGAGTGCGGTCATTTTTTTTAACGGGTCAGTGTCAATTTTTACGCATGACCCGGAACCCGTCCGGCAGACACCCGATCTGCGGCAATTCCGGTCGGAAGAGACGCGGTGCGCCGTCGAACGACGGTTCCCAGCTTGCCAGGCTGTGATCCTGCTCCTGCATAACGAGCGTCCCCGCGCTCACATCATCCAGCACGCTGCTGATGAGCCGCACGCCCATGGGGAAGAGGTCTCTCCTCCAGAGGCTCTGTGCGGTATCGCCGACCCGCACAAAGCACCAGTCCTGAGCCGCCACCGGTCCGCCGTCCACAGTATCATTCAGCCAGAACACCGTCCCGCCAGCGACAGGGTCGCCCATCCGGATGGTCCACCGGACTGCATCCCGCCCGCGGTGAAGCGGAAGCAGGGACGGGTGATACCCGATTGCGCCGAGTGTCAGGCGGTTCCGGACGGCGCGGCTGATAAAGTCATGACTGTGCGCCGCCACGATCAGGTCGATCCCGTCAGGAAGACGCTCTGCCCGCAGGGTACCGGCGAAAAACGAAAACCCCGGGGACCAATAGATCTCCGGGAAAACGACATTATTCTTCCGCCTCATCCTATCTTTTGACGACCAGTTTTGAGCGATACTACAGATAACCATAAAAATCACTCAACTGGGAGCACACCTACCAGTTTACCGCTGGAAAAGGGGCTGCAAAGTATTTGACAAGAAGAATAGCGCCCACTGCCCACTAAAACGCAGTGCGGAGGGCGCCGTTTTGAGAACATTTGATTGTTCGCATAAAAACACCTCCGAGTTTATTTTTTTGTCTGTCGGTTCATCCGACAGTCCTTTAATATACACGGATTTCTGAAAAAAGCAAGTTGAATTTTTTTCGCCAACAAAAAATCCCCTGTCCCAAAGGATCAGAGGATAAATGAGGTCTTCCTGTTCTGTGGTCAGGCGGGTTTTGTTTCTTCATACTTCAGCCGCTTCTTCAGCGCTTCGATCACCTTATAGGTCCAGCGCGGCCCCAGATAGCGCAGACGGATTGTGGGTCCGTCCACCAGATTCGGGATGTACTCGCGCCCCGTCACCTTGTCTATGATCCCCAGCAGATATACACTGCACCGGTCACATTCCGGCAGTCTCTCCTGAAGCTGATACCACAGCTGCCAGATCATCTTTTCACAGGGGAGCAAATCATCTTTCTTCTTCTGCCGCTGTTCGCCGTTCACCTTGCCGCGCAGCACGGCGCAGACCATTCGTGCGGAGCCTTCATCCAGGTCGCGGCTGCTGTTGACTTTTCCGCACTGCTGCAGGATCGCCCGGTATTCAGTATCATCCACCCCGGCTTTGCCTTTCAGCGTGTGAATGATCTTGATGTAGTTCTTCTTTCCGCTCATTCCGCCACTTTCCTTTCCAGTGTTCCCGGCTTGATCGCATACAGCATCACGCCCGCGACCGCTGACCGCTTGACAATGTACGGATGCCCGTCAAGCCAGACAAGCCCGCCTTCCACCATGCCCTTCGGGTCATCGGTGCCGCGTCCCCGCCAGAGTTGATTTTCTGTGTGGACTTTTTCCCAGCTCATTACCGGTCCTCCGCCCAGCTGCCGCCGCTCCGGCGGAATTCCACCATGGCTTTCAGATCTTTTCTGGTCATCGCCCGACCTTTGCTTTTTGCAAAATCCTCCGCCCGGTAGAGGTCCTTGAAGAGTGTCCGGAGTTTTCCTTCCCGCGTGCGGGCAAGTTTCAAAGCGTATTCCACAAAATCTTCATCCGCGTCCGGCACAAAAGCCTTGAGCACGGCGCGGACTTCATCCTTGCGGACCAGCTCCGGGATCTCCACAGGGAATTCAAACCGACCGCGGAACTGTTCGTAAAATGCGGTATGCCGCCCGTTCTTGATCTCATCCAGGTACACATCGGTAAAGATCAGACAGACCCCGCAATGGGTCTTGTCGTGCAGGTCCCGCAGGAATTCGATGGCACCGCTGACGCCGTTCCTGCCGAGGAGGTGACCCGCCTCGTCCACAATGATCACATTCCGGTCGGTGATCCGGTCAAAGAGCATGGCGGAAATATCGCCGGTGGGATGATTCAGCCCGATCCCCATACTCCTGGCAAGATCGCGGATGATTGTCCGCTTGGTGCAACCGGCAACCGCACGAAGGAACTTCGTCCGCCCGTGATTGTTCTGCGCCGCCCAATATTCCGCGGCGTAGGTCTTTCCCCGCCCCGTTGTTCCGCTGATATAGACCATGGTCCGTTCATCCCGGGCATAGTCCAGCGCGTCAAGGATCTTTTGCGTCACGATCGTGCGTACCAGCGGCTTGCTGCGGCTGACTCTGCTTTTCAGCGCAGCCAGTGCATCGAAAGCCTCCGTCCGGCTTTCCTTAAAAAGGAGCAGCGCACCGGTCAGAAGACCTTCCGCTGTGTGCTTCTCCACTCCCAGTTCCCGGGCGAACTGCACAAGGTTCTTCCCCAGGCTCACATAGTAGCCCCAGCCCCATTCCGCAAGTTCCCGTTCCCGGTCGTTTTCCAACCGGGAAAGTCCCTCCGCATAAACTTCGTAGCCGATACTCCGACCTTTTCCGGATTTGCCGTTTTCCATCTGTTCCACATTCATGTTTCCGTCATTCATCGTCTTCTTCTCCTTGATGTTTTTTGGTGATAAAATTATAGATTTCTTCCATATCCGCCTGGTCGCCCTCTTCCGGGTCTTCCCCTTGCGTAAACTTCGTCGGCGCGCTGTCTTCGCAGACTTTTTCACTTTCGGCGAAGCCGGTCATATTTTTCCGCCCGGCTTTTTCACTTTCGGCGAAGCCGGTCTTTTTTACTTCTTCACTTTCTAATTGCGCCATGCCGCCGCCTTCGATCAATCTGAAATCATGCGTGCCGCCTTTGACCAGATGCATTTTGCCAGTCACCCGGAACTCCGCATCCGTGCCGGCAGTCAACAGGACCTCCAGCGGGCTTGCGCCGTAGACGCCGCCGGTCAGATCCGCCAGCATGGTCCGCGCCGCCTTGTCCTGCGCCTTTTGCCGTGCGATCCGCTCCGCCAGCAACTCACGATCGCTTCTGCCCTCGGCAATGGCTTTCACCGCCTCACGGCTCCGGGCGATCCCCAACCGGCGACCATCCGCCGTATAAAGCATTACGAAGGAGTCGTCGAAGCTGCTGCGCTTGACCAGCACCTTTTCGCCCCAGCGCACATCGTCCGTCACATAATATGTCCCGTCCACCTGGATCTGACCGCCGCGCCCCACCTGGCGCAGACCAAGCGGTCGCAGAAAAGCAAGCATCAGGTCTTCCGGCGTTCTCCGTCTGCTGCTGTCGATCGCCCGCCTGTCCCAGATCGTGTCCGGACTTTCCCCGCCGTGGATCTTTCCGTGTTTTGCGGTTGCGTGATATTGTGCCAGCCACGCGGCGAAGACTTTGCAGAAAGCACTGAGGCTCGGCAATTCCTCCGGGTGGCTGTCATAATAACTGGAGGCATCAGATCGCTCCGCCGGACTGCTCCCCAGATAATCCTGGAACAGCTTGTCGAAGTTCCGCATCATGTCCCGGAAGGCGCGCTCAATGGTCTTCGCCCTGCCGTTATACGCAGTCGCATTCAGCAGCTTGATCCCCAGCTCCTTGAATATGCTGTGGTCATACTGCCCCACCGTCAGCGGCGTGGAAAAGCCCGCAGCGTTGTAGTCCTTCCCGTTATCGAAGTAACAGAGCGTCGGCGGGATCCCGCCGGTATTATGACACCACAGTGCAAGCGTATTGATCAGCGTGTCACTGTTCACCGGTTCCGTGGTGATCCAGTAGGCAACGAACTTCCAGCTCCGTGCATCCAGCAGCGCGGCGATCGTCGGGCGTGCCGATTCCCAGCGTTCAGTCCGGTCGTTCCAGACCTTCACACGGGTGTCGAACGGTCTGCTGTCACCGACCGCCACATCACCGGCTGCGATATCGTTCCAGTTCCGTGTGATATAATCGCAGCATTTGTTCCGCCACGCCACATCACCTTCACGGGCTCGCACGATCACTTCCGGCGCGATCCGCTGCAGCTCGACCCGGCATTGACCGATCGTCCCCGCCGGTCTGCCGTTTCCGATCTTCGCCCACGCCATGACCGCGTTCCGGTATGCCGCAGGGACTTTCGGGCAATTCCGGTTCAGATAGAATTTCCGGAACAATTCCAGAAATTCCGGATCCGCCGTCGAACCGCGCTCTCCTCTTGCGTACCGTTTCGCCAGCAGACGCACCTCGTGTTCCTCTGTCAGTTCTCCCCCGTGTTCCTTCCGCGCGGCAAGCAGGATCTGCCGCCAGTTGCGATAGGAATGGTAGGTCAGCTGACTTCTGCCGCCGTTGCCGCCCTCGCTCAGAATGGGGAACTCGTCGGCATGATGCCCCGCCACGAATTCGCACGCAGCCTTGGCTCCCATGCCTTTATTCATCTCCACCAGCGCAAGGAAACGCCGTCTTTCCCGTGCCTCCGCACGGTCATTGGCGGAGATCTCCTCCAGAGAACCGGGAACGGATCCCGTGTAATGCACGATTTCTGCTTTGCAGACCGGTGTCTGTTCAGATTGATTTTTTGTGATTAAGTCAAAAAGTCCCATAATTTATTTTTTTCATCCTCTTAAAAAAAATAATTGTCAGTCGCTCCCGATCACGCTGCCGATATCAAAATCGTAGCCCATCTGCTCTGTTATCTTTCGCCGATCATCCGGCGTAAGCACTTCCGGGGTCCAAGCCGCGCGCTCACTTTCCGCACCAGCGGTCATATTTTTCCGCCCGGCTTCTTCACTTTCCGCGTCAGCGGTCATATTTTTCCGCCCGGCTTCTTTACTTTCCGCGTCAGCGGTCGTATTTTTCCGCCCGGCTTCTTCACTTTCCGCGTCAGCGGTCTTTTTTACTTTTTTACTCCCTTCCTTTGCCGCTGCGGCAATGGATTTTGCGTAACCTTCATTATTATTTTGCTCATCTTCAAAACCGCTTTCAGCCTCATTTTCCGGATCTTCATTGCCGCATGCGGCAATCTCCGGCACCTCTTCCGCCGGTTCTTCCGCCGGTTCTTCCGCTTGCGTAAACTTCATTTCATTGCCGCATGCGGCAATCTCCGGGGCGTCATCATCCGTCAGATCCAGCGCATCGATGCGGTCGATCAGGTCAAGCAGACGCGATTTTAAAATGGTAAGATCTTTCGCCCGGGCAAAGCCATCGTGCGCATGCGCGTAGTTAACATAGGAATTGACCAGCAGATAGCCGGCGTAACCGGCTTTGTCCGCCACATCCCGGCTCTTCACCATGCTTGATGCCGTTTCCGGCGTCAGATCCCGGAAGAGATCCACGCTGCGTTCGAAGCCGGGGAGCATCATCTGTGCGCTCTTCTTCTCTCCATCCGTGATGATACCGTCTTCCTCCGGTACTTCCTCCCCGCGGAATTTTTTCACATACAGCCGGATCCTGTCCCGGCTCATTTCCCGCAGGTCGTTCCCGAAATGGTTGACGAAGGTAATCACATCCGCCACGCTCTCCTCCGTGACTTCCGCACCGCGGCAGAGCCGGGAGATTGCCAGCAGCTTTTCGCTGTCCAATTCATAGAGCAGACCGAACACCGTACGGAACTTGGTCGCCTGAACCGCCAGCAGCATCCGTCCGATCGTGTCGAAGTGGCACCGCTTGTCGCTCTTATAGATCCCCGCAGTTTGAGCGCACCAGTCCGCCCAGCCTTCCAGGTCATTTCTGAAATTGTCACGCCGTGCCGCCGCGATCAGCATTGCTGTCAGCGGCACGCAGCGGCGGGTGAAACGCGCCACCTCTGCTGTGGCGGCGGTCTTCGCTTCAATTTTCCCGGGGATTACCCCGTTGATCAATTCGTCATGAATCATTTTTCACTTCCCTTCTGTATCTTTGATTCTGTCAACTTTATAACTTGCCACGCTTCCGCTCAACTGCTGCACTCCCGGGATGATGTGTCCGTCCGCCATCGCGGCGGATACTGCCTTGACGATCACCGTTCTGCTGGTCTCATAAAGATCCAGTCCCGCATCATCGCTGTAATCGATCACTGCATCCGCGTCCGTGATCTCCAGTTTCGTGCTGGTGCGCAGTCCATACTGCCCGAATGCGGTCTTCCGCATCCGGGGCTTCGCAAACCGTTCCGGGTGCGCGCCGATATATCTGGTCAATTCCGATTTGACCGAAGCCAATGCCTCCGAGTCGCTGTCCGTTTCCTCCTTCAACCGGGTTTTGATCTCCGCGATCTTTTTGTCCGCTGCCGCTGTTTTCGCGGCGATCCGCGTTTCCAGCAGCGCAAGGTGCTGGAAGAGCGCGTCCGCATCTTCCACCGTCATCGCCTGATACTTCCGGCTGTCGTCAAGTTTAACATTTGCCATGCTCATTATCCTTTCGCTTTTTCACTTTTCGCCATCCGCAGAAACTTTCCTTCTTCCGTCAGCATTACAGCTGTATACCGAAGAACTTTTCCCCGGTACTCCGGGGTCTGCAGCAGATTAAAAATCAAAATCACCGCCACCGCCAGACGATCCTCCGGAATTTTATCAAGCACTTTCTTTACTTTTTCAATAAGATTTTGATCGCAGCCTTCAAAAGCTTTTTCACATTTCATTTTTTCTCATTATCCTTTCGCTTTTTTACTTTTTTACTTTTTTACTTTTTCACTTTTTTACCATTTTTTATGCACCGGTCCATCTCGCTGTAGTGGACCGGTTCCAGAAGTTTGTAGATATATTGCTCGCTGTGTCCGGAGTGTGCCGCGATTTCAGCAACACTCATATCGCAGTAGTAATGCAGGAAGAATGCCTCCCACCGCTTCGGGTTCGACCGAGCCCAGTTCACGGTGGCGATGAACATCCGGCTCGTCACCGTTCCCGGGAGATCGTTGTCACTTTCCCAGCGGCTTTCCTCACGGGAAAAGGTGTCGAACATCTCCCGGATCTCGGGATCCACCTCCACCGTTTCCAGTACATCGCCGATTGTTATGATCTGTCTCATCGCCTTATATTTTCTCCTTAAACAAACAGCCCGATCAGTGCCACCAGGCTTGCAATCAGGAGGACCACCCACGCTGCCATAACGACCCACGCACTGTCATCCCAGCCTTCATCTTCCGCCGTGATCGGTTCATAGGGGTCGATCCCCCGCATGTCTTCAAACTTATTCCCCATACATTCCTCCTCAGATCTTCTTCAGGATCACATTTTCCGGTGCGCAGTCAAAACGCAGACACTTGTCGCTGGTCTCGCCGAACGCGCACCGGTCGCAGCCGTGATACGGCTCCACCGCTTCTGCCAGATAGAGTTCGCCGCCGATCCGGTAGGTTTTCCCCGGTTCCAGTACGATCAACTCCGGAATATCGATAACCTGTTCTTCCGTCATGCCGTCACCTCCGGCGCGATCAGATCCACCAGCTCATCAATATCTTCCTCCCGGCGCAGACGGTACGCCCGGAGCAGTGCGCGGTAGATCTCGCTGCGGTCCGTTGCCGCTGCGGCAATGGATTTTGCGTAAACTTCATTATTATTTTGCTCCTCTCCAAAACCGCTTTCAGCCTCATTTCCCGCATCTTCATTGCCGCATGCGGCAATCTCCGCGACAGCGGTCATATTTTCCCGCCCGGCTTCTTCACTTCCCGCGTCAGCGGTCATATCTTTCCGCCCGGCTTCTTCACTTCCCGCGTCAGCGGTCATTTTTACTTTTTTACTCATATTCGGATAGAGCCAGCGCCGCAGCGTGCTGAAGCTGGGGACGGAGTCATGCCCTTCTGCTATGTACGCCTGCCGGGCGAGCCGGTAACATTCGCGGATATTCTTCCCCTCGGCTCTCCAGCCGAAGTAAAACTCAAGGAAAGCGTCCTTGTCTGCCTGTGTGATGATTCTCTTCATTGTGTCTTCTTCTCCTGTATTATTGTTTCGTGTAAAGATCTTTGTCCCATCCTTTTTCGTCCCCTGAGCGCGTCCAGGTGAGAGTGACGACCCATGCCTTGCCGTCCCACTGGATCCCCGAATCGTCGCACTTCCAGTCCCCTTCGTCGATGCCGAAGTCTTCGACCGGCTTCCCGATCTGGTTCAATCTCCGCACGATCTCCTTCCCCGCACTCCGCGGGGAACGGCATTTGATCCGCTCCGTGATCGTATAGGTGGCAAGGTCAACACCGGTGACCCCCGGTTTTGACGGTTCGGAAAGAATGTGCCAGCCCTGCGGAAGTTCGCCCGGCTCTTTGATCCACCGGTATTTGTCCGGCTCATCCACGATTGTGGAAGACGCTGTATTCGCCCAGCCGGGAAGAACTGTTTCTGCCGTTCCGGCAAGATAGTGGTTCCACTTCGTTTTGTACCCCTTCACTCTTTCAAGGGGCAGTGTGATCATCCCCGTGCTGAGAGTTGCACTTTTCTTGCCGAACCCGTCGTCCGGCGGAGTTACAATGTTGATCCCGTCAGTTTGTTCAATGTATCGCTCCTCCAGTACCCAGATCTTCGGGCTTTCCTGCTCTGCGGCTGTAAGGACGAGCCGACCGAGTCCTGCATATCGCGCGTTGATTTTTAGTTTGCTGCATGCGGACAGTACCTCATCTTTCGTGCCAACACGGGTGATGTTTGTCTCCATCCCCCCGTCAGTCTTGTTCAGGGTCCGACCCTGAAATCTGATCTCCAATGCCATTTTCTTCAGTTCTCCGTATTTGCAAGTTTTTTCGCAGCATCGCTGGCAATGCCCAACAGCCGCGCCGCTTCCTGCAGCTGGTAGCGGCTGCCCGTTCCTTCCGCTGCTTCCAGATGATCCAATGCAAGATTGATCAGTGTCAGCAGATTCAATTTGTCAAGACCGGTCATTTTTTTGATCTCCCCCGATTGACATGGTGATTGTTTTTTTTATAGATATACGCAAGCAGCATCATCGGCAGGGATAAAACCATCGCAATGATCAGCAACGGCAGAAACAGAAGTTCTGCCAGCACCCCCAAAATCCCTTTACCTGTTTCGCTTTTTTCTTTCATCATCTCTCTGTCCTTTCTTCCACCAGACTTTTTTACTTTCCGCCCGGCGGTCTTTTTTACTTTTTTACTTATTATATGTTTATTGTTCACACGCGGGCGCGTCCATAAGATCAAGCCAGGTCTTGCCCGGAAATGCTGCTGCGTACTTCGCCGCAGCTCTGGGCGTCCGGATCCCTTTCCGTTCGGCGATACATACACAGCCCCTTGTTACCTGCAACTTGCGAGCTACCTCTGCAGCGGAAATGCCCGCTTCCTGTCTTATCTGTTTTAGTTTTGTCATCTCTTCTTCTCCTTCAAATGATAAAATTCATTTTGCAATGATATTATATCATTTGCAGGTGATATTGTCAAGTATAAAATTAACAAAAAAATGATTTTTTTTATTGAAAAGTGATATTTTTGGAGTAAAGTATAGTAAAAACTAAACAAAAAACGGAACAGAAAAATGCTGTCAGATGATTTTCACGCCGCCATGCAAGAAGCCTGCCGACGACACAAGACGCAGAAAGCGTTTGCCGATGCAACCGGAATTCATCAGAGCCGAATCTCGGCGTACGCTACGGGAAAAATTCGCTTTGAGGAACTCAGCGTATCTACTTTAATTCGTCTTTTTCCCGAAATGAAGATAGATTATTTTCCCGCAGAAAAGTCGGAACCGCAGAAAAATGACGATCAGGAATTGAGGGAAGTTGTAAAACATTTAATGCAACGCGTTTCCGCGCTTGAGACGAAAAACGAAATAAAAAACGAGCAGCCGGAACGGGTCTCGGACAAATCTTTGTCTTTGTAATACATATGGATTTTTTATAATTTTATGCTATATTTTCTACAAAAAGATACAAAAGGTTATAATTATGTCATACGATGAACTGGAAAAATACATTAAGGCTTCACTGAAAAAAGCAATCAGTGACGCTGGCAACATGCGTAAACTCGCCCAGCAGCGGGGAATGGACTATCCTACGATTTATCGCTTTAATAGCGGCGATAACGCAATCGGGAATATGCCTCTCCGAACTCTTGTAAAACTGTTTCCCGACCTTGCTTTGTTTTGCTTTCCCTCTGATTATATGAACAGCAAACAACCCGTTTCAGATGCAGATGCGGAAACACAGTTGCTATCTATATTCCGGGGGCTTCCCCACGACAAGCAACTGGAGTGCTTGGTTATGGTCGCCGCAAACTTCGGCGATAAATTAAAGGAGAATGAAAAATGAACGCTCCAAATGAACGCACTTTGCTCCTGCGTCGTGCAATTATTTTTGCGCTGCAGGAGTTGTATCGGCGGGAAGGTACGCAGAAACGGCTGGCGGAGCTTGCCGGAATCACCCAGAGCACCATCAACGCTTATCTCAGCGGAAAAGCGAAAGTGGAAAATATGCCGCTTGGCGTTTTTCTCCGTCTGTTCCGGGATATTAAAATCGACTTTTTCGGCGGGACCACCAGAAACCCGGAAGCGGACGCCCTCCGTGATCAGCTTCTGGAGATCTTCAACGCCCTTGATCCCGTCGGTAAGGCTCGTCTGCTGGCAATGGCTGCCGCGAACTTTGGAGACAAGCTGAAGGAAACTGAAAAATGAACGCCATTTTGCCCGAAAAAATATCGCTATCAGCGTTTGAAATAGTATACTGTGCATACGCGCTTCAAAATATAGTCCAGCCAAAAATCTTTCTCTTGACTCAGGCTTTAGGCGCGGGTCGCTTTTTAGTTCTTTCTTCAAAAAATGTATGCGAATACCGCAAACTATTGCATGATCTGACATATCTGTCCGAAGATCTCCCTAAAACCAAAAGAGTAATCTTAAATTCGCTCAAAATTTATATATACGACATTGTGAGCCCTCTTACAACGATATATCCAATTCCCTCTCTTGAGGCGGATAAAAAAGAAACAATGAACTGTAAGTCTGTATCGTGGTCAGAATACCGCCATTTATTGAAGATGAATAATCCTTTTTTTGATGCGAAACAACTTTTCAGGAAGCCTAAAAAATTAGATTTGCAAATGGCACTGCATACTTTGGAGTTATTGCTTGCTGTAAACGATGATGGAACCCCCGCATATAAACAAGGCAAGTATTGCCAAACGGGGGATCGTTTAGAACTCGTTTTTCAGCGTAATTTCCCATCCTGATTGCCGCATGCGGCAATGGATTTTTCGGAACCGGCTCCATTTGGAGCCGGAGTAAAAATGTAAAAAAGACCGGCTGTCGCCGAAAGTAAAAAAGCCTGTCGGATATTACTTTTTCACTTTTTTACTTTTTTACTTTTTTACTTTTTCTCTTCTTTACTTCTCTTTTTTCTACTTTTTTCTGTAAAAATCAAAAAAAATCGAAAATTTTTTGCTTTTTCTTCCATTTTTTTTGGCTCTTTTTTTTACGGATTTTTATTGATTTTCAATATCTTATGCTGAAAAGCAAAATTTTTTGTTGAATTTTATATCATTGATTTTCAATAACTTAAATGTTATTTTGTTGTGATTTTGTTGAAAAATCGCTGATTTTCTCCATATAGTGAAGAGAACATGATTTTTTCTTCTCCGCCGGGTGCGGCGGGATCATCCTCCCCGCCGTGCCCACTTTTTACAGACTTTCTGTCTCCGGAGCCGTCCGGGGTGATCGCACTTATCCGGTCACCGGCAGAACACTCTGCCCGGCTCCATTTTTACCGGCAGACGCCGGAGTAAAAAGGTAAAAAAGACCGGCTTCGCCCTGTCGGAAGATTACTTTTTTACTTTTTTACTTTTTTACTTGTGATAACGGCGGAAAGTGAGGACACGGCTGTCCGCCAGAATTTCAACCGGAAAGGTACCGTCCGACAGTCTTTCCGCCTTTTTTTAAACTATATATCAGGAGATTTATTTTGAGTATGATGGATACCCTTGTGAACCTTGCTGCCTCTCTTGTCGGCGGCGGCACTTCCGGCGGCGTCCTGCTGTGGATGTTCCGGCACAAGATCGGCAAGGATACCCGTCAGATCGCCTCCCTGAAACGGGAGGTCGCCCAGCTGAAGGATGAGAAAGTTGCCCAGCTTGAACAGAAGATCGCCGCTGCCGAAGGTCAGATCGGCGGCGTGCGGGAAGATCTGGAAGATCATAAAAAACATGACCGTTCCCAGGAGATCCTCGCGACACTGAAGATTCTTTCCGGCGATGTCCGGAAGCTGACCGATCAAGTCAGCCGCGCGCTCGAACGCAACTCCGGTCAGGACGCCGAGTTGAAGAGCCTGCGGGATAATGTCAACCGTGTCGCGGATGACCTCCGCGAGCAGCGGAGGATCTGCTCCGGAAACGCAAATGGAGGAAAGTAACTATGACCGATAAAAAACACCGTATCCGCCGAAAAATCGTGTTTGCCATGGCGGATTTCTGCTGCGCTCAGAGCCTGGACGCTCTGATGAATCACGACAGTCTCCTGGTGGAGAATCCCGATCCCGCCGCGGCACGCGCAGAATGGACCGCGCTGCAGGAAGCCGGTCTGATTCTCCCCGTTCCCGGCTATCAGGGCACATATTGCACCCTTGCACCCCATATCCGCCGGGAGATCGAAGCGGGGAAAGCCCTCCGCGATAACGAATTCCTGTACGGCGCTGCCGCTGTGAGGTGATGCTATGGCTGGACCGAGATCCAATTTTTCGCTGCTCCCCTTTGAGTTGCGCATCCGCATTATCTCCCTGTTGCATGACGGTGCCACTTATGCCGCCGTCATCGGCGATACCAAAGTGGCAGAACGATTGCAGTCTCTGGGGTTGACCCTGACCCCCTCCGCGCTCAGCCGCGTGAAGAAGTCGGCGGAATACCGCCGGATCACCGGAAGGCGGGAGGAGATGCGCCGCGATCATGCAGCCGATACCCTGACCGGCGGACTTCTTAAGGAGTTCGATATCGCCGGGAATATCTCCGAGAGCGTCCGTGTGGACCTTCTCCGGATCGTCCGGGACTGCGTGGCAGCCAATCCGGAAGACACCCGGGAGGTGGAACGCCTTGTCCGCTCCGCCATCGGGCTGACCAATACTGCGAAGGATGAGAAGATCATCGCGCTGGAGCAGCGCATTGCCGCCCTCGGTGATCAGCTTTCCGCCGCAAAGCAGCGGGAGGAAGATCTGCTCAAACGCATCTCCGATCTGGAACACGGCGCATCCGCCGCCGGTATGACCGAAGCGACCCTGAATGAGGTCGAAAAGAAAATTAAACTGTTGTGACCGTCGGAGCCGGAGTAAAAATGTAAAAAAGACGGCTTCGCCGAAAGTAAAAAAGTCTGTGACCGGCTGATGCCGGAGTAAAAATGTAAAAAAGACCGGCTTCGCCGAAAGTAAAAAAGTCTGTCGGATATTACTTTTTCACTTTTTCACTTTTTTACTTTTTTACTTTTTTACTTTTTTACTGAAATTCAAGGAATTTTTTATGGGAAAAGCAAAGATCAAACCGCAGGAAGATACCCTGCTGCTCCCCTACCAGAGAGACTGGGTGCTGGACAACTCCCGCCTGAAGCTCATGGAAAAATCCCGTCAGATCGGGATCTCCTGGGCGAGCGCGTACGATCATGTTCGCCGGAAAAGCGTGGCGAACGCAAGACTGGACGCCTGGGTCTCCAGCCGGGATGAGATTCAAGCCCGGCTGTTTCTGGACGACTGCAAATCCTTCGCCGGGATCATCAATACCGCCGTGCAGGATCTGGGCGTGGAAGTCGTGGACGAGTCCAAGACTTACATCATCCGCTTCACCAACGGCTGCTGTATCAACTCCATGACCAGTAATCCGGACGCACAGGCGGGCAAGCGGGGCGACCGTCTTCTGGATGAGTTCGCCCTGCACAAAGATCCCCGCAAACTGTACGCCATCGCTTACCCCGGCATCACCTGGGGCGGCAGCATGGCTATGGTCAGCACCCACCGTGGAAGTCATAACTTCTTCAATGAGCTGATCACCGAGATCCGGGAAAAGGGCAATCCGAAACGGATCAGTCTCCACCGGGTCACACTGCAGGACGCTCTGGATCAGGGATTCCTCTTCCGCCTCCAGCAGAAACTGCCGCCGGAGGATGAGCGTCAGGACATGGATGAAGCAGACTATTACACCTTCATCAAGTCCGGCTGTCCCGATGAAGAGACCTTTTTACAGGAGTATATGTGCGTTCCGGCGGACGATGCCAGCGCGTTCCTGACTTATGAGCTGCTCGCCGCCTGCGAGTATGAAAACGCGCCGCAGAACCTCACCGATACAGACAACTTCTCCGACCTCAAGGGAAAGACCCTTTATGTCGGGGTGGACATCGGGCGGAAAAAAGACTTCACCGTGATCTGGGTCAACTCCCTGGAAGGCGGACGCCATTTCTGCCGCCGGTTGATCCTCCTTCGGAATATGAAGTTCTCCGCTCAGGAACAGATCCTCTACCGGATCCTCGCCCTGCCGGAAATGCGCCGGTGCTGCATTGATGCTTCCGGACTTGGTATGCAGCTTGCCGAGAACGCCGCCGACCACTTCGGCACTTACCGGGTGGAGCCGGTCCAATTCACCGGACCGGTGAAAGAAGAACTGGCGTACCCCGTGAAAGCGGCGTTTGAAGATTTGAATTTACGCATCCCCTTCGACCGGGATCTGCAGAGCGACCTCCGGGCGATCAAGAAGGAGACCACCGCCGCCGGAAACATCCGGTTCAGTGCAGACCGCAGCGAAAACGGACACGCGGACCGGTTCTGGGCTCTCGCCCTGGCGCTCCACGCCGCCGCTCACACCGGCGGAAGAGCAGATGGATGCGACCTCCTGGGTGATGACGACCGAAAGGACGGTTACCATCGCCCGAACAATGATGATGATTAAAGTCGAAAAGAAAATTAAACTGTTGTAACAGGCTGACGCCGGAGTAAAAATGTAAAAAAGACCGGCTTCGCCGAAAGTAAAAAAGTCTGTCGGATATTACTTTTTCACTTTTTCACTTTTTCACTAAAATTCAAGGAATTTTTAGAGGCTGAAATATGCAATTTTTCCGAAAACTTCTGGGACTGCCGCTCCCCGCGATCCGGGAGGATCACTCCGACCGGCTGGACAGCGATGTGACCAGAGATCTGACACCCCAGCGCATTGATGCGATCATGCAGGCAGCCAACTCCGGCGATGTGGCGGACCAATGCCGTCTCTGCCGGGAGATCCTGGAGAAAAATTTTGATGTGATTCAGGCAGTGCAGACACGCAAGGACGCGCTGCTGGGTCTTCAGTGGAGCATTGAACCGGGGGACGATACCCCCGAAGCAAAAAACGCCGCCGATTCCCTGAAAAAAGAGCTGGAACGCTGCGGCGACGGTGACGAGCTGGACACCTTTGAAGATCTGATGGATGACCTGATGGGCGCGCTGCTCCCCGGTTACGCAGTCTGCGAGATCGTGTGGGTCAACGGCGGGCATATCGCCGGTTTCAAGCACATTCCCCAGCGTTTCTGGTCCTTTCAGGACGGCTTCGCTCCGAAACTGATCACCGCGCAGCATCCGCTGGGGATCGAAGTCCCCCGCCGCCGGATCATTTTCCACCGCCGTCGGTTCCACGGCTCTGACCCTGTCCGGGGCGGGCTTGTACGCCCGCTGGCGTGGCTCCACTGCTTCGCCAATGTGAACCACAAAGATCTGCTGGCGTTCATTGAGCGTTACGGGATGCCGTTTCTGGTGGCGAAGGTGGACGACAACGAATTTGAAACGCAGAAAAATAAACTCCGCAAGCTGATCCGGAACTTCGGATCCGGCGGCGGAGGCTTGTTTACCAAAGCCGTGGAGCTGGAAATGCTGCAGGCTGCCCAGACCACCGGCGATGTCTATTTCCGTCTGCTGGAATATCTTGGCGATGCCGTCAACCGCATCGTCCTGGGGCAGACCGCCTCCAGCGGTGATTCCTCCGGGCTGTCCGGCGGGGATGCCCAGAGTCAGGTCCGGCAGGATATCCTCTGTTCCGATGCCCGCTGGCTGGAACGGGGGATCAATGCCCAGATCTTCAAGGTCTGGGGAGAGTACAATTTTCCCGGCATCCAGCCGCCCCGGTTGAAGATACAGACGGAACCGGCGGAAGACCTTGCCGCACTGGCAACCACCGTTTCCAGCCTGTACGCTGGCGGTCTTGAGACCGATCCCGCCGAGATGTCCGAACGCTTCGGCATCAAACTGACCCGCCGTCCCGAACCCGCCGCCCCCATGGGCGGAGGCGCATTTGGAGTGCCGACCACTCTTGAAGATGAATCGGCTCATAACCTGAATTTGAAGCAGAAATATGACGCTATGGGTGTCGCAATTCGCGCTGGATTGTTGACGGCTACGCCGGAAATTGAAGAACAGACCCGGCAGGAATTGGGACTGCCGCCGTTGCCGGACGCGGCAAGGAGAGCATGGGAAGCCACCGGAGGGATCCGCCAGCCGATCACTTTGAAGGCGGCTGAATCGGAAGCTGTCAACGAAGCTTTGGATGTTGATTCTGCCAGTGCCCCCATGTCTGACACCGCTCCGCAGGACAAACGGAAAACAGAACTGGCAGACGCTCTGGAAGAATGGCTCGGACCTATGGCGGACGGGATAGAACGGGCTGCCGGTTTGGACGACGATAAACTGGATGCGCTTCTGCGGTCCGGCGAAATCGCCAAGCCGGGCGACAGCTCAAAATTTGAAGATCTGATGCGAAACGAAATGGAAAGACCCTTCCATGAACTTGAAAATCGAAATAAATGATTCGGAGACGCTGGAACGCCTTGCCGGTTTAACTCCACGCCAGTTCATGATCGCATGGTCCACCGTGATCAAGCAGCATGTGCAGAAGTCTGCACGGGAAAAGATCGGCGGTAACTTCGGAGATCTGATCGCCCGCCACTCCATCCTCACCGATGACAGCAGCGAAGACCGGCACGAGGTATATGTCGGCGGGGAAAACGGCTATATCGCCGAACATATCCACTTCGGCGGCGAGATCAAGCCGAAAACGGCAAAGTTTCTTGCGATTCCCATCGACAAATCAGTCAAGGGGATATATCCCCGGGAATATGCCGGGGAACTCGTATTCCTCCGGAAGAAGGAGGACGGTCCCAACGGCAGAGCTTATCTCGCCAAGCCCATGAAGCGGAAGATCAAGCCTCTCTGGGTTCTGAAAAAATCCGTAACCCAGAACGCACGACCGTGGTTTCCCGCAAATGATGAGCTGGAGACCGTCACAAGACAGTTTTTTGAGAACAATTTTTAAGGAAGTTTACGCAAAATGTTGAGATCCGGTACGCAGGATTCCTACATCCGGAACCGCGTCAATATGCACACAGCACGCAGTCATGCGGAGCTGGCACAGATGGATCCGAAGATCCGCGCACAGTCGTTTTTCTCCGCCCGCGTGGCGGAAGCGCACATTCTGGACCGCCTCCGGGAAGTATCAGACCGGTACAGCCGGGGCGAGATCGGTCTCGGCGAGGCACGGAACCTGCTGAAAGATTTTCTCAAGGCGGAAGGGTACGACCATCATAAAGCCGGTTTGAAAAACCTTGCTTCCACCGCACGGCTGAATCTGGTCATGCGCCAGAACGCCGCCATGGCAAACGCCGCCGCTGAATGGAAACGGATGCACGATCCGGATGCCATGACGGTTTTCCCCTATGTCCGGTATCACTCGCGGATAGACAGCCGTTCCCGTGACGGTCACAAGAAACTGGATGGAAAAATTTTCCACAAAGATGACCCGTTCCTGAAAACACACACACCGCCGTGGGAGTTCAACTGCCGCTGCTGGCTGGAAGAGATCACCGCCAAAGAGGCGGACAGAGAGCCGGAAAATGTTCGGGAGCCGACTCCGCCGGAAGATGTCACCATAGACAGCGCCAGCGGCTTCTCCTTCGATCCCGAACACGCTTTCGAGACCTTTGATCTGGCAAGCGTGAAGGATGTCGAAAAGCAGCAGCAAGTGCGTGCCGGTATTGTTCAGCTTTGCGCGGAGGAGAACGCTCATCTTTCCCTTCGCCTTTCTGCGGAGATAAAGCCCACAGTTATCCCTCCCAAGAACCTTGATGAAGTTGAAAGCACTATAAAGAACTTGCAGACTGCTCTTGACGCGGGGATGCCCGTTAATCAACTGCCCGATGATAAGTTGCTTTTGGGAACATTTACACCCGGCTACCTTGCGGAACGCGAGATTGAGTCCGATATATCGCAAATTGTTTTTTATCTGCGCGGCACACAAGACCACGGCACTAAACACTGGATAAAAAATCACCACAACGATCTTGCCCCGCAGAAATTTATAGAGCTCTTAAAGCGGACGGTCTGGAACACAGCAGCAACCTGCGTTGAAGATGTAAACGGCTCTGTTCGGCGGCTTGTGTTTGAGGACCGCCAGCCGAACGGGAACGCGATCACAACGATATTTGAGTTGAAGGGAGACGGCGAGTGGGCGCTTGTTGACTCGTGGAACCCGCCGACACAATATTTAGATGCTCAAGCGAAAAAAAGGCTAAAAAACAAGGGCGACCGACGGAGTTGAACCGTCTCCCCCCGAAAAAATCGGGAATGCTATCCGTTAACACAAGACGCCGCCCTTTTTTAAGATAGCGCACGGTCTTGCATTTTTCAACCCCCTTTTTCAAAAAAACAAGAATTTTTTTTATGAATTACTTTTTGTTTGCCGCTGCCGTACGGGATAATGCACGGCACGGTGCGGTTGGTGCTGCAGTGCCGCCGCTTTGCCGTTTGCACGCCCCGGAAACCGGACGGACGGCGAGATCCTGTTTCCGGCTCCTGCTCCGGCGCGGTCGCCGGATCCCTTTATGATGAAGCGGCAGATCATACTTTGTGCGTTTCTTTGAAAGTGCCGATGACCGGCGTTTGCCGGAGTAAAAATGTAAAAAAGACCGGCTGTCGCCGAAAGTAAAAAAGCCTGTGACCGGCTGACACCGGCGTAAAAAGGTAAAAAAGACCGGCTGTCGCCGGAAAGTAAAAAAGCCTGTCGGATATTACTTTTTCACTTTTTCACTTTCTGTATCATGCGGTAATATTTTTCCACCAGACTTTTTTACTTTTTTACTTTTTCACTTTTTTACTAAAATAACGGAGTTATTTATGACCAACGAAAATGAAGTCCCGCCGAAATCCTTTCTGCTCTGCCCTTACGGCGAGCAGCATTACACGAAGGACGGCAAAGAAAACGCCTTTTCCTTCTCCCCGGAATCGGCGGACCGGGTGATCCGGGAATTCCATTCCCGCGCCCGCGATCTTGTGATCGATTACGAACACCAGACCCTGACCGGCGAAAAAGCACCGGCAGCCGGCTGGATCGGCGATCTGGAGAAGACAGAGGAAGGTCTTGTGGCAAAAGTCAACTACTGGACCGATGCCGCAGCCGATCTGCTGCAGAAACGGGAGTACCGCTATTTCTCCCCCACCTTCCTGATGTCCGGCAATGAGGTCGCCGCGCTCCACAGCGTGGCACTGACCAATCATCCCGCCATGCATGGCGTAACGGCTCTTGCAGCCAAAGATACCGCAATCATCAACCAGCCGGAGAACCCCGGCAAAACGAAAGGTAACACTATGAACAAAACAGAACTTGCCCTGCGTAAACTGCTGGGCGACCACGCGCTGGCACTTTCCGATGAAACGGACAGTCTGACCGCCGCACGGATCGAAGCTCTTGCCGAAGAGCTGCCCGAACTCCGCGAGAAAAAGAACATCGCGGAAGAAATCAAAAAGCTCCTGGGCGTGCCGGAAACAGCGGGCAGGGATGAGATCCTCGCCGCGCTGAAAGCGGAACTGGAAAAAACGGAAAAACTGGAAGCGGATGCGGAAGAAGCCAAAAAAGACCTGGTTCTTTCCGATGCCCTTGCGAAAAACAAGATCACCGCCGCCGAAAAATCCGTGCTGGCGAAACTTGATCTTGCCACCCTGAACGACCTGGTGAACGCAAAAGCGGAAAACTCCGCTGTACCCGGCAAGAATCTGCCGGAACCGGAAAAGGAGAACGCCGGGGAAAAAGCCGCCATCCTGACCGATGAAGAAAAGAAAATCGCCCTCTCCATGGGCTTGACCGAAGAAGAATTTGCAAAAGCAAAGAAAGAAGGAGCAAAGGAAAATGAGTGAAATCCGTATTGGTAACCCTCTGACCCCGTACGCCATCGCTGATGGCGCAACGATCAACCCCGGCGAACTCGTCGCCATCAACGCCGCCGGAACTGCTGTTCCCGCAAGCGATACCGCCGGTCTCACCGTTGTCGGCATCGCCGAACGCGTGGAAGACGGCACGGTGGAGGTCCGTTGCGGTATTATCGGTATCGCCAACGACGGCACCGCGCCGGTCACCCGCGCCATGCGCGCTGCAGCCGTCTATATCAAAAACGCAAACACCGTTGCCGCCTCCGCCACGAACAAGATCCCCGCGGGGATCTGCGTGGATGTGTACGAAGGTACCGTCTATGTTGACACTACCCCCGCTGCGATTGCCGCAGCAAAAAACGCCGCTGCGATTGCCGCAGCAAAAAACGCCTGATAGAAAGGAAATCTGAATGAATATTACTCCTGAAACGATGGACGCCCTGTTTTTCTCCTTCAACGCACTCATGCAGAAGGGGCTGGGCACTGCATGGACCGGCTGGAACAAATTTGCATCGGTCATTCACAGCTCCACCGGAATTGAAAAATATCCCTCCACCGTCATCGGCAGCGGGATGCGCGAATGGGTCGGCGAACGCGTGGTCAACGCTGTCAAAGGCAAGTTGCTGGAAGTCCGCAATAAGGACTTTGAACACACGGTCGGCGTCAGCCGCAACGATATTGAAGACGATATGATCGGCTTCTATAATGCACTGTTCACGGACCTCGGCATCGAAGCCGGTTCCCTCTGGGGGAAACTGGCAACGGAAGCACTCTGCAAGGCGGGTAAATGGGCGGACGGCGCGGACTTCTTCTCCGCCAGCCGTAAAATCGAAAAGGTTCCGGTCAACAATGTGGTTGCCGGTGCCCTGACCATGGCGAATTATGAAACCGCCCGCGCGCGGATGATGGCATTCAGCAAGGCTGATGGCTCTCCCCTCGGTCTTGTGCCGGATACCCTGATGGTCGGTCCAGCCCTGGAGGGCACGGCAAAACGCCTGCTCGCAACCGATTTGATCGCGGAGGGCAACACCACCGTCTCCAACATCCACAAGGACGAATGTGTGGTGGAGGTCAACCCGTATATGACCGGCACGCACGCAAACAAGTGGTTCCTGCTCTGCACCAGCCGCGGCTTCAAGCCGGTGGCGGTGCAGAAGCGCAAGGAAGGTGCGCTGCAGCGCTGGGACAAGGATTCTGACGATTGCGTCAAGAGCAAGAATCAGAACGAGTACGGCTTGCACTATCGCGGTGCCGCCGTTGCCACATCTCCCTATCTGGTCATCGGCGGGAACCTCGGCTGATGAGTTACGCCACCGCAGAAGATCTCCGCCGCCGGATCGGTAAAAGCATTTATGCCGAGATCTACGGCGGAGATGACGGGGATACCGATGCGCTGGCAGATCTGAAGTCTGCAGCCGCCGAAATCGACGGCTGCCTCTCCCTCCGGTACATCGTGCCGGTGACCCATGAATCGGCACAGAGTCTGCTGTGGGACTGGAATCTGACGCTGGCGGAGGAACGGACTTTTGCCCGACCCGCCGGAGCCGCTTACACCGAAAAGGTCAAGACCCGGGTCGCACAAGTCCGGATCTATCTGGAGATGATCCGGAACAAGACTTTCCACTTCGCCAACATTCCGGAAAAGACTTCCGGCGGTGCCGATATCGCGCTGGTGGACGGTCCGGAGCCGGTCTTCACGCGGGAAAAGATGAGGGGGTACTGAAATGCGGACGCTGACCGAAATCGTTACCGACCTCAAGAGTTATCTCTCCCCGCACTTCCCGACGGTCCGGATCACCAACATTCAGACCGTGGAGCAGTTCCTCCAGGAAACCGGCGGGATCAACCCCGATAATCTCCCCGCAGCTCTGATTGTCTTTGACGGCTTCACCGGCTGGGGTGATATGGCTCTCCACGAGTTCCGGTTCACGATCGTGTATCTTGACCGGTTCCGCAGCGGAGCCGATGAACGGGTGCTTTCCCTCTTTGAGGGCGGCGCGAAGATCCTGGAGCTGTTCGACCCGGACGGCACCGAACTGAACGGCGCGTTCCTGGTTCCCACGGACTGTCAGAGTGCAGCACCGGCAGAACAATATGCCGCCCTGGCATTCGGGATATCGGCAAAACAGGGAAATTGAACCGGCTCCGAACGGAGCCGGAGTAAAAAAGACAAGATCGGCTGACGCCGGAGTAAAAATGTAAAAAAGACCGGCTTCGCCGAAAGTAAAAAAGTCTGTCGGAAGATTACTTTTTCACTTTTTTACTTTTTTACTTTTTTACTTTTTTACTTTTCACTATTTAACAAGAAAGGTTTACGCAAAATGGCTGAAGAAACGACAATCAAATTCGGTCTCGCAGAATACAAGGACAAGATCACCGGAATCGTGATCACTTCCATTGACTGGAACAAAAACGGGCAGAAAGCCGAAGCAATGAACGAAGATGGCGATGTGATCCAGACCGACCGCTACGGCAGATCCCGCAGCATCACGGTCAACGGCAATGTTCGCGGGACTTCCGACGAGGCACTGGAACCCGGCGGCACGATCACCATCGACGGTCGCACTTACGGGATCGACTCCGTCAATGTGAAACGCGGAAACACCGCACACAAAACCGTCACGATTACGGCATCCGCGCCGTGGGATAACGAAGCTCCTGCGTCTGCGACCTGATCATGGACGAAAAAGAAAAACTGAAACTCCTCGCCAGTAAAGAATTCAACGCTGTACTGGCGGGGGATCACATCCTCCGGGAACTGAAAAATTCGGCGTTCGACCGACCCGCAGAAACGGCGATATTGCTGGACGCGCTGGGACTTTCCGGGATCTCCCGGATCGGCACGCTTCCCGTGCGACCGCTGACGGCTGCACGCTGGGCGTTCCTGTGGGCGATCAAAAGCCCGTTCGTGGAAAACGGGACACCCACCGCCGCGGATGCGGATGTGGCTCTCTATGTATTCAGCCGCTGGGATCTGCGGGAGGATATGACGGTCACGCTCAGTGGGATCCCCGCTGCAGCAGCCGGTCTGACCGCTGCCACCGGGTTGCCGGTGGAAACAGTCTGCCGGGAAATCGCCCTGCGGATCCGGAACGCATTTCTGCCGCTGGCAATGCAGCAGAGCGCAGGAACGGATCCGGAGAACGCGCCGCCGCCGGTCTTCGATCTTGACTGGCTGACGCGGATCGGCGGGATCGCCGCGCGGGAAGGAAATATGACTTTCCCCGACTGCATACACCTGATGCCGCTGTCCACGCTCTGCGCGCTTTATGTGAATTACCGCCGCCGGGAAGGTGCGGACGGAGCGGAAATCGCCCGCCGTTTGCCGGACACCGTACTGGATGAGATCGACCGGCGCATCGATGCGCTGGCTGAAGAATTTTTGAAGAGGGATCACTGATCCGGAGATTTTCCGGATTTCAGGGCTTGCAGTTCTTGTTCAAGAGCGTCAATGCGCTGCTGTTGTTTCAGCTCTGCCAGCTCTTTTTCCAAAACTTCGACGCGTTGCTGCTGCTGTTGCTGCTGTTCAGAATCCTCAATGCGCTGCACTTCTTTCAGCTCTGCCAGCTCTTTTTTCAGTTCTTCCATGAGCCTCCGCAAGTTTATATCACAAACTTCCGGAAGCTCGCAATCGACCAACACTTCCAGCTCTTTTATGCGCTCCTTCCGTTTTTTGGTATCTTTTGCAATGCAACGCGCTTCCCAAAAAAGACCTGCGAGAACAAGCGTGATGAAGGATATTATAGAAAAGCGTCCAAAGCCAAGCACCGGGATACTCACAACAATCATATAAATCCATGTGCTTTTATGCAATTTGTATTTACCGGACATTTTTTTGCTCCTTGCGATTTTAGCGTTTTCCCGTAAAAAATTTACCTTCGATTCAAAAAAAGTCAAGAAAAAAACAGAAAAAATGTCAACAGAATTAAAACTATCACTGGATGCAGCGGAATACCGCAAGCAGCTGAATCAAATCGCGCAAGAGACCAAAAATGCCATGGCAAAAGTCGAAAGTGCGGTGAATCAGACTGCCGCTTCTACGGAAAAATTGACACAGTCCACAGATAAAATGTCCGCGTCCGTTGCCAAAACGGAAAAGGCGACGGGCGGGCTTTTCGGCAAAATCAAAAATCTGTTCGGTCAGTCGAATTTTGTGGAAAATTTCAATCAAGCGGCTGAAGCTGTCAACAATATCGGCTCTGCAGCCGGAGTCAGTACCCCTGCTGTGGGGGGGCTGACTGGAGTTGTCAAAGCGCTTGGAGTAGCGACAAAATCAGCAATGGGTTTTATAACATTGATCACGGTGGCTCTCGCCGCACTGTGGGAAATCGGGAAGATCGTCTGGGATAAATTGACCGTGAGTGCAGAGGAATTTTCCGCCAGTGCGGATGCCGCCGCAGAACACAGCCAGGCGATTCTGGATAAGATCAAAGAGCAGGATGCCGCCGCAGAAAATTATGTAAACCGGCTGAAGGAATTAAACGATGCCGAAAAGCTGACAAACGCAGCGAAAAATGAGATGGCAACCCTTCTGAAGACGCTGAAGGGGTATTACGGTGACCTCGGCGCGGAAATCGACGAGACTACCGGCAAGATCCTGAATATGAAAGATGTGCAGGAGCGGCTTGAAAAGAAACGGGCGGACCGGCAAGCCGGAGCTGCGGAGAATGTTGTGAACGACCTGAAGGATCAGGCGTTGTCCCGCTACATGACGGCGCGCGGCGATGATTATTGGACCACCGAATGGGGTGCGAAAGAGGAGTTTGAGAAAGCCTTTAAAGACAAATCCACGGAGGAGATGATCGAATTTGTTCAGGAGAAGTTGAATGATAAAGGCAATAACGCTACGCAGCTGTCCACGTACGGAGAAGTGATCACATATCTCCGCGAAATCGCCGCCAAAGAAAAAGAAATCCAAATGCTGAAAGAGCATGGCGTTGCCACAGAAGATGAACTCCTGAAAAAACAACAGCAGAAAACCGCTGCAGCAGAAGCGGAACGGCAGAAAGCGCAGAAAGCCGGGGAGGAAGCCGACGCGAAAGCGGCGGCTGAAACTGAAGCATTCAACCAGGCGGAGCGGGAAAAAAGCGCGGTGGAGTCTGCGATCCGGAAACGCCAACGGCAGATAGAGGATCGGGACGATCCGGACGGCGTGGAACGACGGCTGCGCAAGGATGTAAAAAAACAGGAGGCTATGCTTGAAGATCATCGCAAAAAAATGAGGAACGCGCTGAATGAAGGAACATATGATCGCGGCAGTCTGGAATATCGGCAGGATCAAACGACTGAACTTCAGCTGCAACTGGAACTGTTGGAAGCCGAAGACAGGTATAGCAGCACGGTCGCCGCCCGTGAACGGAAAGAAGCCGAAAATCTTGCCGCCCGGAAGAAAGCTACGGCAGATTTGTTGACTTCCGCCGGAGAACAGCTGGAACTCCAGCGGGCGTTGGTGGCAGGCGATCAGGACCGGATCGCGGCGTTGAAACTGGAAGCGGAACTGAAAGCGAAGAACCTGGATCTGACCGGGGAAGAATTGGAAAAGCTGAAGGAGATCCGCGCGCAGCAGGGATCACAGCAGCTTTACGGCGGGATGCTTGATCAGGCGTATGCAATGCAGGGCAGACTCCGGGAGCAATCCGGGGACGGCAAGATGTTTGCCGCAGATAAGGCTCTGCTGGATGCAGAAAAGCAGAAGGGCGGCAGCCTGACCGACGATGAAAGCCGTCTTGTGCGGGACCTTGCCGGGTTGGATTATGAAATCCAGCACGCTGCCGCGTTCAAGCTCTCCGGCGGCATACAGACCAATGCGCTGACCCAGCGCGGCGGTTTCGCATCCGGCGCGCTTGCCCCGGATAAAGACAAGATCAATAAAGAGATCTCCGCAAACACAAAGAAAATCGCCACGATGCTTGACAGAGTGAACGATCTTCAAAAGGAGATCCGGGACAAACTTGGAACATAAAATTGAAAAATAAGGATCACGCAAAATGAAAGAACCCGATCAACTTCCGCACGGACAGACGATGGAGCGCGGGTGGGCAAAAGTCCGGGAGATCATTGATTATCTCCGGTCCATCCGGCTTTATGCCGGACCCGGCATAAAGTTGACCAAGCGTCCGAACGGAATCGAAGTTTCCACTGTGCGGACCGGCGGACCCGCAACAACCGGCACGGCTGGTGCTGAAAATGACGCCCGCCCTTTCACCATCCGTATGGAAGAAGGCGGAACACTCGGCTGCACCGGCGGAGTCTGCTGCCTCAACGGCAGATATTTCATTGCCGGTTCGGGGACGGGAATCGCCCTGGCATCCGGATATTTCTGCCTGACAAGCACGCTGAAAGAAGGGGAATGGAGCGCGCCGGAGTATGTGATTACAGAAGAACTTGTTCCGGGACAATGTCCCCTCGGGTACTGCCAGCAGAACGGGGAAGAATGGATCATTGAACAATACAATGTGGGCGTCGCGCTGATCATCGTGACGGGACAATGTCCGGTGATTGCCAATGCTCAGGGCTGACCGGTTCGGCGTGCTGCTGACTTCCGCCGACGGGAAGCTGATTGAATGTCAGAACCCGTGCGGCATACCGGCACACATCCTCTGTATCACCGAGGGATTTCAGCATCCCTGGTGTATCGTCTGTTTAACAAAATCGGCAACGCTTACGGAAGTTGATGTTGATACCGGACTTTATTCCAAAGGCTGGAATGTTTCCAACCCGGGATATGGCTTTACGCTGACCGGCGGCTGGACCGCAAGTCACTCTCCGTACCCGGAGATCAGCCGGATGCGGTTCATTGTATTCGGCATTGATACCGGTATGAAGCAATATCCGCGCGGCGAAAAAGCCGAAATCGCCACGGTGCAGATCCGGGATGGCAAAGTGTTCGTAAACGGCATCTATGCCGGAATATATGAGGAATTGAAAAAATGATTCAAGGAGAAGAATAAATGCAAAAAATAGACCTTTATTTCCGCCCGAACGGTGTGAAAGGGATCACGGTGGATGCCGACAATCAGGCGAGCATCCTCGGTGCCAACATCACACGGGGGATGCAAGTTGAACTGGTGCTGCATCTTTTCCATACTGATGCGGCGGACAGCTTTTACAGCCCGGAAGAATTCGACGGGATCGTCAGCTGGATCTGGTACGCAGATAAGGATTTTGACATCAAATCGACACCGCTGCTGGTCGCCAGTGAAGGGATCCGCGTGGATGATTCCGGAGCGATCCATGTGCCGGTGCCGGAAACGAATACGCAAGGCGTGATCGATTACCTGGGCAATGCCGAGGAAAAGACGCTGAAAGCCGAACTCGTCGGTCTGGAAGCGGGATCCACCGCACCGGTCTTTATTCTCCAGTGGGAGATCGTGATCCGGAACAGAGTCGGCAACGAAAACGCCGGATCACCCGCACCGGTCGCCGATCAGAATTATACCAGGGCGCAGGTGGACGCGCTCCTTTGTGCAGCGCAGGAAGTCCAATATTCCGCCGACGGCGGAGATTGGCATGCCGATCTTCAATCCGGCGACCAATACCGGCGGTACCGGAATTCCGCCATGGAGAACGGGGAATGGACCGCAGAGCCGATCGCTATGACGCATCTCTACATCGCCTACGCGACCGATGATGCCGGAAACGGCTTTACATTGACTCCCACCGCAGAACATTGTTACCGGGCGGAGTTCTGCTCGCCGGTCACGATCGCCGCGCCAACGCTTGCAGACTTCACCGCTGCCGGAGCTGTCTGGCTCTGCTATATTGCTCCACAGATGGGTGATCTTCACGCGCTCCTGGATGAGCTGAACGGGGAGGTGATCTGAAATGGGAAACACCACAGATAAACTCCGCGCCGCGCTCGCGTCCAAAGAGGCGATCAGCAGTGCGATCATCGAACGCGGTGGAACGCTCGCAGCGGATGCTCCGCTGTCGGCATACGCAGGCGCGATCACCAGTTTACAGACCGGCGGCGGATCAGCCGGAATGGTGATCGACTCCGATCTGCACATCATCAGCGGCGGGATCGCCGCCAATGTTGATTCAACCGGCGGTCTGGTTCTTTACGGCAACGCGTCCGCAACCGTCCCCAAAAATGACGGCACGATCGTGCTGGTGGAATCCGGCTGCGATTACAACGGTTTTACAAACTCCTTTTACGGCATCCCCTTCTGCTTCGCGCCCGATGGGTCCGCGATCATAAACAGCGGAACCATGGAGATCTATACGGGCAATAGCGATTCAAACTATTGCCCGAAATTCGGGGATGTTGATAATTACGGAACGCTCGGAATGTCTTACCGCGGAGAAGGCGCGCCGCCGACTTTGTATGGAGCTGTTGAGAATCGCTCCGGCGGATATGTCTATGCACCCGCGTCTTCCATCGTCAATCACGACGGAGGAACGGTTGATCTCGGCAGTGGCTATGTTTCAAGCATGACGATTTCCGGCGGATCAGTAACACTGAGCAGCACCTGTGTTGACAGTGTCGATATCCTCGGCGGAAGTGCCAGCATGTTTTGGTGCAGCTGTTCAACGATCCAGAATTTGGGAGGCTCTCTCACTCTGGAATGGGCGACGATGAGGGGCGATTTCATCATGTCCGGTGGGAGTACATATATTTCCGCCGGGATAATGGGCAATTTTTATATTTCCGGCGGAACCGCCGATATCGGCGATATTTCAGAGGCTTGTTCCATTTATGTTTCCGGCGGAACCGTTGTCAACCTGTGGGGAAGTACGGGGCAACCGTACATCTCCGGAGGTTATGTCACACTGGCGGGCTCCGCAATGAGCGGCGGGATCATTGAAGCCGGGACTCTTGACATCAATGAATATGGCTGCACTGAGATGTTTGTGGTGTCCGGCGGGATCGTGAATGTATCTTCCGGCGGACGCGCTCAACTGGAAGTCAATGACGGGTTTGTGACGATCTGCTCCGGTGGGTCCGCGCGAATCACGGGCAACAGTTCCTGCGTCACCGTGGAAGACGGCGGAAGCGTTGAATACTGGTGAGGCATCTCCCATGATTACTTATCTTGCTTTACCGTCCCCGCCGATCCCCGTGCTGATCAGCCGGGAGGACCGGCAGGGAAATGTATATACCCTGCTGGAGCGTTTGACGCTGCTGCTTCTCAGCGGCAGTCTGACCGTTCCTGCCGGGTTCCGGTCAGACGGGGCTTCCGTTCCCCGGTTCTTCTGGAGACTTGTCTTTCCGCCGGGCGACACGAAAGCCATGCGGGCTGCGTTCCTGCACGATTATCTCTACCGGGTCCAACCGGAAGGATGGACGAGAAAAGACGCAGACGACCTCTTCTATGAGGTTCTGCGTGCGGACGGGATGAGATGGATCTCCGCATACAGCGCATATATCGGCGTTCGCTTTTTCGGCTTTTTCAGCTGGAAAAAAGCGCAAAAACAAAAAGAAAAAAATCAAGAAAGGCTTACGCAAAATGACAGAAAAAACACTTAAAAAAATGATCGCAGCGGCAATGCTGGCACTGACTTCCGCCGCAGTCCTCACGGGGTGTCTCTCGCCAACAAAGACCACCGTCCTGGAGTACGATGCGCAGGGGAATGTCCTGAAGAAAACAGTCACCAGTGAATCCGTGGTATCCGCTGTGATTGAGTCCACAAAAAACAAAACGGTCATCTGTTATGACGGTTCCTGGCTGGGGTATATCGATGTGACGATGGCAACCGCAGAGAACCCCACACCCACCTTCAAAGCGGGCGTGGGAAAGGCGGATAAGGGCGTCCTGACGATCGCTCCGAAGCACGATATTACGCTCGTGCCGGACATCATCCGCGCGATCCGGGCAGGCGATCTCTCCCTCTCCGCAACCGGAATCGGCAGCACAACCGGCACAGCCGAAAAAAATAAAATACAAAATAACAGTCAAAATGTTGATAATAAACAAGTTACGACAAAATAACAGTTTGTTTTATGCCCTGACGCGCGCGCAAAAGGGAATGCAAGAAAAACAAACGGGGTTTACGCAAGCACCGCAAGGTCTTTGCGTAAACCCCGTTTTTTTTGCCGCAATCCCCGGCGGACAATATAGCTGAAAAAACTGATCGCATTGTTTCGCCGTCCCGCTCCGAAAAAAACATATATCCCGCCCGTGGTTGTGCAGTATTACCAGCCGGAATTGCCTTTTGTGAAGTAATAACAAAACACCGTTATCCTGTCAAATGAGCAGGGCATTTTGAATAGGGGAAAGGAAGGGGAAAGAGAGTGAAAAAGGGAGGATTTTTTTTAATGCACTGTATCCATCACGGATAGATGACCGTATGGAAGAAAACGGAAATCTGATCGCGTCCGGCACGCGCGCGCGGCGGCGGGTCCCGGCGGGTGAAATCCCGCCGGGACCGCAGCACAAAAAAAATGCGAACCGTTTTCCGGGTCGCATTTTTTTTGTGCTGCCAACCGCAGAAACCGGAAAAATTTTTTTCCGGTTTCTCTGCGATGCCGCCGCGCCTTGTGCGGACGCGATCAGATTTCGTTCTGCTGCGCCACGAGCTGTTCTGCGCCGTAGATCTTACGCAGTTTCGGTTTTTCGATCTTTCCGGTGGGATTCCGCGGGACTTCTGCGAAAATGACTTTCCGCGGCCGCTGATATCGGGGCAGGGCAAGGCAGAATTCCTGCAATTCTTCTTCGGTGAGGTTTTTATCCGGCTTGACTTCCACCACGGCTGCGGCGATCTCACCCAGACGGGGATCCGGCAGTCCGATCACGGCAACATCTTTGATTGCATCATGTTTCCGGAGGAAATCTTCGATCTGCACCGGATAAAGGTTTTCGCCGCCGGTGATGATGACATCTTTCTTCCGGTCCACCAGATAGATGAAGCCCTGTTCATCTTCTTTTGCCATATCGCCGGTATAGAGCCAGCCTTCATCATCCAGCACATCCCGTGTGGCTTTTTCATCTTTGTAGTAACATTTCATTACGCCGTCGCCTTTGACAGCCAGTTCGCCGATGCCGCCGCGCGCCACGGTCTTGCGGTTTTCGTCCACGATCTTTGTCTGCCAGCCGTAACCGGCGATCCCGATGGCTCCCACGTGGTCGATATTTTCGATCCCCAAATGGACAGCACCGGGTCCGATGGATTCGCTCAAGCCGTAGTTGGTATCATAATCGTGATGGGGGAAGATGGTTTTCCAGCGTTTGATGAGGCTGGGGGGAACAGGCTGCGCACCGATGTGCATCAATCTCCAGCGGGAGAGATCGTAATCTTCCAGCTTGATTTCGCCGCGGTCGATGGCATCCAGAATATCCTGCGCCCACGGAACCAGCAGCCAGACGATGGAACATTTTTCTTCTGCCGCCGCGCTGATGATCCATTCCGGTTTGATCCCGCGGAGCAGAACGGCTTTCCCGCCCACGAGAAAACTGCCGAACCAGTGCATTTTCGCACCGGTATGATAGAGAGGCGGGATACACAGAAATGTATCTTCTCTTGTCTGCTTGTGGTGATTCTGTTCCACTTCGCAGGAATAGACCAGTGCCCGGTGACGGTGAACGATCGCTTTCGGGAAACCGGTGGTGCCGGAGGAAAAATAGATCGCCGCTTCATCTTCATCGGAAAGGGGAATATCGGGCGATTTACTGGAACAGTAGGATACCAGATTGGCATAAGATTCTGCAAAACTGGGACAGTCTTCCCCCACATACAGCAACGTTTTGACGCGTTTCGGCATCCGGTCGATAATGGATTCGATACGCCCGATGAATGCCGGACCGAAGACCAGCACATCCACGTCCGCAAGATCCAGACAGTAGCGGATCTCCTCTGCCGTATAGCGGAAATTCAGCGGCACTGCCATTGCCCCGCTTTTGAGAACACCGAAATAAATAGGGAGCCATTCCAGACAATTCATCAGCAGGATCCCCACGCGCATCCCCTTCCGGATGTGACGGGTCAGCAGAAAGTTCGCCATACGGTTGGCTTTGCGGTCAAATTCACCCCAGGTGATCTCGGAGCGGAAACTGTCTGTGGGACTCGGTTCGATGAGAGAATATTCCCGCCAGGTGGTATGACGCTTTTCCAATTCCTGGGGATTGATCTCCACCAACGCTACATCATTTTCCCATTGACGCGCGTTCCGTTCCAATATTTCTGTGATCGGCATTGTGTTCCTTTCCCGGTGAAAACACCGGTTTGTTTTTGTGTTGTCACTGCATCATGATCCATAATATATCCCGTCCGAAAAAAATTTAAAGCCCTTTTTGATTCTCTTTTTTGCATTTTTCGTAAAATGAGGTATATTTTATACAAAAATACGATATGTTTACTCAAGAAAGGACTTCCGCAATGGCTCAGGATCTGACTGAATTTATCCCGCTGACACGGGAGGAAATGAAAGCCCGCAAATGGGATGCGATCGATATTCTGCTGGTGACCGGGGATGCTTATGTGGATCATCCCTCTTTCTGCGGCGCATTGATCGGGCGTCTTCTTATGGATGCAGGATATCGCGTCGGGATGGTGGCTCAGCCCGATTGGAAAGATCCGGAGTGCCTGAAAATTTTCGGCAGACCGCAAATCGGATGCGCCATCACCAGCGGAAATATGGATTCCATGATCTGTATCTATACGGCAGGACGGCGGCTGCGGCATGAAGATATGTTCTCTCCGGGTGGAAAGACCGGACTCAAACCGCCCCACGCATCGGTCGTTTATACCCAGCTCTGCAAACAGGCGTTCCCCGGGATCCCCACCGTCCTCGGCGGCGTGGAGGCAAGTCTGCGCCGCGTGGCTCACTATGATTACTGGCAGGATAAAATGCGCCCATCCTTTGCCGTTGACAGCAAAGCTGATATCTTGATCTACGGTATGGGCGAATATGCTACACTGGAGATCTTCAGCCGTTTGAAACGGGGGGAAAGTCTGGCGGGGATCCGCGGGACCGCCCGGTATCTCGGCGGAAAAGAATCCGCACAGGTGGTGATCGATGATAATGTGGTGGTGCTGCCGTCTTTCGATGAGATCGTGAACGATACCGATGCCATTATGAAACAAACCATCATCGTGGAACGGGAAATGAATCCGTGGAACGGAAAAAAACTGCTTCAGAAGTATGGTGACCGGTATCTGGTGGTGGAACCCGCTCAACCGCCGCTGAAACAGGAGGAATACGATAAAGTCTGCGAATTTCCCTATGCCGGACGCCCTCACTGGATCTATACCGAAAAGATCCCCGCGTTTGAAACCATCAAAGATTCCATCCCCGTAGTGCGCGGGTGTCCCGGAGGATGTGCCTTCTGCGGGCTGGTGTCACACCAGAACCATCATCTTGTCTCCCGTTCGGAGGAATCCGTGATGCGCAGCGTGAAACTCCTGACAAAACAGAAATTTTTTCATGGAACGATCAGCGATCTGAACGGAGCCGCAGGAAATATTTACGGACACGGACCTTTTGATCCGGAAAAATGCAAGAAATGTCATCGCGCCACCTGTATGTATCCATCCCCCTGTCCGAATTACAATGCGAAACAGGAACCGCTGATCGCATTGCTGCGGCGGATCAGCTGCACCGAAGGCGTGAAAAATCTGTTTATCAATTCCGGGATCCGTCTTGACCTGGCTCTGGCTCAACCGCAGCTGACCGAGGAGATCATCCGGAAACACGTTTCCGGTCATGTGAAAGTGGCTCCGGAACATTTGCATCCCCGCGTGTTGAGCCTGATGCGCAAGGGAAAAGCCGACGAATTCCCCCGTTTCCGGAAAATCTTTGAACGCGTCAGCCGCGAAGCCGGAAAAGAACAATATCTCATTCCCCTCTTTATTTCCAATTTCCCCGGCTGTACCGAAGCCGAAATGAAAGTCGTGGACGATTATCTCTCGCAATTCAACTGGAGCCCCCAGCAGGTGCAGGATTATATCCCGCTCCCTATGACAATGGGGGCAGCCATGTATTGTTCCGGAAAAGCTCCCGACGGAACCCCCATTCAGGTGAATCGCGGCCTCGCTGAACGCAGACCGCAGCGCGATATGCTCCGCAGAAAACGCGACGGCGAAGGCGATACCCTTTCCGAACAACGATCCCATGCCGGAAAAAAAGGCTATTTCAATCAGCGCAAAGTCCGGAAAAGCGACGGAAATAAGAAAAATCCGGGACAGAAAAAAGGCAGACGCTGAACATCGTTCATCGTTCGCCGCGCAGGACGCAGGACGCCGCCGCACAGCGGCGGGTGACGCCCAAAAGTCACAAAAA
>JAZNXT010000022.1:0-42175 GCA_045594005.1 Victivallales bacterium
GCGGAGCGGATGAGCGGCTCCGCCAACTGAAAAAGTCTTCAGTCGGCAGTCTTCAGTCAACAGCCGGTTTTAACACGGGCGGAGCGGATGAGCGGCTCCGCCAACTGATAAAGTCTTCAGTCGGCAGTCTTCAGTAGGCAGCCGATTTTGCCACGGGCGGAGCGGATGAGCGGCTCCGCCAACTGAAAAAGTCTTCAGTAGGCAGTCTTCAGTCAACAGCCGGTTTTAACACGGGCGGAGCGGATGAGCGGCTCCGCCAACTGAAAAAGTCTTCAGTCGGCAGTCTTCAGTCAACAGCCGGTTTTAACACGGGCGGAGCGGATGAGCGGCTCTGCCCTCCGGTTCGAAAAAAAAAGCCTTCGGATTACGCCTCATCCGCGTCCCACAAGTCACAGAAGTCCCAAATGTCCCATCTGTCCTCCACAAAAGATCTCACCTCTCGCCATGCGCGGGTGCGCAAAGCGCACTATTCTCGGGCTTTTCAGCTTCGCTGACGCTCGCTTAAAGCCTGCCGCGAACTGGAGTTTTGTTTAAAGCTGCGCTTGCCGCCCGAAACGGTATCACATCGCCATGCGCGGAAGTATCGCGGAGATAGTTCGGATTTTTGTGCGGGGGTGCAAAGCACCCGTTTCTCGGGCGGCTCAGTTTCGCTACGCTCACTTGCCGCCTGTGGCAAACAAGCGAAGCGCAGTTGAGCCACCGATCCAGAAAAGCCCGCGAGACAACGCGCATTACAAGATGCTGTCGCCCTGCTCCTCCAAAGTCCCATCAGCAATGGCGGTGCGGATGCGTTCCATCAGACGCAGGAAATAATGGAGGTTGTGCCAGGTGAGCAGACGCACCCCCAGGATCTCATCCACATTGAGGAGATGGCGGATATATGCTTTTGTGAAGTTTTTACAGCAATAGCAATCGCATTGAGGATCCAGCGGTTCAAAAAGTTCCTTATATTTTGCAGCTTTGGCATGGATCGTGCCGCCCCCGCGGAGAAATGCCGCACTGTGACGCGCCAACCGGGTGGGCATGACGCAATCAAACATATCGATCCCGTATTTGACGCCTTCCAAAATCTGTTTCGGCGTTCCCACACCCATCAGGTACCGTGGTTTATTTTCCGGCAGATAGGGCGCAGTCCAGCTCATCACGCGGAACATTTCATCTTCCCGTTCCCCCACAGATACACCGCCGATAGCATATCCGTTGAAATCCAGATCCACCATAGCTTTTACGGCGCGTTCCCGCAGATCCTGAAAAACACTTCCCTGAACGATCCCGAACATCTGCTGGCCATCGTTCAACGGTTGATTCCGGCTCATATCCGCCCAACGGAGTGTGATCTCCAGAGATTTTTCCGCATCTTCGCGGGTACAGGGATAAGGGGTACATTCGTCAAACGCCATCACCACATCGGAATTCAGATTTTTCTGGATCCGGATGGATTCACGGGGACCGAGAAAGAAACGGGTCCCGTCGATATGAGAAGCAAATTCCACGCCGTCGGGTTTCATTTTCCGCAGTTGAGTCAGACTGAACACCTGAAATCCGCCGCTGTCCGTGAGAATGGGATGCTGCCAATTTTCAAACTGGTGCAGACCCCCTGCCCGTGCGATCAATTCATCACCCGGACGGAGAAAAAGGTGGTAGGTATTCCCGAGGATGATCTGCGCCTTGAGTTCCTCCAATTCGTGAGGGGACATGGCTTTGACCGTGGCACGGGTCCCCACCGGCATGAAGATCGGCGTCATCACATCGCCGTGAGGAGTTTCCAGTTTACCGAGCCGCGCATGAGAGCGCGCAGATTTTTTCAATAGGGTATAATGAGAGATCATCTTGCCACAAACATCCCGTCAAAAAGTTTTCCGATTTGATCATCCGTAAAGGAAAGAGCCTTTGCGATCGCCGCCGCAAAAGCAAAAGCGGCACCCGGACCTTTCCCCGTCACCAGATTTTCCGAAATTTCCGCCGGAGCCCCGCTGGTCGTAACCGTTTCCCCTTTGGAAAGTCCTTCACAGCCGGGATAGCCGGTAATGACACGATCCTTTACGATTTCCGCAGATGCCAGCACCGCAGCGGGCGAAGCGCAGATGGCAGCACAGATCTTACCGGCGGCATCGCGTTTTTTCAATATCTCCATGATCCGCGCATCGTCCCGCAGATTGGTTGCTCCGGGCAGACCGCCGGGCAGAACGAACGCATCGGCATTGATTGCATCCACATCGTCCAGCATTGCATCTGCAAAGATTTTCATACCATGTGCGCCGGTCACAGTCTTATCCTTCAATCCGGCAAGGATCACATTGCATCCCAGGCGTTTCAGCACATCAGCCGGAGCAATGGCTTCAATTTCCTCAAATCCATCGGCAAGCACGATCACAACATTTTCCGTCATCGTTTTTCTCCCAAAAAAATTCATATTTCCGTTTACCTGTAAAATGTACTCCGCCGACAGTTATTTTTCAAGTACAGATGCGCACACGCGGACCGATTTTTTTTCAAATCCGGGATCTTTCCGGCTGGAAATGGAGTCCGATCCGCAAAAATTGCGTATGGTACGGCACATTTTTTCAGCTTTTTTGGCGCAGATTTCGTCTTTCTGCGTTTCCCGGGATTGCTTTTTCAGTCTCACGGCATATAGTAAACATACCGGATAAGAACTCAAATCCAAGGAGTATAACACAATGAAAACAAGACTCAAACTTTTCGTAAGCCTCGCATTCACCCTCTGTGCAATCGCTCTTTCCGCCGGAGAACTCAAGATCAAAGATGGAGAAACACTGGCATTTCTCGGCGATTCCATCACGCGCAACGGCTGGAACAATCCCTACGGCTACATCAGGCTGATTGATGCCGCGTTCAAAGCAAAAGGATTGAATATCAAGCTCATTCCCTCGGGGATCGGCGGTCATAAATCAACAGATATGAATAAACGCATGGAACGGGACATCATCAAAAAGAATCCGAACTGGATGACCCTGAGCTGCGGAGTCAACGATGTATGGCACGGCAAAACCGGCGTGCCGCTGGAACAATATAAGATCGAAGTCAAATCAATGCTCAACAAAGCAGAAAAAGCCGGGATCAAAGTCATGATCCTGACTCCGACAATGATCGTGGAAGATCCCTATACCGCACATAACAAAAAACTTACAGAATATGTGGCGTTCCTGCTGGAAACAGCAAAGAAACGCAATCTCCTGATCGCCGACCTCAATGCCGATATGCACCATCTGCTGAACGAAGCCTGGGCGCAGGTCCCCAAGCCGAAGGGAATGATCCTGACTTGTGACGGCGTTCACATGGCGGCAAGAGGAGATGAAATGATGGCTCGCGGCATTTTGAAACAGTTTGGTATGACAGATGCCGAAATCAATAAGATCAAAGCCGAAGTCTGGAGCAAAATCCCATCCCAACCGGTCAATAATATCTGGTTCACAGAATCGGAATACGCAGCTCTGACTGCCGAAGCCGGAAAAGCAGATCTCTCCGTAAACGATTACATCAAGAAAAAAATTCTTGAGATCCTGCCGAAAAAATAATTCCCACACACAAAAAAATCACAGCACTCCCCGCCCCGCCCACCAGTTGCGGATTCCATTCATGGCACGCGCGGCGTTCCGGCACCCCATTTGCGCCGCAACACGGCGCAAATGGGGATTGTGTTTATCGCTGGAAGCCGTCGGGCTTCCAGCGATAAACGCAAGGTTCCGGCGGGAAACTTTCCCGCCGGAACGCCGGAACGCCGCGCGTGCTTCGATACATTACAAAAAATATTCTTTCAGCCGTTATTTATTGTGATCTCATCCGCGTACCGGTTGATTTTTTCCGAATCCGGTATATTTTACGCTTGAAAGGATATCCGATTCTTATGAAAAACAAGATCTTCACATTCTATCTTGAACTGCCGGGAGAAAAACTACCCTGTCAGATCCGATACTCCGACCGGGCATCTGTGATGCGTTTGCGGATCCTGCCGGACAGAAATCTGGAGATCGTGGCTCCCTATGGAGTCGGGTTTGATGAGATGCGGGATTTTGCATTCCGGAATCAAAGCTGGATCCTGCGGACGATGAGTAAGGTGGAAAACCAGCAGAAACGGAAAGTCCCGGTACGCGTTTTCCCGACAACATTTCCTCTTGATTATCTGGGCGGCACATTCACTATTCATTATGAGTGGAGACCCGTTCCCTGGATCGCCGCACGATGTGAAGTCGATGAAAAAATCATTTTTGTCACAGGCGCGTGTCTGACTCCGGAAGCGGTGTATCGGGCGATCGGTGAAATGCTCAAACGACTGGCAGCTGAATTTATTTTTCCGAACCTGCAACGATTGGCACGGGATTTCGATTTTCAGCCCGGAAAACTCTCCATACGGCTGCAGAAAGGAAGATGGGGAAGCTGTTCCAGCCGGGGCGGTGCGATCTCCCTGAACGCTTTTCTGATGATGATGCCGGAAGATATCGTGGAGTATATATTGATCCATGAGCTTTGCCATTTGAAAGAAATGAACCATTCTCCGGCATTTTGGAAACAGGTGTCAGAATATTGTCCGGACTGGAAAAAACGGCGCGGAAAATTGCGGAAATTGGAAAAAGAGCGGCATTTGATTTTTGAACAAATCCACCAAAATCAATAAAATCAACAGTTTGATAATGATTCCTGATTTGTTGATAACTTGTCAGCAAGTGACATTTTTTTGACGCATCTCTTTGGAAAAAAATTTTTCTGCGCTCAACCGGAAAAAAAGTCGTTTTTTTCTGTTTTGGGACTTGACTTTTGCATTGCTATCAAAACGGAAATGATGAAAAAACAATGATTGTTTTAACTCACCTTCACCTAAAGTATTGAATTTCCGCATGGGTATAAAAAGTCAAGTCCGATTCTGAAAAAAAAGTGAAAATATTTTCGGTTTTTGGACTTGAGAAAATGGCATTTCAGTGGTAAAGTGTGAATGTTGATAACGGTGAGAAAAAACCTGACCAAAAAATCATGTGGATGGATTTTTTGTTTGACGCCCCGTGCATTGGCGCAGGCTGCTGCTGGAGTAGTACAGCAGCAGGATTTTTTTTGGTCGGAAAAATTTTCAGGTAGTGTGAAAGAAATGAACGAAGAATTGACATTGGAACGGCTTTGGAGCCAGACATGTGACAGGATCCGCGAGGAATCCCCATTCATGTTTACGCAGTTTGTGGGAAAGCTGCCCGCACTGTCGCTGCAGGATGATGTCCTGACGCTGGGTGTGGATGGCGAATTCACCTCGAACTGGGGAATGGAGTATGGCGGCGATATCCTGGAAGATGTACTGCGGGAAATTGCCGGCAAGCCGATCCGTATTGTGTTTGAAGAAGGCCATAATTTGCTGAAAACAGAACTGGCAGAGAAAAACACTGTGGAAGAAGTGGATCTTTTCAGTGCGGACGAACTGGCAGGGACAGCAATGGAGACCTCTTCCGCAGCTGAAAAAACAGATGCGGCGGAAACGGCGGCGGAAACGGGCGATTTTTCGGATCTTTCCGGCGATTTCCACCCGATGTCGATCATCCGCACGGCAGAAAAATGTCTTGCGGAAAATACATTTGCCAATTTTGTGGTGGGTGAAGAAAACCGTTATGCCTACACTGCGGCGATCGCCACAGCACAATCACCGGGGATCCGCTGGAACCCGCTTTACATTTACGGCGGATCGGGTATGGGAAAGACCCATTTGATCCAGGCGATCGCCAACGAAGTGGCAAACCGCCGTCCGGATGCGGTGATCCGTTACATCACCTGCGAAGAATTTTTGAACGAATATGTTTCCGCGTTGCGCAAAAAAGCAGATTTTGCATTCCGTTACCGGTTCCGCAATGTGGATATTCTGCTGGTGGACGATGTGCATTTTCTCAGCGGCAACAAAGTTCAGCTTCAGGAAGAGTTTTTCAATACATTCAACGCGCTGTATAACGATGGGAAACAGATCATTCTGACCAGCGATAAACAGCCGTCGGAAATTCCGGGACTGGAAAAACGCCTGGTATCCCGTTTCCAATCCGGGATGACCATGCAGATCACGGCTTCGACCTTTGAAACGCGTCTTGCGATCCTGCGTCAGATGCAGGAAAATCAAACTTGCGCCTTCGGTGATGATGTTTTGAGTTTCCTGGCTGCACGGATCACCTCCAATATCCGCCCGCTGAAAAGTGCGCTCATGCGTCTTGCGGTGTATGCGGCAATGAAACAGGAAGTGACCGTGGCGACGGCAGAAATCCATCTGGCAGATTTGCTGGAACAGGAATCGGAAGAAAAGAATGCCCGTCTTTCCACGGATGCGATCCAGAAGGCAGTGGCGGAATATTTCGAGCTTCAGGTCCGGGATCTCACGGGCAGCAAACGCCCGAAAAATATTGCAGAACCCCGTATGATCGCCATGTATCTCTGCCGGAAACTGACCAATGTTTCCCAGCAGGATATCGGTGCAGCATTCGGCGGCAGAACTCATGCCACTGTGATCCATGCGGTGAAACAGGTGGAAGAACTGTGCCGCACAAATGAAGATTTCAAACGGTCCGTTTCTGCGATCCAGAGAAAATTGCAATACGCATAATTTTAAACAGCATCAACCGGGTAACGGCACAGAAACTGGAGGTCCGGAACATGACGAAATTTGCTGATATGCACACTCACACGCCTCTGTGCGGACATGCCGCCGGGGAACCGGAAGAATATGCTGCGCAGGCGATCAGAGCCGGACTTTCCTTCTATGGTGCAAGCGATCATTTCCCGCTGCCGGAAGGGTATCCCCTTTACGACAGTATGCGCGTACATGAGCTGCATCCCCTTTACCGCGATGACTGGATGCCCCGTCTGCGGAAAGTGTTGGAAGCGGCAGGGATTGAAGTACTTTACGGGACAGAATTTGATTTTCTGCCGGGCAACATGGCAGAGAGCCGCCCCATGATGGAGGCGGAAAATTTTGATTACCGCATATCTTCCATTCATTTTCTCGGACACGGCGAAGTGGACCACAGTGCGGAAGGCTGGGAAGCCATGGGGGGAGCCGACCGCGTCTGGCACGACTATGCCGTAACGATGGAGCAAATGGTATCGGAAGGCGGGTTCGAGATCATCGGACACATCGATCTCCCGAAAAAATTCGGTGTTTATCCTTCCGACAGAAGGGCTTACGCGCTGGCGATGCACGATGTTCTGAAAATGGCAGCCACTAAAGGGATCTGTATGGAACTCAATACTGCCGGTTTGCGTAAACCGGTGAAAGAGATCTATCCGGCTCCGGAAATCGTCAGGATCGCATTCGATGCCGGTGTGAATATCACATTCGGTTCGGATTGCCATGCCCCCTGTGAAGTGGGTGCGGATTTCTCCAAAGCGATGGCACTGGCAAAAGCCGCCGGTTACCGGTCCGCTTTCACTTTCCGGAAGAAACAGGCTCTGGAATTGCCCTTTGACTGAAAGAAACGGAGCGCGGGATCATGGACGGACAGGACGGGAGCGGCAGCGGGATATCCGGAAAATGGTACACCCAGGCAAAGAATTGTCTGTCAGTCCTTGAAAGAGTCTGTGCGGCACTGGATAACGGCTCACCAGTTGACCGGACATTAGCCAATATTTACCGGCAGAACCGCTGTTACGGTTCCCGGGACAAACAATTTTTCTATCTGGTGATCTACGCATATTTCCGTTGGCGCGGCTGGCTGAAAAAAGCCTATTCTGCGGCAGATGTTCCTCTGGAACAACAGTTGCTTGCCGCGCTTGCCGCCGAAGGAGCCGATCCCCTGCCGATGGGTGCGCTCCCGTGGGCGGAACGATACGGAAAAATCACGGAGGCATTGCATTTACCCACTGCAGAAGAACGGTTTGAGTATTTTTCGTCCTGTCCGGTATCCGATCCTGACCTGATCCCGGATACGGCATTGCGGTCATTGGCTCCGGGGGGAGAAACGCGTTTTGTACCGTTTCTGAAGACCCGGTCCCCTCAATGGGTGCGGGTCGTGGCAGATCATTTGGAGGAAGTGACCGCACAATGGCGCGAGAACGGCTTGACTTATCAGCGTCATGCGTTGATTTCCAATGCGTTCTGCTTTTTTAATGAGCGGGTGCGTTTCGATAATATGACGACCTGGCAGCGGGGATTTTTTGAAATTCAGGATTTTTCCAGTCAATGTATCGGGCTTGCGGCGGCGGCAAAAGCAGGGGAACACTGGTTTGACCCCTGTGCCGGAGGCGGTGGAAAATCGTTGCAGCTGGCAGATCAGGTGGGCAGAAAAGGCACGGTTTCCGTGTACGATATCCGGGATTTCAAACTGGATACTTTACAGAAGCGGGCTGACCGGACGCCCTTCGGGAAACGGATCCGGCGGGAAAAATCTTTTTCGCCGGAAGGGAAATTGTTTGACGGAGTGTTGCTGGATGCGCCCTGTTCTTCATCGGGCAGATGGCGGCGGGATCCGGAATCCCGCTGGAGCGGCGTGGAACAAAAAATCACTGAAATCACTGATCTGCAATATGATCTGCTCTGCAAAGCCGCAAAAAGCGTCAGACCCGGCGGCGTATTGATCTATGGCACCTGTTCTGTATTTGCCGAAGAAAATGAACTGTTGATCAAACGCTTTCTCTCCGAACACGGCGATCTTTTTTCGCCGGAAGCGTTCCCCTCCCCTCACACCGGGGAAATGGTGAAAAACGGTATGCTGCAAACCTTCCCTGCCGATTCGGATTGCGATGGATCCTTTGCGGCGCGTCTCCGGAAAAAGGAGGTGTGACCGTGTTTCTCACAGATATTCACACGCACCGTACAGATCGCAGAGAAGGGATCGTGATCCGTGCGATCACCGATCCAGCCGCAGAGCCGGAAACATTTTTTACGGCGGGTCTGCATCCGGAAGACGCTCAAAATTTTTCCGTGGCGGATTTTCAGACATTGTGGGCGGATCGTCGCTGTATCGCCATCGGAGAATGTGGATTGGACCGCCGTTTTCAGGGTGTGGCGGATCTGACGCGTCAGAAAGCTCTGTTTCTTCAACAGGCGGAAATCGCGGAAGAAAAAAAATTGCCGCTGGTCATTCATTCCGTGCGGACTCACGAAGAAATACGGCAGCTGAAAGCCGCCATGAAGCCGGAACAGCCATGGATCCTTCACGGATTCCGGGGCAATGAACGCAGTACATTTTCTCTGCTGGATGCCGGTTTTTATCTTTCTTTCGGCGAAGGATTGCTGAAAGATGCAGGAAATATGGAATCCTTTTTTCAACGGATCCCGTTGGAACGGATCTTTTTTGAAACAGACGAGAGCAATGCAGATCTTCTTCAGATCTATGCACTTGCGGCAAGCATGCACAGTATGACACTGGAAGAATTATCTCTTGCTGTCCGGAATAATTTTGAAAGGATCTTCACGCGCTATGGAACATGAAAACTGGCAATCAAGAACAGAAATATTGTTGGGGAAAGAAGCCGTGGCGACGCTGCACAAGGCGTCTGTGACCGTGATCGGGCTGGGGGGTGTCGGCGGGATCGCGGCAGAAATGATCGCCCGGGCGGGTGTGGGAAAAATGATCCTTATTGATGCGGACCGCTTCGACAGCACCAACCGGAACCGTCAGATCGGTGCATTGGTTTCCACCACAGGAAAAAGCAAAGTTGCCGCAATGACGGAACGCCTGAAAGATATCAACCCGGATATCGAAATCACCGGATATGAAATGTTTATCACGCCGGAAATGTTTGATGCTGAACCGGATAAGATCCCGGATTTTCTGAAGACCGGCTGCGTATTGGATGCCATTGATTCCGTGGGATCAAAAACGGCTCTTCTGGCTTCCTGCGTGCGGAACAGTGTGCCGGTGGTCAGCAGTATGGGGTCCGGCGCACGGCTGGATCCGGAAAAAGTCCGTTGTGCAGACATCAGCAAAACAGAATACTGCCGTCTGGCAAAAGCAGTGCGTCAGCAGTTGAAAAAACGTGGGATCGAAAAAGGTGTCTGCTGTATATTTTCACCGGAAACGCCCGTTTGCAGCAATTCTGACGCGATCGGGACCATATCCTATATGCCGAACGTCTTTGGATGTCATTGCGCGGCAGCAGTGCTGAAAAAGCTGTTAAAAAGAGATTCCTGATACCGGTGGTATTTTACAGGATCGCAAAACAATAAGTAAAGATCCCGCCGATGATCAACGCGGTCCCGATCAGAACAAACGCATTGATCTTTTCTTTGAAGATCGTCACAGAATAAATGGAATATCCCGCGATGCAGGTACCGCAGGCAAGAGGATAAAAAATACCGTTCATCCCCACAGAAGCCAGTTTGTCCATAACGATGAACTGAAGAAAATATACCATTGCCGTCTGGGAAGACAGCCAGGCGACCAGCAGGACACCCCGGCGCGTGACATTGATCTTGAAATCACGGGTGGCAAGTTTTCCGCCGAAGGAAACAAAAATACCGCCGATCACCGTCAGAAATGCACGGAAATTTCCTTTGTCGTCGTACTCCAGAAAGCTGGATGCGGATGTCATCCCCTGAGCAAGACCGATCACAAAAAATGCAACGATCGCCAGAAGCAATCCCAGCATGGGACGGGGGATCTTTTCATCCGGCGAGGACGGCTTGAAACTCAATGCCGCCATTCCCAGCACCACCGCCACCGTGCCGCCGACCTTGATCAGATTCCACGGCTCACCGAAAATCAGCGTGATCCCCACAAAAGGTACGATCAACGCACTTTGAGCGATCGCCCAGGTGACACCGCTCTTGCCGTAGTACATACTTTTCTGAAGCAGAACTCCCCCCAGACTGTTGAGCAGTGCCGCTCCGATCATGTAAAGCCAATAGAAAGGTCCCGGCAGCGGGATCGCTCCGGAACAGAGTTCCGGCGTTTTCATAAAAAAGATCAGCGTCAGCGGAATGGAAAAACAAAGTCCGATGATCCCCTGATCAAAAATATTCAGATTCCATTTGCCCACCAGTTTGTAATAGATCCCTACCAGTGACCAGAAAAAACCAATCAGGATCGCAAGAAGAATACCGCTGATCATATCGTTTCACCCGTAAATTTTTATTTTCATTTTTTTTGAGCATTTAATATAGCATAAAGTACAGATAGTGCAAGCGATCCGCGGCGGCGATTTCCGGCAAAATGCCGGAAATCCATGTGAGATCCTCTTCTTTTCCGCGCCGCCGCGCGGAAAAGAAGAGGATCTCACATCAGCCGCACACAACGCAGGCGCTACGCCTGCGTTGTGTGCGGTGTCGCCGCGGATCGCGCACGGGGGGCTTTACAGCCGGTTACAGCCGCTTTGTGATTCAGTTCCAGACTTTCCCGAAATCCTCCACTTTGACGAGTTCTCCGTCTTTCTGTGCTGATTTATGTGCTGCCACGCCCATTGCCATATACATGGCGGCATCCCATGCGGAGATCGCGGGACGGCGGTGTTCGGCAACGGCACTGCAGAATTCGTGAACGAGATACGGATGGGAGCCACCGTGTCCCTGCGGCACGAAATCATCCCCTTCTTTGGCATCCGGCTGCATCACTTTCTTGAATGCGGCGGCAACTTCCGGCGGCAGGGGATCGCGCATTTCTTCATCTGTCAATTCCTTCAGCTCCACGGCTTTCGGTTCCGGAGTCGGTTCCACGCGTCCATTGTTCTGCCACTGTGCGTAGGAATAGGAGCCGCGGGTCCCGAAGATACGGAAATCTTCGCCGCGCAAACCGAGTCCATCGCAGATCTCACGCATTTCAGAAACGCGGAATGCCGCGCCGTTTTCCATTTGGAAAAGAGCGGTCATATTGGAAAAATCGCTGTTGGCAAAATGGGGATCGTTATTGGTATTTTTCTGACCGAAAGCGCAGACTTTCACGGGTTTGCTTCTCATTACTTCCACCACGCCGGAAACGGAATGAGTGGGATAGCTGAATGGATGATTTTTCAAGCCGCGGTCAAAATATTTCTGCATGATCGCTGCGCGTTCCTGACCGGCTTTTCCCGTGGCACGGCTTTTTGCGACTTCCCGCAGAGAACAGGTTATCCAATCCACATCATGTGCATATTCTGCGGCGGCATAAACGAAATTACCGAAAAGATTTTGTGCCGCCATGCGCTTGCAGAACATGGTCTGCGGACGGTAGATCGTTGTTTCGCCAAGCATATATTCTTTCCCGGTACGCCGGACTGTTTCGATGATCTTTCCGCACCAATCCAGCACTTCATCATCATCGGGGATGCACTGAACAGGCACTGCGCTGTACACATCTTTCCCGTGTTCCATCGCTTTGATGCACTGGGGTGCATGGAGCCAGGGCTGAGTGATCACGACCAGCGCATCGCAATCGGAAGCACACATTTCATCCAGACTCTGCGTTACGCATTTGGGATCGACTTTCGCTTTGATCCGGGGATCATCCCACACCCAGCGGATGCGTTCTTCTTCCAGATCACACAATCCGATGGAATCCACCAGCGGATGGTTTGCAAAAAGGGGTGCGAATGCTCTGCCGAAAGAGCCGAGACCGACAAGACCGAGTTTGATACCCATAGAAAAAATCTCCTTCTGTTGATTTGAACGTTTTTTTCGTTCACTTTCATAAAAATACTTGCATTTTTCAATTTTGCATATACATTATCCGTTGAAATTTTATATAATTGCGTATAATAATTACAAATTTGCAGAAAAAGGTGATCTATGAATCTGCCGAAAATCGTCACTTCCGGTGTTTACAAATTTGCCCAGCGGGCGGCATATACCAATCATTACGATTCGATCTCACTTTCCATCAGCGGTTTGATATGGTCCCGTGCCTACGATCCGGCAGGAAATCTGATCAATGAAATCAAAGAGGGGGATCATCCCGGTCCGCATTTGAGTATCGGCACACCGGGGACCCGTTCGGAATTTGAATATGGCAGAAACCGTGAAAACTGGGTGATCCAAACTCATTTTGACGGATTGGAATATGATCCGGAAAGCAGGACCTGTCTGCTGAATTACGACGGCATAAGGATCCCGATCCCCCGCCGTATCACATTAGCGGAAACCGAGGTCATCGCCCTGCGCAACCGGTTCCGCACTGTCACTGAATATTTCAACAGTGCATTGCCGCAGAATGTACTTGCGGCGGAGATCATGACGCTGAATCTGTTCCGCCGTTTTCTGGAAAATACCGATATTGCAGGAGATGATCCTGTGGAACAGTTCCGGAAAAATCTTGATCAGGATGAAACCTGGTCAAAAACGCTGGAAGATCACTGCCGGGAACTTGGAGTCTGCCGTGACAGTATGCGCCACGCGTTTTTTCAGCGGTACAAGATCGCGCCCGGAGATTACCGGATCCGCAGAAGACTTCAGAAGATCCTGCATCTTTTTGCTCACACGCAGCTGACGCTGAAAGAGGTGGCATTCGCCGTGGGCATGAAAAATGTCACCCACTTGAACAGTCTGTTGAAAGCGCATTACGGAAAAACACCGTCGCAGCTCTGCCGGGAATACCGTTTTACCGGGCTTTCCGGTCACACGGATTGACTTGATCACTTCACCGTTTCGTAGGCATCGGAAGAATTGATCAGACCGCGGATATCCACATTTTTCAGATATTCTGCGATCCGTTTTTTCTTGATATTGACAAGATAAACGGGATCGGCAAGAACATCCACCGCCAGAGTTTTTGCATACACATTGACCTTTGCCGGGTCCAGATCATAGACCTGACGGAATGTTTTTGCAAGCGGGTCCGCTCCGAGCAATGTGCTGCAGAGAGCGGCAAGGGATAAAATCGCGGAAACTTTTTTCATGTTTCTCATTTTCTCCCTGGTTTTGTCGATAATTTGAAAAACGACACATAAACTTACTATGTACCAGTAAAGGCAAAAATAGCATCCCCCGGATAACTTGTTAAGAAAAAAATCCACCACCAATCGGAAAAAAACAAATTTTATTCCGTAATTTGCGGCTTCTTTGCGGATAAATCAATTTTTTGTGACGAAAATCGGTCACACACGCGGATCGCTTTACTTTTGAACCGGAATGATCAGTACCGCCGGCTCTCTGATGCCCGGTGCGGTCGCGGTCAGTTTCAGCATACCGGTTCCCCTGCCGGATCGTAGAATGGCAAGACATCTGCCTGCGCAGGTGTGCCGCGTATCTGTTCCCCGGAACGGTTCCGGCGCGGTCTGCAATCCGTTATCCAATGCCTCCAGCGAGCCGATACCTTCCACCTGAAATGTTACAGGGATCGCCGCATTTCTGACGCGTCTGCCCGCGGCATCCGCGATTGTGCAGGTGACGAACGCCAGATCGTGACCGTCGCCCTTCAAGGGTGCGTTGTCGTAAGGTTCCAATATGATCCGTTCCGCTGTGCCGGAGGTATGCAGAGATTCTTCCGCAGTCCTGCCATCGGCAGCTGTTCCCACAATACGCAGTTCGCCCGGTTCAAATTCCACATCCCGGAAAAAGATGCGTTCATTGCCCTGCCAGCTGCCGACTTCCCGGTTATTGAGATAGAGTTTGCCTGCCGGACAGTTTGTGATGATTCCCACAGACCGTTTTTCTCCGGGCGTGAAATCCCATCCGTTCAATGCGATATGCACCAGCGGTTCCTGTTCTTTCCAGACGGAACGGTAGAAGTAATAGCCGTCTTTCGGGTATCCGCAAAGGTCGATCACACCGAAAAAGGAACTGCGTGCCGGGTAATCGTAAGGAGTCATTTCCCCCAGATAATCCATACCGGTCCAGATAAACATCCCCATCACATATTTCCGTTCTGCCGTTGCCTGCCACGCGTCAAAGCCCTGCTTCATGGATTCAAAATAGCTGACATAGTTGATGGTATCATCGTATGTCCCGGTGTTTTGCGGCAGATCATCCATTCCCAGAGGACGGCGTGTTTGTGCGGAAAAACATTCCGTAATGACCATCGGTTGACGGGGATGAAAGTTCCGGTAATCGTCTATCTGATCGGCAGTGGGGTAATTATAGCCGGCAACATCCATTACACCGACATTTTCGTGATCGATCTGCCAGGTGACAACCGCGCAGGTCACGGCACGGGTATTGTCAAAATTATGTACGGTCTGCTGCAAATTACCGGCAATATATTTGCCGCTGAACTTGCTCATCTCCTTGACCTCATTGCCGATACTCCACAGACAGATGGACGGGTGATTGCGGTCACGCAGCACGATCTGAGAAGCGTCCTGTTCCGCTCTCCGGTCAAACATCCGGCTGTAATAATCTACAAACTGACTCTGGAATTCTCCATCGGAAACGGGAGCGACGCGTTGCGGTTCGCGCCATTCGTCAAAGATCTCTGCCATGACCAGAATCCCCAGTTCATCACACAGATCCAGAAAGTTTGTACCAAAGGGATTGTGGGCAGTCCGTACAGCATTGCAGCCCATCCCTTTGACGATTTCCAACTGACGCCGGATGCCTTTGGATGTGCAAGCCGCACCCAATGCACCCAGATCGTTGTGCAGGCAGACCCCGTTCAGCGGGATCCTGCTGCCGTTGAGGATCAGCCCCTCATCCGCAGAATATTCCAGCGTGCGGATGCCGAACCGGACTTCCGATTCATCGGCAACAACACCGTCTTCCTCCAGCAATGTGCTGCGGAGTATGTAAAGATCAGGTGTATCCGGCGACCACAGTTTCGCATCCGGGATCTGAAAATGACGGTCCATCCATACTTCGATCCCTGCGGGGATGATATGGGAATGTTCCTCATTCGCGACCACCGTTCCATCCGGTGTGGTGATCTGCTGACGAACCCATACTTTCCGCCGCGTTGCCGTTTTGTTCCTGATATGATATTCTGCGGCAACCGTTTCTTTTCCGGTGGTTCGGACAAAGACCCCTGCGGCGGTAGGAGAAGGGAAGACCACATTTTTCGATCTCAATTCAAGCGTCACATCCCGGTACATCCCGGCACCCGCATACCACCGGCAGACGGGAATGGCAGATTGATCCACATGGACCGCGATCGTATTGACACCGTGATCGCTCCAGAAGGGCGTCAGATCCAGCTCCAGCGGCGCAAAGATCCATTCGCTTGTCCCTGCAAGTTTTCCATTCACATAGATTGCCGCCTGTCCTGCGATCCCCCCGAAACAAAGCACCGGCTGAAGCCCTCCGCAATCATAAGAGACCGTCAGACGATAGCCGCCGATCCCCTGCGGCAGATAGGCATTCCGTGCATAAGCATCGGGCGAGAAAGGCAGTTCCACGGACCAGTCGTGGGGCAGGTCCACGGTGCGCCATTGTGCATCATCAAATTCCGGCAGTATCATTTCTGTGGCGGGCTCAAGGGTAAACCGCCAGCCGTCATTCAAATTCAATGTTTTCAATGCCATAGTGCCATTCCTTCATTTTACAGTTTCGTAGGCATCGGAAGAATTGATCAAGCCGCGGATATCCACATTTTTCAGATATTCTGCAATGCGTTTTTTCTTGATCTCCACCAGATAAACGGGATCGGCAAGAACATCCACCGCCAGCTGGATCATATCATCCTGTCCGTAGAAAAAGAGATCGGAATCCCAGCGTGATTTATTTTTCATTTCCCGTGTGATGGTATAAGCACCGTTCCACGGATCCATCATCACGATCTTTCCGTTTTTCACGCCTGCGGCAATATCATAACAATCCGCCGAAGGAATAAACATAATGGAGCGTTCCGGCATGTGGAATGTACCGTTGTGGGTATCGGTCCCCCCGGTGAGGACAGGCAGTTTGCCTTCTTTTTTCCACTTGGTGTAATGGGGCGGATAATGTTCCCAGGCATCCAGTTTTGTTTCGTGGATCCCGTTTTCCAGATAGTAGGGCAGATTGCTGTATCCTGTGTCCGGGTGATTCCATTGGATGATAGCACCCTTGATGGTGTGAGCATGATCCACCACATCTTTGAAGGTTGGTCCGAGTTTGTAGCTGCTGCCCGGCGGCATGGGATAAACATTCACATGTCCCCAGCGGGAATTGATCTCAATACCGATTCCCACAGGATAGTTCAGCTTGAACTTTTCAAGGGTATCTGCCTTGTATGCCAATGCCGTTTCAAAGACCCCGTGATCAGTCAGGATGTGATAGTCCAGCCCGATATAGATCGCTTCCGCAGTCACAGTCAACGCCGTAGGTCTGCCGTCGGAAAAGAAACAATGGCTGTGATTGTCCCCGCAGAAGACTTCGATCCCTTCCGGCAGAGCCAGTTTGCGCGGCGTGCGTTTCGTGACTTTGATGATATCCTGCCGGATCGCCTCCCGCTGTGCCGATGTGCAGGGCTTGCCCGCAAGAATGATCTTTGCAAATTTCAGCGCGGCATCTCTGCTCACATAGGGCAGCTGGAACACAAGTCTGCCTTTGGTAAAGTACAGCGCGCCGGTGACGGGTGATACCAGTTCTGTCTTATCCGGTTCAGTCACCACCTGCGGTTCATCATAAACCGTGACACCGTCCAGCCGGAATGTGCGCAGATGTTTGTTCTTTTTGAGTTTGGTATAATGTTTTTCCGTTTCCTCCGGCGTATTGTATTCATAGAACAGGGCATTGACCAGATTCATGCTGCCGAAATGGATGGCAATGGCACCGGGATAAGGATCGAGCGCGGTCCGTTCCCGGAAATATTCCACCACAAGCTGCGCATTGGGATCACGCGTCAGATTCAGAAGAGAATACGCTCCGTCCGCAGGCAATTCTCCGCCTTCAATGGCGGCAAAACGCGCTTTGATCTCTTCTGCCGTACGCAGGATCGCGTGAGCCTTTTTCTGTTTCAATCCCCATTTGAACCATTCCAACGCGGAAACAATGGAAAAATATGATGTGGCTTTGAAAGGATCTTTTGCACCCAGCGCAGGCAGATTCGCTTTTTCCAACCTGTCAAGAGTATGGGTCATCACCGATTCTGCCGTTTTTCCGAGATACAGAAACGAACCGTTGATCTTCACCGGCGCACCGCCTTTGACCACGGTCCCTGCATAAAAATCCACTTTACCGTCCGCAAGACGGCTCAAATCGACTTCTTTTTCCAGCACATAAAGACCGTCTTCTTTTTTCAATCCCTGATTTTTGAACGGCGCATTCAGCCCGATTTCCGCAATACTTGCCCTGAAATCAACCGGTTCTGCACCGGAATATTCCACACGGACTTTCACCGCCGGTGTCACGACCACCTCCGGAATGATGAAATTGACTGTTCCCCAACCCACATCGCTTCTGCGGTCTTTATGCACGCTCACCATCTCATCCCAACCCATCGTATGCGCGTAAACGCGCCCGTTGTCGCTATCGATCATCCGGAGTTTCACATTCAGTGCAGTCATGTTTGCAGGATCCAGTTCGTGGATCGTTCCGGCGGGGATCAGCATTTCAAACTGACGCTCCTTCGCCGCAAATTTGATCTGATCGGCAGAGGCAGTGACTTTGGCGCGTTTATTGAAGGGCTTGACACTCAGTTTCATCTCATGGTCAATGGAAAATTTCAGATTTCCCCAATGACCGTAATTCAATTTTTTGGCAGAAATGGAAAATTCCACTCTGTCGGATTTCAGCAGAGATTCATCCTGGATCTTACCCGCAAGCAGAAATGCCTGCTGTGTTTCGTTCCAGACGATCGCAAGCGAAACAGCGGCATCGTGAACACCTTTATAACGCAGCGGATCACTGGAAAAGCGTTCCCCGGCAATGCGTTGGAATGGAATATTTTTCCAGTCGGAAAGATCGCCGTCCGGCACGACCGTCTCATTTTTTCTGATTTCATAGCCGCCGAGCATACACACCGTCACGGCAAGCAGTAACGCAGAGAAAATCTTTTTCAGCATATTTCAAATCCTTCCATACTTCATATTGCTGTTTCATATTGTAATATACACACATTCATCCGCATTTCATGCAAAAAACATTATTTTTTACAAAAAAACTTTTTCCCGTTGATCGCAATCTTGAAAATATTGAAAAGACGGACTATATTCCCGCATCTCTTGATATGAACAAAACGGAGAAATTTTTTATGACGAAAGAAAATTATATGATCAAACGGGATTTCCCCGCTTCGGATTGGATCCAGTGTTTCCCCATCGGCTCCGGCAGACTCGCCGGATCAATCACCACCGGAGATATCGCAACCGATCATATTTTCCTGAACCATGAACGCCTCTGGACACATCAGCTTGCCGATAAGATCTGCCCGGACGCCGCACAACATCTGCCGGAACTGCGCAGACTCCTTGCCGCCGGACAACCCAACGAAGCAATGGAATTCCTGATGGAAAATTTCCGTACCGCACAGGTGCGTACAAGCGTTTCCGGCGATAAAGTGGATTCCTACCAGCCGGCAGGCTGTCTGACCTTCCAAATCGCCGGAATCGATCCCGCAGCAGCTTACGAACGGGCATTGGATCTGGAACAGGGCATTGTTTCCATTATATCCGGTGACACCCGCCGGGAATATTTCGGGGATCCCGTGTCGGATCATCTTGCAGGAAAAATCCTTTCGCCGCAGGAATGCACCATCACCGCCCTGCTTCCCGGCGCGGAAGCAAATGAAAATTCTCTGATCCTGCGCTCCGTATTGCCCGGCGATGTTTATTGCTGTGTGATCGTGCAGTTTTCGCGAAAAGGAACACCGCAAAAGGATTCTCTTCTTTTTGAAAATGCACAGGAGCTGACTTTTGAACTCAATATCGGTTGCGCACTCACGGAAGCAGATGCGTTTGCCGAAGCCCGTTTCCAGGCGGCGGAAAACTACGAATTGCTGAAAGAAAAACGCGCTGAAGCATACCGCATGATGCTGGAAAATATCGCTTCCATCGAAGTCAACGGCGATGAAAAAGATAATGCCATCCTTGCATTGAACTATGCGAAACACCTCTATCTTACAGGGACCACCACCGGCTCTTATCCCCTGAACCTTCAGGGAAAATGGAATGCAAATCCCGAGCCGCCGTGGGCGTCCGACCTGCACCTCAATATCAATTTGCAGATGAACTATTGGGCGGCTCTGCCTCTGGGTTTTTCCGCCGCACACGAAGCAATGCTGAAATTCTTTCTGGATCATGCAATGGAAAACGGACGCAATGCCGCAAAACGGATGTTCGGATGCCGGGGACTCTGGTGGACATGGGCGTTCGATCCGGAATGTCGCCCCGCATACAGCGGCACACCCTACGGGATCTGGTGCGGCGTGGTCCTCTGGATGGCACAGCATTATTTCGCACAATATGAATATACACAGGATACGGAATATCTCCGCAATGCCGGCTATCCGTTCCTGAAAGAATGTGCGCGTTTTCTGGAAGATTTCATCACTTTCCGGGAAGACGGGACCGCTGTTTTCTCACCATCACAATCCCCGGAAAATGTATATAAAGGTGCTGAAAAATATTGTGTCTCCCTCTGCGAAAATTCCACCATCGATGTGGAATTGTGCAATGAATTGCTCACCAATGTGATCGCTGCAGCTGAAATATTGGGCGTGGATGAAGATGACCGGAAAGTCTGGACAGAGCTGAAAGCAAAACTGCCGCCCCTCAAGATCGGCACAGACGGCAGACTGCTGGAATGGGAACAGCCTTTCGAGGAGATCGCCCCCGATCACCGCCATGTATCCCATCTTTATGCCGTTTATCCCGGACACGCCATTGATCCTGATCTGACGCCGGAACTTTTCGCCGCCGCGCGAAAATCATTGGACTACCGTCTTTCCCACGGGGGCGGTCATACCGGCTGGAGCCGTGCCTGGTGTGCCTGTTTCAAAGCCTCATTCCGGGATGGAAACGGCGCATTGGAGGAGATCAACACCCTTGTTACAACACAATGTTCCGATACATTGCTGGACCTGCATCCCATGTATAAACTGGTGGATGATACATGGGTTCCGGCAGACAGCGTATTTCAGATCGACGGCAATTTCGGTGCTGCCGCTGCCGTCACCGCAATGCTTCTCCGCAGCGAAAACGGCGTGATCGAACTTTTGAGCGCACTCCCCGATCAGTGGAAACGGTCCGGCACCGTGAAACACCTCCGTGCAAAAGGCGCATACACTCTGGATTATTCATGGCAGGACGGACTTGTCAACGCCCTCACAATCCACGCGGAAAAATCAGGTCCCTGCACCATCAGGATCAATGGTACGACCCGAACTCTGAACCTGAGATCCGGCAGCAATGTGATTCTGTAAAAAAACTCCGCAAACCGCTCTTTCAGAAACGGATTTTTTTACAGGCAAAAACAGCATCCGCTTTCCGTCACGCGGGAAGCGGATGCAATGGATGGCAGAGCGTATTATGCGCGGCGGGCAAGGATCTTTTTGATGTGGGGATACAGGAATTCCGCCTGAAGCTGGAAGCCGAGGTCGGTGGCATGAACGCCGTCCACGGTGGCTTCCGCTCCGTATTTGCCAAGCTGATTTCTGCCGTTTACCGACCAGATGTTTTTATCGCCCTTCTTCTGCCAATCGCTCACGATTCTCTGCTGGGCACGGCTGTTCCGGGCGCGGGTCCCTTCTTCCGCAGTATAACGTTTCGTGTAATGATAACAGGATGTCACCAGGATCGGCGTTTCCGGGTGTGCCTCACGCAAGATCCGGATAAAGTCTGCCAGCCGTTCCGGATAAGTATTCCAGGCGTTGGCTTCAAAATCCAGCAGGAACATCGCCGGATCCAATTCCGCGATCACCTGTGCCACTTCCGGCTCACCCCTGCCCGATCCGGAAAAACCGAGATTGATGAAATGTCTGCTCAATTTGCGGGAAAGGATATTGGTGGACGCCATACCCGGCCGGGATGCACATCCGCCCTGTGTAATGGAAGTGCCATACACCACCACCGGCTTTTTCAGCGGTTCCGGCGGCAGCAGTTTTGCGCCCTGTTCCAACCCGATCTGCAAAGAGTCCACCCCTTTATAAAGGGGAAAATTGATGGTAAAGGTCTCCAGAGAGCGTTTTTCCTGCTGAAACAGCTGAAAATCGTATTCCGCCACATCGCTGCGGGTGGTGTAGTAATATGTTTCTTTTCCGGGCGCGCCGCAGTAAAGATCGAATCCATTGCTGCCGGTGCGGGGCATGTGATCCATGATATTGTTGTCCTGAAGTTTCACGCGGATCACGATCTTACCGGAATCGGACTGAAAACGGATCTTTCCGCCGGCGGTACATTTTGCCAGAAAATTAACGGCATCCGGCAATTTATGAGCGGGCTTCAGCGGCATCCGGCAGAAGGCATGGTCCTTCTCAAACCAGGGGAATCCGGATAATTCAAAAGGAGCTTCGGCGGCATCGAACCATACAATGCCCTGACTGTCGGCTGTTTTTCCAGCCATGAGGCTGTCACAATCTGCGATTTTTGTAATTTTCTTTGTCATAGTGTACCTCTCCGGTTGTTCGTTTCTCCATGTAATATATCTTGAAAGGGAATAAAAATCCAGTTATTCGCGGTCAATATTCAAAATACTGCATCGCGTCACCGGGTGCATCACAGAGGATACTGCCGTCCGGCGCGATCACAATGCGGTCGAATTCCTGCTGATCACGATCAAGACAGCACACCGTGATCCCATCGGAAGTCACCGAAACTTCAAAACTGGTGAACTGCATATTTTTGCCCAGCCGTCCCGTCGGACCGCCCGTGGCAAGGATCGGGAAACGGTAATTGTTCCAGCAATCCGGGACAGGTGTTTTTCCCGCAAATTTTTCCGGCGGCACCGCAGAATAATATGCCCGTTTTCCCGGAATACTGCGGAAGGGACGGTGGATATGACCGCCCAGCCACAAATGAATGGGACACAATGGATCACTGCCGCCGAAGACCGGATCGATCACCTGCCGCACATGTCCGGGCAGATAGGAAAGCACATCGCCTGCGGGCAGACCGTGTGCCAGCACGATGCGGTATTTTGCATCGCGGCACATGGGATGCTGTACGGCTTTTTTCAGCCATTTTGCTTCGGCGGCGATGTACGGTTCAAAATCGTGATACTGCCGTGTGGATGGCGCGGGGACCCGTCCGGCATCGTCGCAGAAATCCAGTGAGAAGAAACAAACATCCCCCCAGCGGAACATGTAGTATCCCTCTCTGCCCGGTTCCGGCGGTGTGAAATATTCAAAGTAGCGGTTGGAATCCTTGCCATAGATCTCGTGATTCCCGCGGGTCATCACCAGCGGCATACAACCATCGGTGATCTGACGGAAAGGGACAACGAAAGAATCCATCACCTGAAGATCAAAAAAAGTGGTCCATTCCAGATCGCCGATAAACGCGAAGAAATCCGGCTGGAACTCCTTTTTTGTGAGGATCTTCTGCAAATATTCCTTCCGCTGATCCGGCAGCTGAAGATCCGCTGTTGCGGTAAAAGTGAAATCTTTTCCCGGAGCCGGTGCGGAACGGAACCACCGGATCCCACCGGTCGTTTCATTCCAGGTGCGGAGATCATCCAGCAACACGGGGCGGTATTCATACACGGTATCCGGCTGAAGATCCTCCAGCCGCACACTGTGAACGGCGCGATCGTGGCGGATCTGACCCCCGAGATTATCATAAATACGCTGCCATTCATCGCATCCGCGGATCCGGTAATCGACAGCTGCGGGGGATTTGCGGTTTCCGGTAAAAATAATGGAAACGGCATTATCATCGGCATTGGGGAACGATACGAATGCTTTGTATTTGAAATCCAACTGCGGCGGTGTTTCCAGGATCTTCAATGTGGTATCCATGCCGCCGCCCGCACCCCGGCGTCCGAATGTGCTGAAAATCTCGAAGACCACCTGATTACGACCTTTCCGGTACGCCAGCTCCACAGTGTGATTGGTATAATGGACAGGAAATTCACTGTTGCCGCTTCTGCGTGCATCCAACAGCATTTGACCATTGAAACGGAAAGACCACTGCCAGTCTGCCGCCAGACCGAGGGTGAGGATGCCATCTTCCTCTGCATAAAAATCTGCGGTCAGGATCGTGCGGTTCAACGGCGTGCCTTTTTCGGCATCGGGGATCACATCAAACACATTCATGAACCCTTCCGGATAAAAATCAAAATGCTGCCCGGTCACTTGAGTACCATCACCCAAATCGAGCGTTTCATCAATAAACCCGGTAACATTTTGCAGTACATCCGGCATCCCGGGAGAGAAAAAATATCTCCATTGCCAGTTGACAATATCTTTACGAAAACTCATGATCACGATTCTTTCCACTTGAAAATCTGCCGGCAGTTTTTCCGCTGAAAAAGTTTCACGGGGAAACTTCATCAAAAAGCATTCCCCGTGAAAAATGGTAGAAAAGCAGTTTAATTATTTTGCTTTCGGCACGATCTTATCGAAACGGCAATAGGGTCTCAACACTTCCGGAATGGTCACGGAACCATCTGCCTGAAGGTGATTTTCCAGGAACGCGATGAGCATACGCGGCGGAGCCACCACGGTATTGTTCAGGGTGTGTGCAAAATATTTACCGTCTTTGCCATTGACGCGGATCTTCAATCTGCGCGCCTGTGCATCACCGAGGGTGGAGCAGGAACCGACTTCAAAATATTTCTTCTGACGGGGAGACCATGCTTCCACGTCCACAGATTTGACTTTCAGGTCTGCCAGGTCGCCGGAGCAACATTCCAGTGTACGCACGGGAATATCCAGAGAACGGAACAGATCCACAGTGTTCTGCCAGAGTTTATCGAACCATGCCATGCTGTCTTCGGGTTTGCAGATCACGATCATTTCCTGTTTTTCAAACTGATGGATCCGGTACACGCCCCGCTCTTCAATGCCGTGTGCGCCTTTTTCCTTGCGGAAACAGGGAGAATAGCTTGTCAGCGTGATGGGCAGCTGTTCTTCCGGCACGATCTGATCGATGAATTTACCGATCATGGAGTGTTCGCTGGTACCGATAAGGAACAGATCTTCGCCTTCGATCTTATACATCATGGATTCCATTTCCGCGAAACTCATCACGCCGGAAACCACATTTGCACGGATCATGAAGGGCGGCACGCAATAGGTGAATCCGCGATCCACCATAAAGTCGCGTGCATAAGCCAGAATGGAGGAATGAAGCACGGCAATATCGCCCATAAGGTAGTAGAATCCGTTTCCGGCAACACGGCGTGCGCTGTCAAGATCGATGCCGCAGAAAGATTCCATGATCTCCGTGTGATACGGGATCTCGAAATCCGGTACGACCGGTTCGCCGTACCGCTGGACTTCCACATTTTCTTCATCGTTTTTCCCGATGGGAACAGAAGCGTCGATGATATTGGGCAGTTTCATCATCAGTTCAGTGAGCTGTGCGGTCACGGCTTCTTCTTCCGCTTCCAGTTCCGCGATGCGGGCACCGTTGCGGGCAACTTCCTGTTTCATGGCTTCGGCTTCTTCTTTTTTGCCCTGTTTCATCAAGCCGCCGATCTGTTTCGACGCACTGTTGCGCTGGGCAAGAAGATTCTGCACTTCGGTCTTGATGGAACGGTTCTTCTGATCCAGTTCCAACACCTGATCCACCATAGGCAGTTTATGATCCTGGAATTTCTTCCGGATATTTTCTTTTACCAATTCCGGATTTTCCCGGACAAGTTTAATATCAAGCATGATTTTTTCCTTTCAGAAATCAGAACTGCGGCATGGGGAACCGGTGAGCAAATTCGCGCACTTCTTCCTTGATGGCAGCCAGAGCTTCGTCGTTGTCTTTGTTTTTCACCGCGCGGTCGATGAAATCGGCGATCTTCAGCATTTCCGCTTCTTTCATGCCACGGGTCGTCACGGCAGGAGTCCCGATACGGACACCGCTGGTGATCATGGGTTTTTCCGGATCGAAGGGGATCATATTCTTATTGAGAGTGATACCCGCTTTATCGCAAGCGATCTGGACTTCTTTACCGGTGGCGTGTTTCGGACGGAGGTCCACCAGCATCAGGTGGTTGTCCGTACCGCCGGAAACGATACGGTAACCGAGATCAGTGAGTGCATCTGCGAGAACGGATGCGTTTTTCACCAGCTGTCTCTGATACGCTTTGAATTCTTCGCTCATGGCTTCTTTGAAGCAGATGGCTTTTGCCGCGATCACATGCATCAGCGGACCGCCCTGCAGACCGGGGAACACTTTGGAATTGATCGCTTTGATGTATTTTTCTTTGCAGAGGATCAGACCGGAACGGGGACCGCGCAACGTTTTGTGGGTGGTGGTGGTGACCACATCGCAATAGGGAACCGGAGAGGGATGCACGCCTGCGGCAACAAGACCGGCAATGTGCGCCATATCCACAAAGAGATAAGCATTGGCTTTATCCGCGATCTGACGGAGGCGGGCAAAGTCAATGATCCGCGGATAAGCAGATGCACCGGCAAGGATCATGCGGGGCTTACATTCCATGGCAAGGCGTTCGATCTCATCGTAGTCGATGGCTTCCGTTTCCGCAGAAACACCGTAGGGAACGATGTTGAAAAGTTTGCCGGAGAAGTTCATCGGATGACCGTGCGTGAGGTGTCCGCCGTGGTCCAGACTCATGGCAAGAACGGTGTCCCCGGGGTTGAGCAGTGCGAAATAGACAGCCATGTTCGCCTGGGATCCGGCATGGGGCTGCACGTTGGCAGCTTCCGCACCGAAAAGTTCACAGGCACGCTGAATGGCGATCTTTTCCACTTCGTCCACAAATTCGCATCCGCCATAATAACGGCGGCCCGGATAGCCTTCTGCATATTTGTTGGTGAGGACAGAGCCCTGTGCCGCGCGGATCGCCGTGCTGGTGAAGTTTTCCGAAGCGATCAGTTCGATCCCGTCGTTCTGACGGTCCGCTTCGGTATCGATCCATTTTGCAATTTCCGGATCGGCATCGCGGATCGCCGCAATATCATCATAGCTCTTGCGTTCCAGTTTACCCAGACGGCGGGTGTGGCGGTCATCGCCGGAATACGGTGTGGCAAACCAGGCTTTGATGAAGGCTTTTGCTTCATCCACGGAAATGTGGTCTGCGGGAAGAACAAGCACATTGGAGCAGTTGTGTTCACGGCTGGAACGGACAACTTTTTCGTTGTAGGCAACTGCCGCGCGGACATTGTGGAAGCGGTTGCCGTTGATCCCCATACCCACGCCGGAACGGCAGATCAGGATCGCCGTATCCAGTTCGCCTTTGGAAACAGCAAACGAAACTGCACTGCCGAAATCGGAGTAATCATCTTCCGCATCGAATGCGAAGGGACCGAAATCCTGTGCGGTCACACCGAGTTCCGCGAGGAATTCGATCAACTGTTTCTTGAGTTCAAATCCGCCGTGGTCTGCGGCGATACCGAGAGAAAGATCGCTCTTTCCGTTCCAATCTGAGAGAATACGCATATTGTGTTCCCGTCCTTCTGTTAAATGGTTTTTATTTACATTTTGTACTTGATTTTTCTCAAAACGGCACTACATTAAAAAATACCGACCTTATAATATACACCATAAAACGAAAATCACCAGTCCATAATGAAGAAAAAAACAGATTCTGATGCAGAAATTTTCCTTTTGAACAATCAATATGTCATTTTAGCCGACCTGATGGATCTCCCGGAAGGGAAATGCGTGGAATTGGATCTCGGCTGCGGGAGCGGTGATTTTACTGTCGGGCTGGCACAAAAATTTCCGGAACGGCTGGTCTTTGCTGCCGATATCATGCTGAACCGGATCCGCAAAGTCGTTTCCAAATGCCGCCGTGCCGGTGTGCTGGAAAGTACACGGTTTTTCCGGGTGGAGGCGCGGCATCTGGTTTCCATCATCCTGCCGGATCAATGCCTTGACCGGCTCCATGTGATCTGCCCCGATCCCTGGCCGAAGAACCGTCACAGCGGACACCGGCTGATCTCATCGGATTTTATGATGCAGATCCACCGTGTTCTCAAACCGGGGGGGATCTTTCACTTTGCCACCGATGATCCGCCGTATCTGGAGGCAGGCACAAAAAATATTGTGGAATCCGGTCTGTTTGAACGGGTGGACGAAACAGTCTTTCTTGCGGATGTTGCCGACATCAAAACGGAATTTGAACGGCAATGGCTCGCCGCCGGAAAAGCGGTCCCCCACACCGCATGGCGGAAGATCTGACCGCGCACAGAGTTATTTCACCACCTGCCGGAAGATGGAGGTATTGAGGGAATCCACACCTTCCAGTTTCGTATCCTTCAGCGTCAGCACTGATCCCGTGGGTGCGTGTCCCGTGGAGGAAAAGAAGGGTACTTTTGTATCCAGGATCTTGATCCTGCAGCGATCCAGCACAAGGTTCCCGTCTTTCTTCGGAAGCAGGAAAAAGGCGGAATTATGGGGATGTGCCGCATAATTGTTCCGCACCTGATAATCGCTCCGGATGAGCGTGCAGTTTTCCAGTTGAAGTGAACCGGTAAGATCCAGTGAACAATTTTCCAGCGTGGAATTACGCAGCACCGAATCTTTTACGCGGATCTTCAACCGTTCAAAAGTGCTGTTTTCCACATTTTTACAGTTCAGCACCACAGTATTTTTTACGGTGCAGTCCGGCGATTTTGTGATCTTGCAGGAATCGATTTTTTTGATATTCTGCAAAACGGCGACCGTTCCGAATCCGGCATCCACATCCAGCAGAAGTGTGTTGTTTTTGAAAATACTGATCTCGCCGGAAGTGCTGAATTTCCCTTTCAGTACATTGTTGCGGAAACAGGCGATCGGCGCATCGCCGGGGAAAGATACACTGCCGTGGATCGTATTGTTTTCGATATACCAGTTGCGGGAATACCAGCCGTCGGTATTGTAGGGAAAAGAACTGATCCCGCCATCACGGAATGTGTTGTTCCGGCAGATCACATGAGGCAGACGATAGAAGCTGATGCCGGTGCGGATGAATTCATTGTTCTCCACCGTAAAGTCATTTCCGCGGACAGCCACACCAAGACGCCCGCCCTCAAATTTATTCCCGACCACATGGATATTGTGTCCCTGCGAATCTTCCATATTGATATGATAGCGGGTCATAAAAGGATTGCCGCCCTTCTGTTCAAATCCGGGCAGATTGTTTTCTTTATCCGGTGCAACACCATTGTTGTAGAAGTAGTTGCGTGTGATATACATATCGTTCACGCCAATGGTCATGCCGCCACGGTGGTTGTGATGGATATAATTATCCCGGAGCGTGATGTGTTCTCCGTATTTGCCTTCCTTCAGCATCATCTGCCAACTGTGACGGTCCTTCTTTTTCTCCTCCACCACAAGGCGCACAAATGCAGTATCCGCACTGCTGGCAAAGTACCGGAGCGCAAGCACAAATCCGCCATATCCGATGAATTGTTTTTCACGATCGTAGAAATAGACATGATACCCCCGTTTGACCAATCCGGTCATCCCCTGGGTATAACCGTACCCCTGCATATAAAAACTGGAATTGGGGTTGACTTTGAGAAAATCACTGCGGAAAAAGCCGCTGCCGGGGATCTCCTGACCTTTTTCGGAGAGATTCCCTTCCTTCCATCCCATCTGATAACCCACACGGACAGATTTGCTGGTGTTGCTGCTGGAACAGGTCAGCCCGTCACCCATGAAAAAAGCAACATCGATTTTTTCCACCACAACATTGGTGCAGTTGCCGCCGGATGCGACTCCGTAAGTGCTTTCCACGGCTTTTTCCGCCTGGATCTTGAAAGAACGGTCGATCTTGTCCCCGATCAATTTTGCGTTCCGGACCGTGGTATTGTTGCAATCCACCACAGTGATCGCTTTCCCGTTGAGTGTATAAACGGGGTTGGTGGAGGGAAAATATTCCTTTTTCTTTTTGTCGTAAGTCAAATGGAAGGGTGAGCGTTTTTCGGAATCGTAGATCACTTTCAGCGTGGAACCGCCGAAATCCACGATCACATTGCTGCTGTTGATCACAATTCTGTCTTCCGGTCTGCCGGAATAACAGAGGGCGATCTCTGTTTTCGGAAAAACGATCCATTTCGCCCCGCTTTTCACGCCTGCGGCAATGGCGGCATTGATCCCTTTTATATTTGCAAGTGCCTGATGATAAGCAGCATCGGAATAACAGCGGATCTTTTCACCGTTGATCTCTTCTTCCCGTTTCACGGGGAATCCGCTGCGGATACCGAATTTCTCCAGATCCACACGGAAGACTTCTTTTTCATTTTTGATCTGCGGTGTGGGAGCGGCTTCCCGGACTTCTTTCCAGAGTCCCTTTTTTCTGCCTTCCCGCAGATAATCCGGCACATCATCTTTCTCTGCTGCCGGCAAAAGAGCGAATTGCATCGTTATCAACGCACAAATCAACTTAAAAATAAAGTTCCCGTTCATCATACATTTCATCATAAATCATTGCTCCTGCTTCATTCTGTTTGAGTTTTCACCACCCGGATACGATAGCACACTTATGCGCATTTTACAAGAGCAGGGCAAAAAAAAACCCGGCCGTACAGAACCGGATAAAAAAGCAAAAAAAATGGTGCGCCCACGGGGACTCGAACCCAGGACCCAATGATTAAGAGTCATTTGCTCTACCGACTGAGCTATGGGCGCACAAAATGCGTGATTTTCTCACGAATACAGCATTTAATATACCGTGTTTTTGAAAAAAGTCAAGCATCTTTTCCGAATTTCTTTATTTTTTTTGTCTGTCAACTTGATTTTCCCCATGCAAAGAACTATAATAAGATGAAAAATCAAACCTGTGAGGTGTGCTATGGCAAGAAAAATCCCTGTCTGGCTGATCGCTCTGATCGTACTGATCGCCGCAAGCGTTGTGGTATTGTTCCATATTCTCCGGGACTCACCGGAAACACAGATCCGCGAATCCATCGCCACCATCGAAAACTGTCTTTCCGAACGCGCAAAGCCGGGTGTCCCGTTTTCCAATCTGGATCATGCCGACCACTTGAAAGAACAGCTCATGGAAGAACTCGAAATCGAATCGCCGGGATATATTCAGCTGAACGGGAAAGTGGAACGCGCACTGGTGGCAAGACGGTATTTCATGTGGCGGCGGAATCACCCGGATACCATTGCTGAATTCTCGCAGATCGATATCACGCTGAAAGACGATGATCACGCAGATGTCAGGCTGATAGCCACCGTAACGAACAGGGACATCCGCGAGCAATTCCGGATCAGACTCTCCTATGTGCAGGATGGCTCCTGGAAAGTCGGAAAGATCGTGATCGATTGAGCTGACAGATTCAGGCGTCAGGCTTTTTTGCGAAAAAACCTTTGATGGCGCAGAATAATATGATCAGCCCCACTGCCACAAAAAGGCCCGTAAAGATCCGGGGAAAAATATCCCCTTCCCCCCAGGTCTGCAAATGAACAGGGACACACATCACAAGCCAGAATAAACTGAACCCCAGTAAAACCGGTGCAGCCTTCGCATTGGCAGCGCGTTGCTTTTTCTCAAAATCCGTATCATCCTCCGGCAACGGCAGATCCAGACATTCACTGAGCAATTCCGCATCCCGCATAAACGCCTTCCGCGAACCGTGATTGAGCAGGATGAATTCCCGGTCTCCGGAAAATTTCAAACTCAATGTATAACAGCGGTAACTGCTTTTACTGCCGGAAACAAGACGGGTGGAGATCGCGATCCCTTCAACTTCACTCAAGGGGATCGCAGGGCTTTCATCCGCCGGACGCCGCCTGTTTCTGCCGACCGGATAAAAAATACGCTGGTAAAGATCGATCTGCGGATAACTGCGCCGGAATGTGGAAACGATCGTACCGCCGCCGAGTCCAAAAAAGATCAATCCGAACAACAATACACCCCAGATCGCATCGGCAGAATCCGATTCAGCATAAAGCGGAATGGACATGATCCCCAGCCCGACTGCGGCAAATATCCCGTAAAACACCAGCAGTTTTCTGCTTGGCACCACCTGAACCGAATCCTGCGTAAATCTCAAATAATGAGATTCAAAATTTGCACTCCCCGGCTTGTATTGTTTCTTTGAAAAGCCCATACTGCGATCTTCCTCCGGTCCTGGTGTTTTTCTTCTTCAGCATCTCTGCAATTATTTTACCGGTGATTTGACAACCTGATCCGGTTCAATGCTGCCAAGTTTGATCTTGCGGAATTGATCTTTCAAACGGAACTCATGACAAATCTGTTTGCCGTTTTTGATTTCTGTGCAAACAAAATTTTTCCAGGTCTCTTTGTATGTGGTGACAGCCGGAGTTTTTTTGTTTACTTCATCCCAGCTGCCGGTCTCAAACCAGAGATCCGTTTCCGCATCGCGCCGGACACTGAAAAGAGTCACGGTCCGTGAATCTTTTGTGTAACAGTTCACTTCCAAATCTGCATTGTACCGGCTTACAGTGAGCCGGGCATTTTCCGGCAGGTCCTTGAATTTTGCACTGAAAGAACACCTGCCGCCGCCCCTCAGATTGGTAAGATGCAATGTGCAGGTGCCGTCCGGAGCCATTTCAACCCAGTGAGACCACAATTCCTTTGTGACATAATATCCCAGTGAATACCGTAATTTTTTCCGCTGTTCCACCGGAAGAGTCAGCGCATAATCATCCCATTCCCGGATCATACCGTGTTTTTCTGCCGCCACCATCAACGCGGTCCTTGCTCCGGCATCGGTCAGCGGAAAAAGCTCATTCAGCCAGCGGAGCCGTTCTTCCGTATTCCAATTCGGGAAATATTTGTTTGCGTGTTTCTCAATGTGAAGATCAAAATAAAAATTGGGAGACGATGCTGATCCTTTCCGCAATATTTCCAGCGAAGAATCCACCGAACGCGGGATCGTAAAATTGATCAAAGGCATCCATGGGATCAGGGCATTGGGATTGTAATTCAATACCCCGATCTGAAAGCCGCTGTTCGCCTGATTGAACACACCGATCTGAAGTGTATTCCTGCCGGTCTTGACAGCGTCGTCAGCCATAAAATTGGCAACTCCGATGGAAACACCGTTATTTTTGTTCCATGCGTTGAACACCCCTGCGGCAACACCATTGTTTTTATCACCATACGACCAGATATTTACCGCAAGTCCATTGTTTTCTCCAAGAAAAAAGATTTGTCCGCAACTGATCCCGTAAAGTTCATCGCAGAAAGAAAATAATCCCGGTGAAACGGCAAGACCATATACTTTTGCCATGGGCGAACAGAGATGACCCGGCCAGAGAGAAATTTGAACCGGAGTCCATTTCGCGTCTTTGAATATTGCAGCTCCGAGCCATTCAGTCCCATGAGCATGCACATTCAACGAAAAGAGCGTCAGCAGTGTCAGCAGCAAAAATTTTTTCATCTTCATTTCTCCTTATTCAAAATATTTTTTCTGATCTTTTTCCAATCTGCTTTGCGGAGCAGTTCCGGAATGTTGGTGTAGATGTTTTTGTGATGACCGTATTCCGGTTTCATCAATTCGGAAATGGCATCTTCCACGCTCCAATTTTCAACAACGATGCGGTACGCGGCAACGGCACAGCCGGTGCGGTCGCTGCCGTGCCAACAGTGGATCAGGAGCGGTTTCGGCGCATCCCGGATGACGGTCAGAATTTTATAAAGATCTTCTTCCGTGATTTTTCCGGTATCAAGGGGGATTTCGTAGAGCGTAATGGCATGATTCCATCTTTTATTGACGGCATCGATCTCATCTTTATCGCTGTTGTTTTCCCGCAGATTCAACACGCTCCGGATGCCGTTAAATGTATGGAGGGATTCAAATTCATCCTCATCCGGCTGTCCGGAACGGTAAAGATTTTCATTGACCTTATGAAAGTTTTTCGGGAGTTGCGGGAAAGGTGATTGCCCACCCACACCATAAGTTTTATACGGTAAAACTCCCTTTTCTTGCCTGACCACTTTGCCATCTTCAAAAACAAGTTTTTTATACAGCCAGGAGGCCGTAAGAGCGTTCCACCCCAATAACCAGTGTCTTTGCGGAAAGAAATCACAGCGCCATTCATTTGCAGACATCACAGGAGAGTTTTTTGAGACTTCCCCGCTATTATTAAACCAGTAAGGTGTTGCTACACCGATAACGGATATTTCTATGGCAAAACGATTTTTGCTCCACCGGCTGCGTTCGGCATACTTTTCCAGATGTGCCGCAACTTCCGCTTTGGTCATGCCGATATAATTCCATTCCGGCGGTATTCCGTAACAACCGGCGCAAAAAATCAAAACCGCCAATGCAAGAAGAAACAGATCTTTCCGCATAACATTTCCTTTTTTGTTGTTTATTCCACAATTCATTTCTTTACCATACAACATCTCACCATTTTTGCAAGCCGGAATATGAAATTTTTTTGATTTTTTTTGATTTTTTTGATTTTCGCACGCTTGCAATTCCCGCAGGACCCGGTATGTTAGAACAAACAAATTAACGCGATAAAAATTTACGGATAAAAAAATGGATCGCATCGCAGAAAAACTGGAAACTCATTTTTTCGGAGCTTTGAACACTGCCGCATTGCCGCCGGCATACGCAGACGCCATCCGCAGAAATGAAAAAAATACCGCTTTGAAGATCGCAGCAGATCATTTCCGGAACCGGAAGACAAGTGCATATTTTGCCGATTTGAAAGACCGTGCGTTCGATCCGGAAACGGCAGAACGGGCGGTGCGCGGCAATATCACCGTAGTGAATATTCCCCATCAATTTCCCGATGGCAGGATCGATTTTCTGTTCGATCCCACTGCACAGACCGGTGTTCACAATCCGGAATGGCAATGGCAGCTGAACCGGATGTATTTCTGGAATGATATGGCACTGGCTTATCTGCACAAACCGGATGAAAAGATCGCTTCGGCATTTGCGCAGCAGCTGCACGATTGGGTCCTGAATATCCCCTGCCCCGCGGAACGCTGGAACGAATGCGGCAGTGCGTGGCGCACCATCGAAACAGGATTGCGGCTGATGGGAAGCTGGCAGGTGGCATTTGAAGTTTTCCGGAAATCGCCCTCCCTTTCCGATATGACACTGGCACTCATGCTGGCATCCATGCACGAACAGACCATACACGCAGTGGAACATTGCACCTCAAAAAACTGGCTGATGATGGAACTCAATGGAGCCCATACTTTTGCGGCAGTCTTTCCTGAATTTTCCGATTCCGCACAGATCCGCAGAAAATCAGCACAGCTCCTGAGCGGAGAAATGAAAACACAGCTGCTCCCGGATGGCATGCAGATCGAATTGTCCCCGGATTATCATTCCGTCGTATTCGGATGCGGTGCAATGCTTTACGATATCGCAGAAAAAAACGGGACTCTTGACGATCTGCCGGAAGATTTCTCTGTCTTTCTGGAACATGCCGCCGATGCCGCGATCCGCCTGATGACTCCCGGTTTCACACAGCCGCGCACCAACGATTGTTTCACCATGCAGACTCCCCTTATGCTGAAAAAGATCTGCGCATATTTTCCCCGCAGAAAAGATTTTCTGTGGGTGGCATCATCCGGAAAAGAAGGCAAGCCGCCGAAGGGAAAAACGGCATCCCGTTATCTGCCGTGGGCGGGTTTTGCCGCCATGCGCTCCTCGTGGCGGAAAAGTGCCGCTTATCTCTGCTTTGATGTGGGTCCGCTGGGTGCTGCGCATATCCATCAGGATAAACTCAATATCAATATTTATAAAGGGGGCGAAGAACTCCTCTTTGATGACGGCGGCGGACAATATGAGGACTCGCCGTACCGTCTTTACGGAATCTCGGCAGCGGATCATAACACGGTGCTGGTGGATGGTGCCGGTCAGCACCGCAATGCCCCGAAGGTCGCGGAAAATGCCATTGATGCAGACTTTTTTTCCAACCGGGATTTCGATTATGCCTGCGGGATCTATGAGGATACATTCGGCGGGGACATGATAAAAAGTGCCGTGCATAAACGGGAAGTCCTGTTCGTGAAACCGGACTTTTTTGCGGTGGCAGATACCATGGAAAGTGCGGATGGAAATACTCACGATTACACCATGCTCCTGCACATGGATACATTGAATGTGAAGACCGCAAAAAATTCGATCCGCAGCGTGCTGAAGGGCAAATACGATCTCTGCATCCTGCCGCTGACAGATGATGTAAAAATCTGTGTGGATTCCGGGAAGAACGATCCTGTTTCCGGCTGGTATGTGGGGCGGAACGATCAGGTCCTGCATCCGGCATCCACCGTCAGGATCACTGCGGAACAGCGGAAGGATTACCGTTTTCTCACACTGTTCTTCCCTGTGAAAAAAGGTAAATCCCAACCCGCAGTCAAACGCATTTCAGATACAGACTGGCAGATCACCTTTGCCGGAAAGACCTGCATCCTGGACCTTGCCGACCTCACAAAAAATCTTCCCCGCCAGTGAGGGGAATTTCAAAAATCAGCGGATTTCTTTCAGGATACATTCGCCTGCGGGAATGGTACATCCCTCCAGAGCTTGTTCCGAATCACCGAAGTTTGCAGCAAAGATCCAGCTCCTGCCGCCGGCAGTGTACCGGACAACACGCAGTTCTTCCGGAGCGGGCAGCCGTTCCAGTTTGTATGCTGTGCTTTCTGCGGCAGTGATACCGGTGATCACGGCATAGCTGCTGTCCGAAAGCACATCGCCGGGCATACGGCGGATGGTTTCATCTTCCTCCACAAAAGAGCAGATCTCATTCATATAGAGTGACTTCATTTCCCGTCCGTGGCGGATCTCCCCCATGGCTTTTGCGGGGGCATTGAGCTTCAGCGAAGATGAACCGTGACCGAGAACAAGGGTGAGTTTGTCATCCACATTCAACCAGTCTGATCCGGTATCGATCACACCGTTTCCGGACATTTTTTCCAGCGTCATTTCAAAATTATTTCCACGGTAAGTGCGTTTTCCGCCGTTGAACAGATCGTTGGGGATCTTCCAGCCGATACCACGGAGAGAAAGCAGCGCATGTTCTTTGACTGCAACAACTTTTTCCAGAACAAGTGTCGTCTTGCCATCGGGCAGCGCGGCACAGGCGGACCGGGTTTCGGCGATCCGGTACGGCATTTCCCCTTCGCCCCACGGACCGCGTTCATGGATCCCGCTGGCTCCCGCATTGATAAAGCCGCCGGGGAATGATTTGTGGAAACCTTTTTCCGCAACCGTGAAAAGAAGGTGTCCCTGCAGTTGGGCATGACCGTTTGCGCACCATTCCGCCATGTCGCTGAACGCCGGATCCAATGTCAGAACGACCGGTCCTTCCGCCGCGCGCCGGACAAAGGAGCGAACCGATTTTTCCGTCCGTATCAGGTCGGCAGTATGGAAATCATCGTGCCAGTCTGCGATCCGGGGAGCGGGCATTTCCGTGATCTCCGGCAAATCGAAAGAACGGCGGATCATCGCTCCGCTGCCGAGTACGGCAATGGGGTCAGACTCCAATCTTGTGTAATAGTAACGGCTCTGATGGGACATTTCTTTCAGGCGTGTTCCGAAGAAGGAACCGTCCGGCGTGGTGATCTGTTCCTGTTTCAGCAGATCGATCATTCCCCGTTCCAAAGCAACACTTCCGGCATCTTTCTCCAACTCCTGCATCAGCAGCAGGACGGGGAGCAGATACATCTGACAATAGCAGTACCGGGCACGGCTGTCGCCGCCGATCCGGAGCAGTCTGCCATCGGGGAAAATAAAGTTTTTCAGCACATTCCAAAGATCCTTCACATGATGCATTCCTTCCGGCGGCATCGTCCAGCCCCGCGCTTTGCAGAAGAAATAAAGATATGCCGCGTGGGAAAGAGTGATGACACTGTACCCCACATTCATGTATGAATGATGATCCAGCGAATAATTTTCCGTGAAGTTCGCCCCCACAAACCAATCACGCAGCGGCTTGCCGCAGAAGAAAGTACCGCCCTCTGCGTCAGCAGGGATGGAGATGGCGTTCAGCAGCAGGGAAGCAGCTTTATCCAGATACGCTTCCCGGTCGGGAGCATCCGGATAATCCATTGCGGTACGATAGAGAAACGATCCGTTCCAGTAGTTGGATTCGGGCTTGTTTCTGCCGCTGTTTCCATCGATCGCAGCTGCGGTTTCGTAATTTTTCAGGATCCAGTCTGCTTCAAAAAGATTCATTCTGCGGAAGGCATCTCTGTCCTGATCCGTCAGATGCGGCTCGATCGCCAGCTGACCCTGTACCATCCGTTCCAATCCGAGCGTGGAGATCCACGAACCGCCCCACGGATTGCCGCAGGATGCCTTTCCGCCGCCGGTCACATGGGAATGGAGATTATAACGGAAAAGAGACAGTGCCAGATCCAGCAGTTCCTCTTTGTCGATGGGGATGTCCTGTTTTGTGGTGGCAAGCACCGCCATTGCTCCGGCGACATTGAAATTGCTCTGGATCGCCCAATGTCCGGCTTCTCCGGTACCGTAATACCTCAAGCCGTTTCCGGCGTTCCGGATCTGTTTTTTCAGAAAATCGCAAAAGGGGATCATCCGTTCAAGATAGACGGTTTCATTCATCATAACAAAGCTCCTGCTTTCCGTTCAGTTGTATTTGCGGATGAAAAAATATAGCGCGCACACCGGATTTTTCAAATATATTTCCATAAAATCAAAGGATTTTCAGACTGAACAATTACCGCAAAAACTGCCGGATATCAGAAAAGTCCTGATGGGCGGTCAGCAGAAAAACTTTGAAATTTTTACGCCATACAAATAAAATTTCTGCTGGCGAAATCACGCAAAACGGATTATATTAAAAGTCAGGGCAGTCATTTGCTGTTTTTCTGTTGCGGGAGCGGTAACGGAATGACTGCCGGTCGGTGCGGTCTGCCGGTACGATATTGCAGGCAAAGTGCCCGCAACGGTAGAACGGGAAGAAAGGATATAATATGACCGCTATCATTGATTATGGCGCAGGCAATCTGACCAGTGTTTTGCTTGCTTTGAAATCTTTAGGGGATGATCCGGTGATCACCGGTGACCCGGCACTTTTGGAACAGGCCGACCGGATCATCTTTCCCGGTGTCGGATCCGCTGCCAGCGGTATGCTGGGCTTGAAGCAGAAAAATCTGGACGCTGCTTTGAAAAAATGCTGTATGCAAAACAAACCCATATTGGCAATTTGTCTTGGTATGCAGATGCTGCTGGAGTTCAGCGAAGAAGATGGCGGGGTAAATGGGCTTGGTTTGTTTCCCGGGAATGTAAAATTATTCAAATTCCCGCCGGAACAACGCATAAAAGTACCGCACATGGGTTGGAACACGGTTCGTCAGAATAAACATGCGCTCTGGAAAAATATTCCCGATGACAGTGCTTTTTACTTTGTCCACTCTTACTATGTATCGGCAGACAACGCTTCAGATGTTGCCGGGATCACAGAGTATGGCGGCTTTGAGTTCGTTTCTGCCGTGGCAGGAAAAAATCTTTTTGCCACTCAATTCCACCCGGAACGCAGCGGCGAAACGGGATTGCAGTTACTGAAAAACTTTTTGGAATGGGATGGTTCATCATGTTGCTGAAGCGATTGATCGTTTGTTTGGATGTCCGGAACCGCCGGGTGACTAAAGGGGTGAAATTTGCGGATAACCGTGACATCGGAGATCCTCTTGAATTGGCAGCGTTTTATGCAAAGGACGGTGCGGACGAATTGATTTTTTACGATATCACCGCCAGTGCTGAACACCGTAAAATCGATATTGAAATGGTCAGGAATGTGGCAAAACAGATTTTCATACCTTTCTGCGTGGGTGGCGGCATCAGCAGCGTGGCGGATATGCGGGAAGTGATCCTTGCCGGAGCCGATAAGATATCGGTCAACTCTCTTGCGGTCAGAAATCCGCAGATCCTTACCGAAGGAGCCAGAGCTTTCGGCAGACAATGCGTCGTTCTGGGTATGGATGTAAAAGCCGTGGATAAAACATCGTCGATCCCCTCCGGATATGAAGTTTATATCGAAGGCGGCAGAGTCGCCACCGGACTTGATGCCGTGGAATGGGCAAAAAAAGCCGTTGCGCTGGGTGCCGGAGAAATTTGCCTCAACGCCATTGATACCGACGGGGTCTGTGACGGGTATGAACTCGCCATCACCCGGATGATCGCCGAAGCAGTCGCAGTGCCGGTGATCGCGTCCGGCGGCGGGGGCAAAGTCGAACATCTCGCTGACGCTTTTCAGCAGGGAAAAGCCGATGCCGTGCTGGTCGCCTCCATGGTTCATTCCGGGAAATACCGCTGTTCTGATATAAAACAGGAACTTGCCCGGCACGGGATCCCCGTCAGATGATATGCACAAAAAAAAGCGGAATCAGTAGCGAACGCGGAAGGGGTGCAATTCCCCAACGGTTTCGCATTTGACTCCGTTAACCATAGTATAGCAGATGTCGGAATAAAAGTCAAGCCCCAAACTGAAACTTTTCAATTTAAAAAGTGGTTCGGGGATTCAAAGGTGGTTGATGAAAACGGCGAACCGCTGGTGGTGTATCACGGAAGTCCGCCGCCTCTGTTTTATTTCCGGAAAATTTCCCTCACCGCATCCAGAAAGCCGGTCCCGTTCACATTATCCGGCTCCAGATAACTGCCTTCGGTCCACTCGTTCCAGCTGTTGATGGTCATAAACTTTGTTTTCTGACTGCTTGCCTCCAACTGTTTTTTGACATCTTTCAACGCCTGCTTGAACCGCTCCGGCGTATTGTTGATCATGCAGGGACCGAAGGGATAGCCATCACATCCGGTCCAAGGCTGATCTGCGCGGGTGCGGTAAGTGGAATCCCAGCCGACAGTCACATTCGGATAATATTCCAAACCGGGGTGATTGGCAGTAAATCCGTTCCAGAATTTGAAATAACCGTCCCGGAATGGCAGATAGTCCGCCGTGGGACCGGGCAGCCAGGAATGGTGCGCCCACACATAGCTGGCTGAGCTGTCAAATCCCAGTTCTTTTGCCAGATCGCCGGGATCGCTTGGCGTTTCCTCACCGGGGACGATGGGTTTTCCCCACACGATGGCATTCAGATGAACTCCGGGAAGACCGGCAGCAATACAATCCTGCCGGAACTGTTCCAACGCCTGTTTTGCGGCAGCCACGCTGCCGAAGATCGCCACAAATTTTGCCAGTTCATAGATGGAAAAATAAGGTTTGCCGCCGAGACAGAAATATTCCGGACGGCGGAAGTAATCTTCTATGTGCAATTTGCAGATCTTCCGGAAAGTTTCGGGCGTGACCAGCCCGGGATAAAGAAGGGGATAATTTTTCAGGACGGCGGGATGGATGTCCACCCAGTCATGATTCGCCCACATGGTGCAGAATTTGATCCGGGACCGGTTGGGTGCGTTGAAAAATCCTTCTTCCAGACACCGGTTGAGAAAGGGGCCGTCGTTGTAGTAATACCAGTCGAAGATAAAAACATCGATCCCGGCATCGGCGGCGGCATCGATCTTCTGTGCCATGACAGCCGGATCTTTTTCGTCTGTATATCCCCAAACAGGGATCCGGGGCTGTATGTGACCTTCAAAGCGGGGGACCGCCTGTTTCACCACCTCCCATTCGCTCCATCCGGCACCGTGGAATTCCGTGTTCCGTGCGTCGTCCGTGTGATAATTGGGGAAATAATAGCAGCCGAGCATTGTTTTCATGTGTGTTCTCCTGTTCAGATTTTTTCTTCGTTCCCGGATACGGTCATTATGGGTGGACGACCGCAGAACACCGGGATTTTTCCGTTGTGTTCTTCAAGTATACTTTCTGATTTCTGCATTACAAGCTGCATTCTGAACAAAATTGCATATTTTCCGGATTTTCTCAAAATTTTTTCCGGAAATGATTTCAAAAGTCATTCAAAAGGTCATAAACAGTGATCTTAACAAAAAACGAACAAATCGCTCACAAACTATGCACAATAGCAATGTATCTTATGCATAGTTACCTCAAGAAAGGAAAAAGCTCTATTCCCGGCATGGGGAGATAAGCACGCTGAAGGCGTGCAGGATTATAGCCTATGGGCTTGCCCATAGGTTCAAAGGCATATTACACCACATGCACGCTGTAGGCGTGCGGGAGGGTGCAAAGCACCCGATTCTCGGGCGGCTCTCGCTACGCGTGCCGCCTGCACACAAAACCACAGGCTAAAATTCCCCGCTCTTTCAGAGCGCAGGGTGCATAGCACCCGATTCTCGGGCGGCTCTCGCTACGCGTGCCGCCTGTACACAAGGAGCGCAGGCTAAAATCCCGCGCTCCTTCAGAGCGCTTTTTGGATCGGGTGCTATGCACCCAAAAGAAATTCGCAACAGAAAGGTCTGGAAAAAGAAAATAGAATCCGGGAAAGAGGAAAAATTTTTCCTCATCCCCGGTATCT
>JAZNXT010000023.1:0-2139 GCA_045594005.1 Victivallales bacterium
ACCGCTTGGCCTCCGACTTGGCAAACGCTTTTGCAGCATCTTTGCTGCAAAAGCGTGCCGCCGTGCCGCGCCTGTGTGCGCCGGAGAGATGAAAAAACGCTGAAAAAATCAGGCAGACGCAGAAAAAGCGTTTGAAATTTCTCTAAAGCGCGTTATAATATTGGAAAGATCGAAGAAATAAATTTTCGTATTTTGAACAGAAAACCGCCGGAAATCCGGCAAAAATCAAGGAGAAGCATCATGCTGAAACCTTTGGGAGTCCAACTCTACTCGTTGAGAGACTACGCGGAAAAAGATTTCGTGGCAGTCCTGAAAAAAGTCGCAGACATCGGTTACAAGGCAGTGGAACCTGCCGGATTCTGGAACCTCCAGCCTGCCGAATTCAAGAAAATCATCGATGATCTCGGTCTTGAGATCTACACCTCCCACTCTCCCTGGGCACGCGCCACGGAAGATGTCAACCAGATGGTCGATACCCTGGGTATCCTCGGTTTGGATAAAGTCGTTTGCGGCTATGGTCCCGAGGCATTCAAAGATCTGGATGCCATCAAGAAAACTGCGGATGAAACAAACGGTTTCATCGAAGCCTATGGCAAGCACGGTATTACTGTGTTCCAGCACAACCACTACTGGGAATTTGAACGCATTGACGGCAAACTGAAATATGAGATCTTTGAAGAACTCTGCCCCGGTATGAAATATCAGATCGACTGCTTCTGGAGTACCAACAAAGGCACGGAAGATCCGGTTGAAATGCTGAAGAAATTCTCCTCCAAGTGCGTTTCCATGCACATGAAGGACGGCGTCTGCAAGCAGAATGCAGCCAATGCCGGTATGAAAGACGGTCTGTTGGATATGAAGATCGACCTGCTGCCCCTCGGCACCGGTACGCTTCCCATTCCGGATCTGGTCAAGAATGCGCCGGAATCCGCCACAGCGATCATTGTGGAGCTGGATTACTGCGAAATTGAAATGTGGGATGCCATCACCCAGAGCTACAACTACATGACCTCCAACGGTCTGGCTCAGGGCAACAAGTAATTGATTGCCTGAATCCATTTTACAGACAAAACGCCGGTCATCTGATCGGCGTTTTTTTTGCCGGACTGCGTCTGTGATTCTCGAAAGACAGAAAGAATGAAAAAACTTTTGATGATACTGTTGTTTTTGCTTGTCGTATCTGCATTGAGCGCACAAGTAAAAATTTATAAAGGCAACAGCACTTACAGTAGCGACTGTGTATTGACCTTCACCGGAAGTGCCGCAGAGCAACAGATCCAAAGTATCTGCTGTCTGTTCTTCCGTCATTTTTTCTTGTGATCACCTTTTGTTTTGAGCCGGATTTCTTTTGCTTTCTGACTTGAGGATCGTTGATTGCCGGTCTCTGATATGCAATCTGTGATTGTTTTTTTTTGCCTGGCTTCCGGACGGGAAAGGCAGTTTTTCAGAAAAAAACGGGGAATCTGCGACTTTTTTCGGATTATTTGCAATTTTTGACTTGCATTTTCAGAAAACGGTGATAAATTTCGTATTATTGAATTTTGACATTCTACTGTTTGACAACAGTTCCGGAGAGATGCCTGAGTGGCCGAAAGGAACGGTTTGCTAAACCGTCGTACGGGTTTAAACCGTACCGGGGGTTCGAATCCCCCTCTCTCCGCCATTTTTTTTATCAAAAAAAAATGGCGAACGAAGCCGCAAGGCTTCACTTCACTGTGCCGTCAGGCACAACTTCACTCAAAAAACAAAGTTTTTTCTTCACATCTTCACCAAACTCCGGAAGCCTTGCTTGCTTGTCCACCGTAGCCTTGTGCAAAGGTGGATGAAGTCGCGCCCTGTGGTCGCTTGTGAAGACGTTTCGCTTACGCTCCACTTGTAAAGTTTTCTCCCTACGGGAGTAAGGATGGTGTAGTTTTTTTACTGCGCTTCGCTTAAACGGCGGCATTTCCGCCTTGAATTTTACTTTTGCCATGCTATATTAAACTCTGAAAGGAGATCATCTTATGGCTGAAAGCAAGTTGCGTACATTATCTGTTGATTTTGCAGTACAGATTCTCAATCTGGTGAAATTTTTGAAAAGTCAGCACGAAACGATCGTTTCCAATCAAATCGGCAGAGCCGGAACCAGTATTGGAGCGA
>JAZNXT010000024.1:0-16304 GCA_045594005.1 Victivallales bacterium
GGGCTTGCCCATAGGTCAAGGGGATTTATACTCAACAGGCGGCACGCGTTAGCGAGAGCCGCCCAAGAAGCGGGTGCTATGCACCCGACAAGTCCGACAAGTCCGACAAGTCCGACAAGTCCGACAAGTCCGACAAGTCCGACTGATCCAAAGCGAAAAGCACGCTGAAGGCGTGCGGGATTTTAGCCTATGGGCTTGCCCATAGGTCAAAGGGAACACATCATCTTTGCGCTCTGAAGGAGCGCGGGAAGCGTTGTAATCCTGTCAGAAAATGCCGCTTTCTTTGCAGCCGGTAATGATCATTTGAACTGCAACCGCCGAAATGATCAATCCGGTCAGGCGGATCAGCGGACCGAGAAGATGCGTTTTCTCCAACAAGCGGTTGATCCCTACCGAAAAAAGCATCACGCCGAAATTGACAAATAATGCCATCGACATGGAGATCATCACGGAAAGGATCCCGTATTCCGCCGTAATGGAAATCCCCGCCGCGATCGTTCCCGGTCCCGCGATCAGCGGAGCAGCAAGGGGCACAAGAGAAAGATCCGTAAAATCAGCACGCATCTGGTGCGCTTCCTTATTGGCGAACCGCCCTTCCCGCACCGCAATAAATCCGATAAAGAAAAGAATCAGCCCGCCCGTGATCTTCAGAGAATAGAGTTCCACACGGAATACCCGGCTGAGGAGCAATTCGCCGCACCAGCCGAGCAGCACCAGAATACAGAATGCCGCAATGGAAGATTTCCATGCCAGTTCAAAAACCTGATCCTTTTCCAGTTTCGGTTCGTACGTGGCAAGGAACATCACCTTGCTTGCCGGATTCAGCAGAGCAAGAAAATACAGTGCATTTTCCAAAATCACATTCCATGAGAACTCCATAAGATCGCCCCTCCCTTTTTTTTATTGAGCGGGCTTGTTTTCGCTGATCAATTTCAGGATCTTCGCTTCAAGACTCTGATCCCAGCCGCGGGGAATGGATTTGAACGCCGCCATAGGCGCAACTTCCACTTTCCATTTGGCAGAAGGTTCGCTGACAACTTTCCCCGGATGACGGACTCCATTGAGTGAGAAGGTGATCACTTTCTGATTGTTCGTCCCCTTCGCCTGCACAATGCAGCCGGTACTGTTCTCGATAACAGAATTTTTCAGGTTCACAAATCCCGGTTCTTTGTCTGTTTTCTGTGCGCGGGTATCGTACATATTGAACATGGGAGCCGCACCGGTTTCGATACGGCAATTTTCAATCGTGATCACACCGGTGGAATAGGAGGGAGTCTTGAACAGCGGCAGATCCTTATTTTTCACGGTACAGTTGATCAGGGTGACTTTTGCAGGCAGGATCCAGTATCCGTGATGGAACTGCACATCTTCCAGCGTACAATTTTCCAGTATCAGCTCCGAACCGTTGCTGAGATTGAAGAACGCATTTTTGAATTTGCAGTTGACGATTTTTTTGGAGGCTTTATACAATGTGAATTTACAATTTTCCAGAATACTGTTCAGGAAGTTGGATCCGGCAAGCACATTCACACTGGTATTCTTCATTCTGCTCATCAACAGATTGAAAGAGGAAACATTCGGCATTTTATCCAGATCGGATCCGTACAGCACGGCATAATTATTGGTCTTGACGCTGCCGTTTGCAAAATTGCCGCGGAACATGAACTGCCATCTGCTTTCCAGCGTTTTGCCTTTTCCGGCAAGTTCATCGGCATAAAGGCGCATCATCAACATGGAGTCGCCGTTATCGTCGCCGAAAGACATGGTTTTTGCGCAGGTATTATTTTCCACGCGGGGCAGACCGGTGCGTTTTCTGCCGCCGTACCCGAATCCGGCAGATTTGAGTTTATTGTTGCGCACCACATAGGAGTTGGTACGGCTCCAGAAATACAAAGATGCTTCATTTTCCTCGATCACAAAATTGTGACCGGCACAGGTCAGCAGTTCATTGTGATGATTCCCGATGAAACGGTTGCGGTAGATCCACACATCCTGCATCATATCCCATCCGTCTTCGGCATCGAAGGCGCATTTTGCCAGATTTTCGCCGCTGCGGGTGAAGGTGCAGTTGGCGATCTTGTGGTTATACATCCCGCTGGGAGCCATGCCCACGCAACGGGCGTTCTGGATCAGCAGATTTTCGTAGGAACAATTCTGCGGGACGCGGAAAAAGTTGGAGGAAATATTGTCTTTGATCTTCCCTGCCGCCCACACGGTCACGCGGGCGAAATGTGCATTTTCGGGGATCAGCACGCGACGGTACTGCACGCTGTCGATGGTCTCCAGATATTTCTTTTCGTGATCGAAGAAATGGAACATCACATTCCATTCATCCATTGCCCTGCCCTGATATCCCAGGATCCGGGAGGCTGTGGTATAGCCGTTTCTCTCCCGCATGGTTTTCACCGACACCATCTGGCTGATCTGAAGACCGGCTTTCTGGATTTCTTTTCCGGTGACCCGGTTCAGAGTTCCGGGAGTGAATTTCAAACCGGCAAAACCTTTTGTATCAACGCCGGAAAAACCGTTCTGAACGCCGTATCCGGTGATGTAGCGCACCACAAGATTTTTGTAGCTGCAATATTTTGAACCGCCGGAAATTTCGATCCCGCTGACCCATTCCGAATGTTTATTGACGGAATAATCGTGTTCAAAATAATCCCCTTCCACGATCCCGTTCATCACATGGGAATCGTAGCAGTGGCGGATCAGGACGATGATGCCGCTTTTTTCGGTATTTTCGTGGAGCTTGAGAGTTGCGCCGTTCAGATCAACCGTCATCCCGCTGGGGACGGTTAAAGGGGATTTGACGGAAATACGATACACTCCCGGCAGGAACACGACCTTGCGGATCCCTTTTTTGCGCAGATCGGCAAGCATCTGATTGATCCCGCGTCCGGTTTCAAGGGATTCCTGTTCCACCCGTTCCCGGTTGTAAGAGGGGGAATAGAGGATCTTTGCACTTTCTCTGCCGCGGTAATTCGGCAGCCATTCGGGGACCGGCAGATCGTATGCACCGCATTGTTTCCCGATAAGCAGATCGGAGGGAGCTTTGGAACCGCCCGCCACGATCAGATATTTTCCGTCTGCGGGTTTGAGATTGGCGGCAGCGGCTGCCACGATCGCTTTTGTTTCATCCGCTTTTTTCCCGGCGGCATCCACAAAATGCAGTTCGCCATAGTTTCCGCGATTGTTGATCTTGTACTGTTGAAGATCGGCAGGAGTCATCCGGTGTGTTTCTTCTGCGGGGATGGCATAAGTCTTGCGGACGCGGAATTCGTGAAAAATGGAGGGAGTATATCTGCCGCGTTCGTCGATGGCATAAAGCCGGAGGGTATAATCGCCTTCCGGCAGTTTTCCGATCAGGAAAGAGTGATCCCCGGCGGGGATCTTCTTCAGGTCAAACTTACGGATATTTTTCTGTGTATCGGAAAGGATGAGGAACGCATTGAAGCGTTTGCTTTTATCCATCAGACGGATCTCCGACTGGTGCCAGTCCGTCACATAGAAAGAGATCTTCACATCCTGTGCCGTCAGGATATTGGGTTCCACATAATAAATGGAAATGTACGGCACTTCCAGATCTTTGGAAAGGATTATGCTTTTTTCCGTTTTCGTGGATCGTTCAATCTGTGCGGCGGCTTCCGGTGCGGGCACCTGTGCGAAAAGTGTTCCTGCCGTCATCACGGCAGCAGAGAGAGTCAGCAGGACTTTCATTTTTTTTGCTTTCATTATTTATCTCCTGTATTTTGTTGTTTTTGCAGTATTATACTTTTTCCGGCACGGTCATGGGATCCAGCAGCTCCCGGGAGAGTTTTCTGCCGAGGAGGAAAAATTTACGGTCCGGAAACCAGAGAATGGGGGTACCGTCTTCTTCAATGGTCATATCGCAATACATCGCCAGATCTTTTCTTGCCAGTTCCGCGTTTTCGTTATTCATAAATTCCACGGGCGTGGAGAACCACACCGGCTGATGGGCATCTTTGCGGAATTCCCCCTTCAGAATGAAGAGCGGATTGCGCCAGTTGCCGGTCACCTGCGGGGCGTTTTCGCCGAAAAATCCATCGTTATTGTGTGTAAAAAGCACAAATTCATTGTCCGAGATCCGGAACATGGGACAGGGACTGAGTGGATGCTCCACGCCCGGTCCATTGTCATAATAGCGCAGCATTTCCGTTTTGCGCCATGTTTCGCCGGAATCCTCCGAAACGGTGTACCACACATGCCCTTCGGCGGTGCGCATGACCATGAAGAGTCTGCCATCCGGCAATTCGCAAATGGCGGGTTCCTCGGAACAGAACTGATCGGGATAATCCCGGAGGGGAGCCGTAATGGTATGATCGCCCTGCGCGAGAAAGGAAAGTTTCAGATCTGCCGGATCGGGATCGTCGTCGATATTATCAAAGCGGATCAATTCGCAGCTGCAGGGATGTTCCACCCACACATTATTCGGGGATTTCGGGACCCAGGGGGCGATCCAGTAATGAGAGTATGCCAGCAGAACGGTCCCGTTGGCAAGGCGGTTGGCCCGTTGCCAGGGGAAGCCCCGCGGCGGCTGATCATCCGTTCCGAGATCGTATTTGCTGACGGGCAGCAGGAATTGCGCTTCCTCCGACCAGCTTTCTCCGGCATCATCCGAAGCGATCACCGTCAGCACGCCGCTTTCGTGAGTCCATGTATTGCCAAGATGTTTCGCATAGATCACATACATTTTTCCGCTTTTGGAAATGGCGACCGTTGCCCAGCTTCCCATATTTTTGCCGTTTTCCGCATTGATGGGATCCCGCAGCAGGCAAACGGGATCGCTCCACGTAAGACCACCGTTGCGGCTTTTGGAAAAGACCGGCCGCTGGGTGAAAGTCCCTTCAAATTTACTCATGGTCCAAAGGGCGCAGAGATTGCCGTCTTTCGCGCGGAACACATGCAGGTGTTCATTGCCGTGATCGTTGTGTTCATCATCTGCGGCAGGGGCATAGATCACAAAATCATGGGGAAACCGGTTGATCTCGCGGCGGAGGAAAGATTCATCGAACGGCATAGAAATTCTCCTGTCTGTTTTTATTTCTGTTTTTCTTTTCTGTCTTCGTGCTGCCGGTAAAAAGCACAAGTTCCTTCTGCGGGATCTGCAGACGGATTTTCCGGCATATTGCTGTAAACGGGAATCAGAAATGTAAATGGCAGATCCAGCATTTTCAAATCAGCGAAAGACCGCTGCATATTGCGCCCTTCGCTGAATGCCGCGCCCACATTCTGCATATATTGTCCCCAGAAATTCAACGAATTCCCTTTGGCGTTGCGGCTGCGGGGATCCACATTCCATTTCTGCAGGTACAAAGTATTCTGGTGTCGCCCGATATACAGCGCAGCCACTTTGGACGCTCCGCCGTAAATGGCTTTCCAGCGGGTATCCCAGCGGGGGGATTTCCATTTCTCTGTCATTCCGGGTGTGCCTTTCAGGGCTTCGCGCATTCCGGCAAGATAGATCCGGAATCTGCCGGTCCCGGCGGCTTCTATGTTGAAATAATTATAAAGTCCGTCCAGTTTTTTCAGTTCCGTCTCCGAATACCCGTCTCCCGGTGTCTGCACATTGAAACGGCCTTCCATCTGTACATTTTCTGCATAATACCGGGCAAGGAGAGAACCGCATTTTCCCGACACCAGCGGAGTTCCCTGCAAGCCCTGTTCCTGCCGCAGACGGGAAGCCAGAAAAACAGGATTGATCTTGAATTGTCTGCCGACCCGGATCAGGTATTCTCCATAGGAAAGATTGTTTTCCAGTTTCCCATTTTCCATAAATGTCCCCCGCAGCGCGGCATTGACTGTTTTTTTGTCGATCCCGTCAACCGAAGAAAGATCCAGAAACTGGAAGATATCCCTGGAATTCAGAAAATTGCGCGGATCCATAAAATATGCCACGGTTTCCCGGGAGGCACGGCGACAGCCTGCGTCATAAAGTTTTGTATCCGTACTGTGGAAATAAGCCTTATAATCGCCGCTGCCGGAAATGAGACTGCGCCGGGGATTTTCGTCCGTTTCCATGTGCATAATATGATCCCAGGTGTATTCCGGCTTCATTCTGCTCACATGCAATACACGGAAATCCCATTTTTTATAACGCTGCTGCAAACGGGCAAGTTTCTCTGCGTAGTCAGCAGGAAAACCCGCTCTCATCAACCGGCGTTCCTCCTGCTTCAACCGCGCGTCTCCGGCACACAGAATACCGCAAAAGAATAAGAGCGGCAAAATCATATACATCAGACGCATAAAGCAAACTCCCGGATCTATGGTGTCTTCTTCCGGAGAAGACTTTTTCTACTGCAATTTATAACAGACAAGGCGATTTTTTCTACATTACACCTTAAAGAATAAAAATCAAGTTTTTCCGGGCAACAAATAATCAAATTTTAATGATATTTTTTTCTGAAGCCTCTTGACTTTTTTTAAAAACATGATATAATGGTACAGAATAGTTACAGTTTCCGGTAATAAATCCCATTTCAGAGGAGTCTAAAAACATGACAGCGAAGTTGACAACAAAACAATATTTGTTAACGACCGGCGCGCAGGAATTTGCCTTGAAAGGTTATAATAAAGCGCGCATCCGGGTGATTTGCGACAATGCAGAAGCGAATCTGGCATCCGTGAATTACCATTTCGGCGGAAAATCCAATCTCTACCTTGCCGTATTTGAAGATCTGTATATGCGGAACAAATGGAAATGCGCCGTGGATGATATCGAAAATGCAGATCCGGAAGATTGCAAAGAAGCATTGCGGTCTTATCTCACGCAGATCTTTTCCTCCAATTTTGTAAAGACCCGCGCGGTGAATCTGCTGAATACATTGATATACCGGGAAGTCATAGAACCTTCCGATATGTTCGATGAAGTTTTTAACCGCTATATCAAAAATACACTCCACACCATCGAACGGCTGATCTGCCGCATCACCGGTTTGAACGAAGCGGAAGATAAAGCAAAATTCATCCTTTTTTCCATCGTTGCACAAATCGAATTCTACCGCAACAGCTGCAAACTTGCCAGTGTCTATTCCGGAAAGAAAGAAGGATGCTATCTCCGCGAAAATATGGAGAAAATCGTGGATCACATGATCGCTACGATCTATGTGTGATCCGGCAGAATGGGGGAATATTCCGGCATCTTCCGGAAAAAGTATTCCCCCTCCCCGGAAAAAAGTGAAAAAAAACAGTATTTCCCATTTGAAAAAATGAGAATGTGGTGTATATTGATATAATACAGAAGTCCGGAAAGGATTTCCCTGTATAAAATCAGAAAAAGCCAATAAAGAACAACAACATTATATAAAGAGGTTTGTCACAATGAAAGACGGAATCCATCCCCAGTACGGTCCTGCCAAGGTCATTTGCGCCTGCGGCAAAGAATGGGACATCTACTCCACCCGTAAAGAACAGAAGGTCGGTATCTGCGCAGCATGCCACCCCTTCATCACCGGTAAACAGAAACTGGTTGACGTTGCGGGTCGTGTTGAAAAATTCCGCCGCCGTTATCAGAAGGATGCTGCGAAGTAATCCTTTCTGCGGGATCATTGCGGCATAAGCCGCTCCGGAAATGCCGTTTCTCTTTTTTAACAGGGAAGCGGCTTTTTCATTTTCAAACGGAATACCACCTCAATCATCAGGAGTATCGTTTTTCATGCAGCCTCAGGAATTGAACAGAATACTTGCCCCCATGCGGATCCGGGCGGAAGAACTGGATTCGCTGCTGGCGGATCCTGCCATTTACGCAGATTCTGCAAAGTCCGGGGCTTTTCTGCGGGAAAAGAAACACCTGAATGATGTTTTTTCCATATTGAAAAAATGGGAACGCGATCTTGCGGAACTTGCAGAAAATAAATCTCTTCTGGAATCGGAAGAAGATCCGGAGATCCGGATGCTGGCAGAAGCGGAGATCCCTGTACTGGAAAGCAGATGCGCCGAAGCGGAAAAAGCGATGATGATGTTTCTGATCCCGCCGGATCCTCACGATACACGGAACACGATCGTGGAATTACGCCCTGCCGCCGGTGGGGACGAAGCTGCGCTTTTTGCCGCAGAAATGTTCCGGATGTATCTGCATTATGCTGAAAAACGGGGTTGGAAAGCAGAAGTGCTGGAACTTTCCGAAACAGGTCTCGGCGGCGTGAAAAATGTCACCTTTTCCCTGTCCGGCAACGATGTCTTTTCCCGTATGAAATTTGAAAGCGGTGTGCATCGTGTGCAACGGGTCCCCGCCACGGAATCCGGCGGCAGGATCCATACCAGCACAATCACCGTATCGGTCCTGCCGGAAGCAGACGACCAGCTGGACAATGTGGAGATCCGTCAGGAAGATCTGGAGATTTCCACATTCCGTTCCTCCGGTCCGGGGGGACAGAATGTGAACCGCACCGATTCGGCGGTACGCATCGTGCATATCCCCAGCGGACTTGTGGTGGCAAGTCAGCAGGAACGCTCTCAGATCCGCAACCGTGAGATCGCGCTGCGGATCCTGAAATCAAAATTACTGGAGATCCGCAGGAGAGAGGAAGCCGCGAAATACGCGGAAAGCAAACGGCTGCAGGTGGGGACCGGCGACCGGAGCGAGCGGATCAGGACCTATAATTTTCCCCAGTGCCGCATCACGGATCACCGTTACGGCATTTCCAGTTTTGATCTGCCCCGTCTGATGGAAGGGGATCTGGATCAGATCCTGGATCCCATTCTGGAACAGATCGGCAGACTCCGTCTGGAAGAATCTGCCTCTTAAACCTCTCTCAACGAAAAGGATACATACATGCCTCCCTTTTTTCACCATCATGGCGATCAACCGCCGCCGAAGATCAGCTGGAAAGAACAGAAAAATCTGATCCGGACCCTTTGCAGTTATTATCCCGCCCACAAAAAACTTTTGATCGCCGATTTGATCTGCGTAGTGCTTGCCCCTGCCCTTTCCACCGGGATGCCGCTGATCATTTACAGCATTTTGCAGGATTATCTGCCAAATCAGAATTTCCGGATGCTGATCATGTGTTTCGCACTGATTTTGTGCCTGACCTGTTTACAGATCGCGGCAAACTATATCCGGATGCGGTGCGGGGATATGCTGGGGATCCGGGTGGAAACGGATATGCGCGCAAAATTGTTCTCACACATCCAGAAATTGTCTTTCAGCTATTTTGACCGCACAAAAACAGGACATATCATCTCCAGAATTTCCAACGATTTAAGTATGATCGGCGGTTTCTCACATCATTGTCCGGAAAGTTTGATTTCCTCCGTCATCATGCTTTTCGGCGGTCTTTCCGTAATGTTGAGTCTGAATCCGCTCCTGACACTCCTGACGCTCCTGCCCGTGCCGCTGATGATCGTGTGGAGTACCAAGATCCTGCCGCGTACCCGGGAAATGTACCGGAACGTCCGTAAAGAAGTGGCAGAGATCAACAGCAGAGTGGAAAATTCCATCCAGGGCGTGCGGGAAGTCAAATCCTACACCAATGAAGAGAGCGAGATCGGCAAGTTTCAGGAAGTGAACCATACCTACCGGAAAGCCAATGAACGGATCTTTTCCACAATGGCGATCTTTCATTCCGGCATGATGTTTTTCATGCACGGATATACCATCATCTACATCGGGATCGGCGCGGTGCTTATTTATTGGAAACTGGCAACTTATGCCGAATTGATCACCTTCTTCATGTATTCCCATCAGATCACCATGCCCATTATGCGCCTCGTGGATTTTGCACAGCAGTACCTTCAGGGAATGAGCGCGGTGGAACGCTTCTGCGAAGTGATGAACGAACAGGCGGATGTGGCGGATAAAACCGATGCCATCGCCGAATTGAAAACTCCCATGCAGGGCGGGATCCGCTTCGACCATGTGCAGTTCAAATATGCGGATATGAGCGAGGAGGAAAATTTTGTGCTTGACGATGTCTCTCTGGAGATCGCGCCCGGAGAAACAGTGGCGATCGTAGGCGAATCCGGCGCAGGAAAAACCACCCTTGCCGCCCTCGTGCCGCGATTCTACGATGTCACACAGGGCAGCGTGATGATCGACGGTCTGGATGTGCGGGATATGACGCAGAAACTGCTCCGTTCCAATGTGGGAATCGTCCAGCAGACTCCTTTTCTTTTTGACGCGACGATCCGGGAAAATATCCTTTTCGGCAAATTGGATGCCTCCGAAGAAGAATTGATCGAGGCGGCAAAATCTGCGAATATTTACGATTTTATCCAAACACTGCCATTGGGATTTGATTCCAACTGCGGCGAAAATGGCGTGCGTCTTTCCGGCGGACAGAAACAGCGGATCAGTCTTGCGCGGATCTTCCTGAAAAATCCGCCGGTGCTGATCTTTGATGAAGCCACCAGCGCGCTGGACAATGAATCGGAATCTTTTGTTCAGGAATCCATGGAAAAACTTTGCAGCGGCAGGACCACGATCATCATTGCGCACCGGCTTTCCACCATCAAAAATGCGAACCGGATCTTCTGTATGCGGAATGGAAAAATCGTTGAACAGGGAACCCACGAAGAACTCCTTTCCCTGAACGGCTACTACAAAGAACTTTATACCATGCACTCTTTTTGATTTTTGCCCTGTTCCCGATAAAAAGCGATACCGTATATCAGCACGCTTACAGTGTGCTTCTCACACAGACAGATGATCGTATTCCGGCGCGCGGCGTTCCGGCATTCCGTCAGGAAATTTTTTCCTGACGGAATTTGCGTTTATCTTGCGGGAAGCGGAAACGCTTCCCGCAAGATAAACGCGCCCCCCTTGTGCCGCATTTGCGGCACAAGGGGGGCGCCGGAACGCCGCGCGTCCGGATCATTTTCAAAACACGGAATGATACAATGCACTCAATTTTGCTCCGATCGCACTGCCACTTTCCTGTGCGAATTCCATTACAGGAGCCGTGAGGAAAAAGTTGCCCATTTCTTTAGGGAAGCAGAGACCGGCAAGACCGATCGCGCAGAAAGCCAGAGCGATCGCCTGGGTGACGGTCATTTTTTCTTTCAATCCGAAAATCGCGTACAGGGTGAAAGAAACAATACAGCTGCCCACCATCATGGGATAGCAGATACTTGCGGCACCGGCTTTCCCCATGGCATCCATGCCGGGATAGAACAGGGTATAAGCAAATATCAAACTGAAGAACTGCATCCCGAACACATACAGATAGAGGTGCCAGTTTTTCAAGCCGCTGAACACATTTTTCAGTTCATTTTTATCTTTGAATCCGACAATGCCGAGCCGGACAGCCGACGCGATCAGCGAGCCGGAAACACCAGCCATGGCACGCAATACAGGCGACACCTGCCGGGCTTCTTCAAAGTAGGACGGGATCGTACTCAAATTCTGTTGAACGGAGATCACAGCCAGCGACAGCAACGCAAAATACCGCCATTTCGGAGAATAATTCGCATTGGTCCCGGCTTTTGCATTTTTGGCTTTGGCAAAAAAGATCAGAGCCACAACCAGACACATCAACCCTGTCCCGCGGAAAATAGTCAGCGGCTCGCCGAAAAAGAAGATCCCCACCAGAAACGGAAACACCAGAGCCGATTGCATGATCCCCCACACGGCACCGTTCGGACCGTATTTCATCCCTTCCGCCATTGCCTGCACTCCGGCATAATTGAAGATCCCGGAAAAGAAATAGGAAGTCAGCGCAAGAAACATCACATGTTTCGGACAGGCACTGAAATCAGGCCGCACAAAAAACAATGCAATGGTGATACTGCAAGTCACCGACACGAGAGCAGAACAGAGCTGCACCAGTTTTGTATCGATCCCCTCTTTCGGGGCTCTGCCGTACACAACACCCACCAGACACCAGCTGGCACCGACTACAAGCAATGCGGGAATACCGAAAAGCATTTTTTTCTCCGGAATGAACAATAAGGATTTTTTTGCGTTTTTTTTTGAGATCTGCAAGTTTTTTATTCTTACAGATTTCCGTGGCATTTAATATACCACAGAGTTTCTTTTTTTCAAAGATCTTCCTGATTTTTTACGGTAAAAAAACAGGCAGTGCAAGAATACAGAGATCATTTGCAACTGCCTGTTGAGTCAGGAAACAGTCCCGTTTTATATTTACATTTCAAATGTCACATAAAACGCGGTGGAGCCCGGCACTTTTTTGATCAGTTTCAGGACATTGTTTTTCCAGATCACATCTGCGGGGGTGAGGTCGCTGTCTTTATCCAGCAGCACCGCGCTGACGGATTTGGCGTTTTCCATACCGGCAACTTCCACTTCGAGAACGGAATCGCCGCCACGGTAATCGGTCACCAGCAGAGACGCGCTTTTTCCATCTTTTGCGTGTGCGCCGATGATATAGATATTGCCCCGGCGGCTGACACATTCCACTTTATCCTCACATTCTGCAAGGAATCTGCCGAACAATTCCATGGAATATTTATTTTTGTTCGCCTTGCTGAATTCATCGTAGAATCCCCAGAACCAGGATGCACCGTAATAATATGCGGAATCCAGCGGTTCATTCTGCCAGCCGGAAAGGACAGCCAGATTGAAACAGCCGGAATCGATCCCGTGAATCCCGCACACACCTTCCATAGCGCGGCGGCGCATATCTGTGGAGGGAGCAGATTGAACTCCGTTCCAGTCCAGCAGAAAATGCCATTCATTGATACAGGTTTCCGTTTCGGTACAGCCGCGTTTATCCAGATATTCTCGGACTTCACGGGGCCATTTGATCAATCCGATGGCATCGCTGGTGTAGCTGTGCCAGGAGATGAAATCGGGTTTCACCCCCAATTTATCACATTCATCCAGCAGCACATCCAGTTTTTCCACATTCAAACCGCAAAACGCGGGCCCACCGATCTTGAAATCGGGAAATTCGCTTTTCAACCGTTTCAATACGATGGCGAAAAATTCGCAGAAACTCTGCCATGTCCCGGTCCACATCTGCCCGCCGAGATCGGCTTCGTTCCAGATCTCCCAATATATCATATCATCATATTCAAAGCCGTTTGCCCAGCCTTTCGTATAATGACGCATGATGTGGGCAAGAACTTCCGCGTACTTGTGAAAATCTTTCGGCGGATGGGTATTGAAGTGCATATCCGGCGGATTGTGTTCAATACTGGGTCCCAGACGGTAAAAGACTTTCATCCCCGTATTGCGGCAAAGTTCGATGATGGCGTCAGAAGGTCCGAAAATATAGTTCCGTTCGTCCGTTTCATCAGCGTGTTCCAACGGAAAGATGAAATGGGTATCGATCATCCGCTGACCGGGATTCCACAAAGCCCAGTCGTGAGTACGGCTACCCCAGAAATTCATTCTGCGGAAATTGATATCCACCGGCAGATTTTTTCCGGCACCGCGTCCGTACAGCGGCGGACAACAGTTGGCCCCGTGCTGTTTCACATTCAATTTTCCGGTGATCTTTGAAAAATCAGCCTTTGCTGCAATATAAGGGGAATCCATCATAATTACGATCCGTTTCAGTTCTTTTTGAAGGTCACATAGAATGCGGCAGAACCGGGACAGGGCTTGGTCAGGACCAGATGAGAACCATCCCAGATCACCGGAACAGGCACGATATCATTGCCGTCATCCAACACGGTGGCGGACGCTACGCAGTCTTCCATCCCGGCAACATCCACTTCCAGCGTCGGTGTTTCGCCGCGGTAATCCACCACGATCATTTTACCGTCTTTGCCATTCTTTGCGAGTGCGCCGAGCGCATGGACGGTTCCATCGGGATCGAACAGCGTTTCCACTTTTTCGTTGGCTTCCGCAAGGAATCTGCCGAACATACGCATGGAGAAATTGTTTTTGTTGGGATGAGAATATTCATCGTAGTAGCTCCACATACCGGCAGAGCCGTGTCCGTAGTAGAATGCGCTGTCAAGCGGCGTATTCTGCATTTCGCACAGGACAGAGAGGTTGAACGCGGCGGAATCGATCCCGAACATACTGCAGGGCCCCACAATGGCGCGTTTGCGCTGGAGAGAGGATGCAGAACTCTGCACACCTTCCCAGCCGCCGAGAATGAAGTGCCATTCATTCAGACAGGTTTCACATTCGGTCAAGCCGCGTTCATCCAGGAAATCGCGGGCGACCTGTGCCTGATCCACGATATAACGCACATTGTTGGCATAGCAGTGCCAGGAAATGAAGTCGGGTGCAACGCCCGCTTCTTTACAGCCATCCAGCAGCGCGCCGAAATAATCCAGTTTCAAAGCTGTAAGCGCAGGACCGCCGATCTTCAGTTCCGGGAATTCGCTTTTCAGGCGTTTGAGGACCGTTACAAAGAATTCCACAAACTGTTCCCGGTTGCCGCACCACATTTTGCCGATCAGGTCCGGTTCATTCCAGATTTCCCAATATTCCATATCTTTGTATTCAAAACCGTTTGCCCAGCCTCTTGTGTAGTGGCGGATGATACCGGCAAGGATCTCGGCATAATGCGCAGGATCTTTCGGCGGATGGGTATTGAAGTGATTGACATAGTTACATTCCTGCCAGTCGGCGGAGTGTTCAATACTGGTGCCAAGACGGTAAAAGACTTTCATGCCCACATTGCGGCAGAGCTGAATGATCTTATCGGACGCCGTAAAATAGTAGTTGGTCGGATCTGCGGGATCAAGATGTTCCAGCGGAAACACAAAATGCGTATCGATAATACGCTGACCGCCGTTGGCAAGAGCCCAATCGTGAGTACGGGCAGCATAAAAATTCATCGCCCGGAATTCATCATCTTTTTTGATCAGATTCCGGTGGGCGAGAGACGGGGTGTGACCATCACAATGAAGTGCATGGCGGAGGGGACCGGTTGTCTTGTTGAAATCGACTGTGACGGACGTGTATGCATCTGCCATAAGATCGTTCCTTTCAATTTTTCTGTTTTTGATTGATTTTCATCTGTTACGGACTTGCAATCGCATATCCCGTACATTATATTACAACAGAGAAGCGACGAAATCAAATGTATTTCTGCCAAGTTTGTTCGTTTTTCTGCCAAAAGTACAGAAGATACCAAAGGATCCATACATGGAATCACCGAAAATCTATTCTCTTGAGCAATGTACGCGCCTGTTTTCCTTTCCCTTTCCGTTGAAACACATCGGCTGGATGCCCCATCATCTTTGTTTTCATCGCAATACAGAGATCAAAGATTTTTTTGTGTGTATTTCCGCCAACTGGGAAGGTGTTTCCGAAAGAATGGAAAACGGAAAAAGAGTGAAAGAGCGGCAGCACAGAGGTCCCTTCGGATTCGGAGTGGTCCTGCCGGGAACGCGTTTGAATTCCATCAAAGCGGTGTATCACGATGAACTTTTTTTCAGCTATTCCCCGGAATACGGCGAAAAACTGCTGGAGTTTCTCTGGAAAGTTCCGCAAAAAAAGTACGGTTTTTATTTTTCCGCTCTGCCGGAAGAGATCATTGCGGAGATCCGCCATGAATTGCTGCATCTGGAACAACCGGGCGCAGCCGACCGTCTGGATCAGTTGGCGATCCGGCTTTTCAGTGAGATCATCATCAGCCACAATCTTACGGAAGCCACCGGACTTTCAGGGAAAGTAATGAAGATCCACGCCATTGCCGAAGAACTGCAGCGGGGCAAAGAATTGAAAAGTCTGCTGAAAGATCACGGATTGAGTGAACGCACCTTCTACCGGGAATGGCAGAAAGTCTTTGCGGAATCACCTGCGGAATACAGGATCAGCCGGATGATCAAACATGCGTGCGATCTTCTGAAAAACACCACGCTGAAATCCGGAGAGATCGCCGAAAAATGCGGATTTTCCAACAGCAATTATTTTTCACAGATCTTCCGGAAACGGAAAAAAATGTCGCCCGCCGAATACCGCAAAAGCCATAGCGGAAAATTATTTGATATCGCCTCAAATGCGCGGAACGGATAAGTACGGAGAAACAAAACTGCAGATCTTATTATCAGCCCTCCGTACAAATCCGTACAAATCCGTACAAATCCGTACAAACTCTCTCCCCGTAATTAAGAATAGAGCATTTTTGATAAAACTTTTTTCAAAACGCGTTATTCCCAATGAGGAGAGATGCCGAATTCAGAAAAGCAGAAAAGCCCAAGAATCGGGTGCTTTGCACCCCCCCGATCCAAAAAGCGCTCTGAAGGAGCGCGGGATTTTAGCCTGCGCTCCTTGTGTGCAGGCGGCACGCGTAGCGAGAGCCGCCCGAGAATCGGGTGCTATGCACCCTGCGCTCTACAGGAGCGCGGGAACCGTTAGACAATTACAACGCCTCCCGCACGCCTACAGCGTGCATGTGGTGTAATATACCTTTGAACCT
>JAZNXT010000025.1:0-25225 GCA_045594005.1 Victivallales bacterium
TACCTTGAAAATGTGAAATATTACGCACAAAAAAAGCGCGGTACTTTTCGTATCTCGCTCTGACAAGGTGTTTGGCGTAACCTGAGTAGCCTCGATATGACAAAAAGCCCACGCTAATATACAGCGTGAGCATTTCAATCATCATTCCAAGTTACTCTATGTCAAGTCGCCAAACTTTTGTCAGAGGTGGAAGCAATTAAAACGCTTTTTCTTCTATATGTTCTAAATGTGCGTAACCCTAATTACGCTAATGTTTCATAGGCAAATTGTGTTGGTTTTATTGTCACAAAAATAGCAATATGTTTTCAATTATCAAAACTCACGCCCAAAATTATCCCTCTGGGTTGCGGGTAACGAATTCTCTTGCCTTACCACAACTCAAAATAAGTTAAGGCGGCGTGGGTATCTTTTTTAATACCCGTGAGGTTTGGGCGGATGGGATAAATGAGATAAATATCTCATCACTCCTATAAGTCCTATAAGTCCTATAAGTCCTGATATTTCAGAAATCCTTATTTTTTCAACACTCTCCGGTAATTTTCGCCGATGGTATCCCAGAGTTTGAGGGCATCCGGTGCGCCGACCACTGTGCCGTAACCGCCGCGGTAAGTCCAGGCTGCCACGCGGTCAACACCACATTCTTCGGCAATATCCATCCAGCGGGCGACCTGATCCCAGTCTTTCGGCTGTTTGTAATAACCCATGAACCAGCGTTCTGCGATCTTGCCGTGTTTGCGGGCGATCGCAACGGTGCGTTCGGTGATGTCGCGATAGAAATCTTCCGGCAGAGCCCAGTTGATGATCGTGGTGGAGAAAACGTCAAAATAAGGACATTCCGCCACCATATCCCAGTTGTCGTAGCCGCGATATTCGGAAACATAATAACCGTTCTGTGTGGCATGGACGCAGCAGGTGATCTCCAGTTTCGGATTCAGTTCTTTCAAGGCTTTGGATGTTTCGGAAAGCACCACCAATGCTTCACGCCAGCGGAACAGTTTCACATCGTTGGTCATATAGCGCGGCATGGGGTAACCGTAGTAATCTTCAAACCGTTTGCGGCAGACGGGGCAGTAGCAGGTCCAGTCATCCGCCACCCCCCCGGTGATGGAGGCGATCCCTTTCGGGAACGCGTAGTGGGGTTCATCCCAGAAGAAACCGTCGGCAGCTGTTTCTTTTGCCAGCGTCAGACAGAAGTTCTTGAAATAATCCCGGTAGCTGTTGGTATTGAAACAGGCGTAGGGCAGTTTTTCACCGGTGAGCGCGGAAACCTGACGGTTTTCCACGTTGTCCTGCAAATATTTGCTGACCTGTTCCCCGCCGAAATATTTACCGTTGCCCCACGGGTCGATAAGAACTTTCAGCCCGATCTCGTGAGCTTTATCCACGATCTTCGGAATATTGGGCCGCCAGAAGTCAAAATCGAATTCCGTCACTGCCAGAATGACCGTTGTGCAGCCGTGTTCTTTCATTTCCTGAAAATCTGCGGCGGCGTGTTCCACATAGTTCAGCCCGTAATAGCTGACTGCTGTTTGCGTGATTGCCATGGTGTTTCTCCTCGGTTTGTTATTTCGTTGTTATGGTTACTGTTGTTTGATCTTTTTTGAACTGGAGCGTTTGATCAGTTCCGGCGCAAGCAGTTTGATTTCTCCAATTCCGCTGCGGGTCCCGTCCATCCTTCCGAAAAGCATATCGGCGGCAAGGGATGCGATCTCCCGCATGGGATATGCCACACTGGTGAGAGGCGGCCAGATCGCCGAAGCCGTGGGCAGATTGTCAAACCCGCATACGGCACAATCGTCCGGAATGGCGATTTTTTCTTCGTGACAGAGCTGAATGAACCGTGCCGCATAGAGATCATGATAGCAGAAGACTCCCACGCGGACCCCAGCTTTGGATTTTTTCAGCAGCAGATCCCGCAGCCGTTCGGGAATGTTCCGTTCATCGCTCAAAAGAAAGATGTGTTCCCGGGGCAGGGGCTTACCGGATCTTTCCAGCTCTTCTCGGAATCCCGCCAGCCGCTGATCGTCCGGCAGGTCCCGCGGTCCGATATAGAGAAATTCCTCGCAGGGAACCGATAAAAGGTGCTTCGCCGCATCTTTTGCGGCGGTCAGGTTGTCCACCAGCACCGCATCTGTTTTGACACGGGGCAGGGTGCGCCCGATCAGTACCAGCGGAACGGAAAGAGAAGCATACAGCGATTCATTGGCGGAAAGAGACCAGGGACAGGCAATGATCCCGGAAACGCCGTTCCGCAGAAAATTGTTTATCTGTTCCCGTTCCAGTTCGCCATCGTAGTTGCTGACGGCGATCGCCAGATCGCATCCGCGCATCCGCACGATCTCCTCCAATGCTGAAGCCAGATTGGAAAAATAAGGATTGTCCAACCTTGTCAGCAGCAATCCGATCAGGCGTTTTTCCTGTTCTCCGTTTGCCGATTTGATCCGGTAGCGTTTGCCGCAAACTTCCAATACTCCTTCGGAACAGAGTTGCCCCAGGATCCGGTGTGCCGTTTTCAGGGACACATTTTTATAGGTCATCAGATACCGGGTCGTCATAAAGGGCGCACCCAGTCCGCCGTGTATGCCATCGGCGATCTCTCTGCGGAGTTCGTGGATGATCCGTTCTGTTTTCGGGTAATATTCCGTGAGCATATTTCTGCGTTTTATTTATGATGTTGTACTTTTGTTGTACTACTATGCACCCGCTTTTTCTTTTTTGCAAGTGCGGAAGAGAAATTTTTTTACTTTTTTTTCTGCACTTGCTTTTTTTTCAATGGGCGGTATATTAATAAGCAGAAAAATTGTGAAAGACAACAAATATCATAGGAGAATATTTATGACTCAGGAAGAACTCAAAGCCGCCAGCTGCCGTTATCACGAAGAACCCCGGCCCGGAAAACTGGTGGTCCGCCCCTCCAAGCCCTGCGAAACACAGGATGATCTTTCCCTTGCTTATACACCCGGTGTGGCTCTGCCCTGTCTGGAGATCAAAGCCGATGCCGATAATATCTGGAAATATACCGGTCGCGGTAATTCCGTGGCAGTGGTCAGCGATGGAACTGCGGTGCTGGGGTTGGGCAATATCGGTCCCGGAGCCGGTTTGCCGGTGATGGAAGGTAAAGCTGTTCTGTTCAAGAAATTTGCGGATATTGATGCCGTTCCCATCTGTCTGGGCAAAGTTTTTGATGCGGAAGGCAAGACCGATCCGGAAAAACTGATTGCGGCTGTGGAGCCGTTGGAACCCACTTTCGGCGGGATCAATTTGGAAGATATCGGTGCGCCTGCTTGTTTCAAAGTGGAACCGGCATTGAAAAAAGCCATGGGGATCCCCGTGTTTCACGATGATCAGCACGGGACTGCCATCATCTCTCTTTCCGGTATTCTCAATGCTCTGAAGGTCGTTGGCAAAAAAATCGAAGACTGCCGTTTTGTGATGAACGGTGCCGGTGCTGCCGGGATCGCCTGTGCGGAATATTATGTTTCCGCCGGTGCCGACCGTGCCAAATTCACGATCTGCGACAGCAAGGGCGTGATCCATTCCGGCAGAACCGATCTGAACGAACAGAAAAAACGCTTTGCCCATGATACCGATATGCGGACTCTTGCCGATGCCATGAAAGGCGCGGATGTGTTCGTGGGTGTTTCTGTGGCTGGTGCCGTGACACCGGAAATGGTGGCATCCATGGCACCGGGAGCCATTGTCTTTGCCATGGCGAATCCCACGCCGGAGATCTATCCGGATCAGGCACTTGCCGCCGGTGCTGCGGTGGCTGGAACAGGGCGTTCCGATTTCTGCAATCAGGTGAACAATGTTCTGGGATTCCCCGGCATTTTCCGCGGAGCTTTGGATGTCCGTGCAAAAGATATCAATGAAGCCATGAAACTGGCAGCGTCCAAGGCATTGGCATCTATTGTCTGTGAAAAAATGCCGGAAGATGTTTATAAGACCCTCACTGCGGCATATCCGAAGGAAGCGGCAGCCGGAGTCTTTGAAGGCGAATGTCCCCTCAAAAGCACCTTTGTGATCCCCAAACCCTTCGATGTCCGCGTAGTACCCCGCGTTGCCCGTATGGTGGCAAAAGCGGCAATGGATACCGGTGTGGCACAGGTGATGATCGACGATCTGGACGCTTATGAAAAAGAAGTGGCTCTCCGCATCGCCAATGCTCTGAAATAAAACCCCATCCGGAGAAAATCTGACCATGACAAAAGTGATCCATACGATTTCAGAACTCCAAACGTGGAGTATGAACGAAAAGAAACAGGGCAAGACCGTCGGTCTGGTTCCCACAATGGGATATCTTCACGAAGGACACCTTTCGCTGATCGATACCGCCCGGAATGCCGGAGCCGATGTGATCGCGATTTCCATTTTTGTGAATCCCACACAGTTCGGGCCCAATGAGGATTTTGATCGTTATCCCCGTGATTTTGAACGGGATAAAGCATTGTGCGAAAGCAAAGATGTGGATGTGATCTTTGCCCCTGCCGTCAGCGATATGTATGCCGGGGATCTGACCTGCTATGTGCAGGAGGAAAAAATTTCCAAAGGTCTTTGCGGTATTACAAGACCTATCCATTTCCGGGGTGTGACCACGGTGGTGGCAAAACTGTTCAATGCCGCGCTTCCCGATATTGCCGTATTCGGCAGAAAAGATGCCCAGCAGGCGGCTGTGATCAAACGGATGGTGCGGGATCTGAACTTCCCTGTGCAGATCGTTGTTTCCCCCATTGTCCGGGAAGATTCCGGACTTGCCCTCAGCTCCCGCAATAAATATCTTTCCGAAGAGGAAAAAACGCGGGCTCTCACTATTTCAAAATCGCTTTTCAACGCAAAAACCGGGTTGGAAAACGGCGGCATCGCCACAGTAGATGCAGCCCGGCAAATGGTGCTGGATGCCATCGGAGAAGTCAGCGATAAAGTGGATTATGTGGAAGTGTTGGAAACCGAGACCATGCTCCCGCCGGAAGACAGCAATGTGAAAGAGATCACTATTGCAGTTGCGGCTTATTTCGGGACCACACGCCTGATTGACAATGTTCAGATCGTTTTACCGTGAAAGGATGGATGAAATATGCTGGAAAAGAAACATTTTTACAGTTGTGCCTGTGCCGATGATGAACGGGGCGGACTTTTTTATTGCCGCGAAACGGAAGATGGACATATCGAAACCGTTTCCGTGACTCCTCTGCGCGGTACGAATTATCTCTGCTATTCCCCCTGCGGAAAATATCTTTACGCCACCTGGAATGAAGGAAAGACCGGCGGCGTGGCAGCTTATGCAAAGGCGGATGACGGCACATTGACTCTGTTGAATAAAGCAGAAAGCTGCGGTACTGCAAATTGTCATTTGACCACAAGTCCCGATGGCGCATGGCTCTATTGTGCCAATTACAGTACCGGAAACTTTGCTGAATTCAAACTCAATGCCGACGGATCTATCGGCGAACGCACACAGGTTCCGGATCATCATGCTTATCCCGTGGGACCCCGCACTGACCGTCAGGAAAAAGCGCATACCCATTGCACCCGGTTCAGCCGTGACGGAAAATTTCTTTATGTGGTGGATCTCGGAGTGGATCGTATTTTCGCATATCCTTACACGGCAGAGCAGGGAATATCCCCGCAGGCGGTTGTCACAGTGACCGATCCCGGCGACGGACCGCGTCATATTATATTTGATAAGTCCGGCAGGATCGCCTATGTGATCAATGAACTTGGCAACAGCGTTACTTCCTATGCCTATGACAACGGTGCGCTCACAAAGTTGAATAAATATACCACACTTCCGGATGGCTGCGATGCGGTCACTAAAGCCGCCGCCATCCGTCTTTCTCCCGATGAAAAATTCCTGTATGCCTCCAATCGCGGTTATGAATCTATTGCCTGTTACCGCGTGATCAAACCGGGGGAACTGGAATTGTTCGATATCGTGGATGCGCACGGTGTGAGTCCACGCGATATCAACTGGCTGCCGGAGTATAAATACTTTACGGCATCCAATGAATTTTCGGACGGGATCTGTATCTATTCTTTTGATGCTTCCAATGGGAAACTCACCTATCTGGAAGGACACGATGTGACCGATCAGGTGCGTCCGCTCTGCATCGAATTTTGAAAAATCTGTACTTTTTTGTCAAAAAAACTTGCAGTTTCAGCAAAACGGTGTATCTTATATTTTCTGAAATGATATAAACTCTATCTATATGGAAGGATGATATAAAATGGCTCAGGCTCAATTCCCTCTGGAAACGATCCGTCACAGTGCAGCTCACGTAATGGCTGCGGCTGTGCAGGCTCTCTACCCGGATGCCAAGTTTGACATCGGCCCCAGTACCGCAGACGGATTTTACTACGATTTCGATCTGGATACACCTTTGAAACTGGAAGATCTCCCCGCGATCGAAGCAAAAATGGAAGAGATCGCAAAACAGCATCTTCCCTTCATCTGCACGGAAAAGACCCGCGAAGAAGCTGAAGCATTTTTCAAAGAACGCAATCAGACTTACAAGCTGGAACGCCTTGCAGATATTCCGGATGGTTCTCCCATCACCTTCTATCAGTGCGGAGATTTTACGGACCTTTGCCGCGGACCCCATGTGGACAACACCATTCAGATCGGCGCATTCAAACTCTTTACTGTTGCCGGTTCTTATTATCGCGGCGATGCCAAAAATAAAATGCTTCAGCGTATTTACGGGACGGCATTTGCGGACAAAAAAGAACTCAAAGCATATCTGACCCGCATTGAAGAAGCCAAGAAGCGCGACCACCGTAAACTGGGGCGTGAACTGGATCTTTTCAGTATCAGTCAGACGGTCGGTCCCGGTCTTGTGTTGTGGCATCCCCGCGGCGCATACATCCGTAATGTGATCGAAACGTTCTGGAGAAAAGAACACCTTGAGCACGGCTATGAATTGCTCTATACGCCTCACATCGGCAGATCCCAGTTGTGGGAGACCAGCGGACACCTGGATTTCTATAAAGACGGGATGTATGCTCCGATGGAGATCGATGAAACCAACTATTATGCCAAACCCATGAACTGTCCGTTCCACATTGAGATCTACAAGAGCGGCGTGCGTTCCTATCGTGAACTGCCCTGCCGTTGGGCGGAACTGGGGACAGTGTACCGCTACGAAGAATCCGGCGCACTGAACGGTCTGTTCCGTGTCCGCGGATTCACGCAGGACGATGCGCATATCATCTGTACCAAAGAGCAGATCATGGATGAAATCAAAGAAGTGCTTGATTTCTGTCTTTACATCTGGAAAACATTCGGATTTACCGAGATCCAGGCTTATCTTTCCACCCGTCCGAAAAAAGAAAAGAACGGCAAGGAAAAAGCTGTGGGTGATCCGGAACTCTGGAAAACAGCGACAGAATCTCTGGAAAATGCCATCAAAGCAAGCGGTCTGGATTATCAGGTGGATGAAGGCGGCGGCGCGTTCTATGGTCCGAAGATCGATTTGAAGATCAAAGATGCTCTCGGACGCGAATGGCAGACTTCCACCATTCAGTTCGACTTCAATCTGCCGGAGCGTTTCGATCTGCACTATGTGGGTGCGGATGGTCAGCTGCATCAGCCGTACATGGTCCACCGTGCATTGTTCGGTTCTCTGGAACGCTTCTTCGGGATTCTGGTGGAACACTATGCAGGCGCGTTCCCGCTATGGCTTTCTGCAGATCAGATCCGTTTGATCCCCATTACGGACCGTCAGCACGAATATTGCCGCGAAGCAGAACAGAAATTGCGTAAGCTCGGTTACCGTGTCACCACGGATGCCCGCAGCGAAAGCATGGGTGCGAAGATCAAAGATGCCCGCAATATGCGTATCCCGGTGATGGCAGTGGTGGGTGATCAGGAACTTGCGAACGGTACATTTGCCATCCGTACCCGCCGCGAAGGTCAGTTGGGTGAAATGGATTTTGAAACTTTTGCAAAAAAATTGCAATCTGAACTTGACAATCGTTTTTGATGTGCTACATTATAAACCTGTAAGTTAAAAAGCGAACATCTAATATAGGAGGGCGATACCATCGCCAAGTTACTGAAAAATAATGATCGGGCTTATGCCGACACTGATCTGCTTGTGATCGGTGCCAATGGTGAACAGCTGGGAGTCATGAAGCTGGCGCAGGCGTGTCAGGTTGCAAAAGATGCCAAGTTGGATCTTGTGCTTGTTGCAGAAAACGCCAATCCGCCGGTGTGCCGTATTCAGGATTTCGGAAAACTGGTCTATGAGCAGAAAAAGAAACTCAAAGATCAGAAGAAGAATTCCCAGGCGCAGAAGACAAAGGAAATCAAATTCCGTCTTCATATTGATACGCATGACTATGAAGTGAAGTTGAATCATGCCCGCGAGTTTCTTGCGGAAGGCAATAAGTTGCGTGTGACATTGATGTTCAAGGGGCGCGAAATGGCGCACCAGGAAATGGGCTTTGAACTGATCAATAAAGTAATCGAAGACCTCAAAGAGGACGGCGTTGTCGATTCCCCCGCGAAGTTGTTCGGTAAAAATATACAAATGACCTTCAATCCGAAGGGCGGCCGTTGAGAATGGCTGATGGCGTCTGCCGTCTCAAGGGATAATTAAAAACTCTATAACATTTAAGGAGAAAAAAAGATGCCGAAGATGAAAACCAGAAAAAGTATCGCAAAACGCGTGAAGCGTACTGCCTCCGGTAAGTACAAATTCAGCAAGCCGGGTCGTCGCCACCTCATGACTGGCAAGACCGGCAAGAGCAAACGTCAGATGAGAAGCTCCGGAGTTCTTTCCGCAGCACATGCTCAGAGACTGAAAAAGGCTCTGCCCTACGGCTGAGTCAGGTACAACAACTAACACTACTGGAGATTACTTACAATGAGAGTTACAGCTGCAGTTCCGTCGAGAAAACGTCGTCGTCGCGCATTGGAAAGAGCAAAAGGTTTTTATGGTGCGAGTTCCAAACGCATCCGTACAGTATATGATGCCATTGATAAGGCAGATGCACATGCATACGTGGGTCGTAAACAGAAGAAGCGTCAGTACCGCAGACTCTGGACCGTCCGTATCAATGCTGCCTGCCGTCTGCAGGGCACGACTTACAGCCAGTTCATGAACGGTCTCAAGAAAGCGAATATCGACATCAACCGCAAGGTCCTTGCCGACCTCGCAGTGAATGATGCCGCAGCGTTTACGGCTCTGCTTGAAAAAGCGAAAGCCGCCTGCTGAATCGCGTCTTGATATTTTGATTCTTTGCGCGGGACTTTCCAACGGGAGAGAGCCCGCGCTTTTTTCTTTTTTTACGGATAACTTATAATTTTAGCGGAGATCTGAATTATGCTGGAAGAACTCCTTTCCCAGTTGAAAGCCATCACGGAAGATGCTTTGAGCGCACTGGCTGCAGCAAAGACCGATGCCGATGTGGAAGCGGTTAAAAACCGTACCCTCGGGCGGAATGGTGCTGTGACTGCACTCAGCCCCATGATGGGTAAATTGCCGAACGAATCCAAACGGGATGCCGGCAAAGCCTTCAATGAAACAAAAACTGCCATTCAGGAAGCCCTCAATGCTGCCCGTGAACGGTTGGAAGACGCCACAAGCGATGCCAATGCTATTGATGTGACGCTGCCCGGAAGACGCTGGGCAATCGGGAAAAAACATCCGGTTTCCAAAACCATTGATGAATGTTGCGAAATCTTCCGCAGAATGGGCTTTATTGCTGTGACCGGACCGGAACTGGAAGATGTCTGGCACAATTTCGATGCGCTCAATGCACCGCTGAATCACCCCTCCCGCGATCCTCAAGATACATTTTATCTGGCGGACGGCAGACTGCTCCGGACGCAGACCAGCGCGGTGCAGATCCGTACCATGATGAGTCAGAAACCGCCTGTGCGCATTGTGTCGCCCGGTCGCTGCTACCGCCGCGATACGCCGGACGCGACGCATGGCGTGCATTTTCATCAGATCGAAGGTTTGTATATTGATACGGATGTGTCTCTTGCCGACCTCAAAAGTACACTGATGACATTTGCTTCTGAATATTTCGGACGGGAAGTGGATGTGCGTATGCGCCCCAGCTTCTTCCCTTTCACCGAACCCAGCGTGGAATGTGATTTTTCCTGCGTGATGTGCGGCGGAAAGGGCTGCAATGTCTGTAAAAATTCCGGTTGGCTGGAAATCGCCGGTGCCGGTATGGTGAATCCGGAAGTTCTGAAAAATGTAGGATACGATCCTACGCAGGTGCGCGGTTACGCGTTTGGTTTCGGTTTGGAACGTTTGACGATGATCAAGCACAAGATCAACGATTTGCGCCTGTTCTCCGATAACGATATCCGGTTCCTGCATCAATTCTGATCCCGAGGAGAACAGATTATGAATATTTCTTATAACTGGTTGAAAAAACATATTGATCTGAACCTTTCCGCAGAAGAACTTTCCGCCAAATTGACGATGGCGGGGTTGGAAGTGGAAGGAATGGAAACCACCGGCGGCGTGCCTGCCGGAGTGGTCACTGCGAAGATCCTTTCCCGCAAAAAACATGAAAATTCCGATCATCTTTCCGTGTGCGAAGTGGATAAGGGCGATGAAGTGCTTCAGATCGTTTGCGGCGCACCCAACTGCGATGCGGGAAACATCGTTCCGCTGGCAACGATTGGTACGGAATTCAAAGACGGCGACGGCGTTTTCACCATTAAAAAAGGAAAGATCCGCGGTGTGGAATCTTTCGGGATGATGTGTTCCGCACGGGAATTGGGATTGAGCAACGATCATGATGGTTTGCTGATCCTGCCCGCCGATACAAAAATCGGGATCCCCTTCAGCGAACTGGTGAATTCCGATACTGTCTATGATTGTTCCGTGACGCCCAACAAACCGGATTGCCTTTCCCACATTGGTGTGGCACGGGATCTCGCGGCTCTGTTGGATCTGGAATTGAACATGCCCTGTTCCTGCTCTGCGCCTGCTGATGATGCTGTTCCGGCAATGCCCGGTTTGGTGACTGTGGAAGATCCGGAACTGTGTCCCCTTTATGCAGGCAGAGTGATCCGCGGCGTGAAGGTGGGGGAATCTCCCGACTGGATCAAAGATGCGCTTAAAGCGGTGGGGATCCGTCCCATTGACAATATTGTGGACATCACCAACTATGTGATGATGGAACTTGGTGTGCCGCTTCATGCTTTTGATATCCGCAATCTGAAAGACGAAAAAATCGTTGTCCGCCGTGCGAAGGACGGGGAAAGCATTGTGGCTTTGGATGGCAAAAAATATGATCTGAAGACCTCCGATCTGTGTATCTGTGATGCAGAAAAACCGGTCGCCATCGCCGGTGTGATGGGTGGTGAATATTCCGGTATTCAGGCAGATACCACGACAGTGGTGTTGGAAAGTGCCTTCTTTGATCCCGATACCGTGCGTAAAACGTCCCGTCAGCTGGGGCTTTCCTCCGATGCCTCCTACCGCTATGAACGCGGAGTGGACCGCGAAGCCGTACTCGCGGCGGGTCACAGAGCTTTGCAGTTGATCCTGGATATTGCCGGCGGTGAATATGTGGGATTCTGCGCGGTGGAAGCGGCGAAGAAAGAAGCAAAAGTCATTGATGTCTGCTACGACCGGATCCGCGGTTTGCTGGGGATGGATGTGAGCGATGAACGGATCGATTCCATCCTGCAGAAATTGGGATTTGCTGCGGACGGTACAAAATATACCGTTCCCTCCTGGCGAGTGTATGATGTGGCTGGCGAAGCGGATCTGGCGGAAGAAGTTGCCCGTATTCACGGACTTGATAAACTGCCGGATGTGCCGATCCGTGCTATCAGTGCCGATTTCAAGCTGGATGCCTGTCATGTGCTGGAAATTCTGCGCGATCAACTGACGGGGATCGGGCTTGATGAAGTGATGTGCGGCAGCATGATCGATGAAAAAATGGCATTGCGCGATGGTGTGTTTCAGTCGGAAGACCTGATCAAACCTCTTCATCCCATCAGTCTGGAATTGGCTGTGATGCGGCCTTCGCTGTTGCCGGGTATGCTGGATGTGGTGCGTCACAATATTGCCCGCAAAAATCTGGATCTGGCATTCTTTGAAGTCGGTCATGTATTCTGCAGCAATCAGGAAAAATATCCGGAAGAACGGGACGAACTGGCGATCGCGCTGACCGGTAGAGTCCATCCGGAGCGGTTTTCTGCGGAACGCGCAGTGATCGCAGATTTTTATGATTTGAAAGGGATCCTGGAATCCCTGTTGGAGATCCGCCGGATCAAAGGGTATTTCTTCCGTGCGGCGGAAGATGTGCGCTTTGTGAAGGGACAGTGTGCTGAACTGGTAGTTTGTGGCAAAGTCGCGGGTGTGTTCGGGCAGATCGTGCCTGCATTGACCAAAGGTATGCGTTTAACCACGCCGCTTTTTGCTGCGGTGATCCAGTTGGATGCTTTGCTTTCCGCTGCGGAAAAAAGTGCGTTCTATGAACCGCTCTCTTTGTTCCCCTCCACCAGCCGCGATGTGGCGTTTCTGGCTCCGAAGGAAATGGAACACAAGAAGGTGGTGGACTTTATCATGAAAGCGCATCTGCCTAATCTGGAACGGGTGGAACTCTTTGATATTTTTGAAGATGCTTCCATCGGCGAAGGGAAAAAGAGCATGGCATACAGTCTGGTGTTCCGTTCTGCAGAACGGACACTGACCGATGATGAAGTGAACAAGGCACACGAACAGCTCCGTCAGAAACTGGCAAAAGGGCTGGGTGTGGAATTGCGCTGAAGTCCGGCAGAAAAAACGGAAAAAGATTTGCTATTTTGCAAAAGTGTGATAGAGTATTGCAGAAACAGCGGAAACTTAAGGAGTCGGAATGACAAACGATCAGGAAAAACAGAATAAACCGGTGCGGCGGAAATTTTATTGGATGCCGCGTTTGGATTTCTATGTGTTCCGGGAATTTCTGATTCCTTTTTCCGTGCTGATCTTTGCGTTTACACTTCTGTTTATGATCGGCGATGTGTTCAACGATATCGACCAGTTCCTGGAACAGAATGCCTCCGCATGGACCACCACCCGCTATTTTCTGCTGAAAATACCCGGCAATATCCGTTTTATTCTGCCGATCACCGTGCTGCTTTCCTGTATGTACACATTGGCAAATTTCGGACGGCACCGGGAGATCACCGCCATGCGTGCCTCCGGGATCTCTCTGTGTCGCTGTGCTTTTCCGATCTATGTGATCGCGTTCTGTGTGATGCTGGTCAATTTCTGGTTCAACGAAACGCTTGTGGCGAGTTGCTCCCAGGAAGCGCGGAGCATTATGCTTTCCCTTGACAAGCAGAAAGGGAAAAAGATCAAGGCGCAGCAGGATGGCGGCAGTTTGCAGTTCGTCACAGCAGACGGGAAACGGCATTGGGTGTTCGGGCAGTTCAATTCCAAAGGGATGCAGTACCATGTGCGGGTAAAGTTTTTCACCAATGGCAATGAAGACTACAAGGCAAAGCGGATCGTGGATGCGGTGCGTGTGGAATACAAAGAAGATACAGGCTGGATTTTCTATGATTGTTTGGAGGAGATCTATGCGGAAAACGGTTTCGCGCAGGTGATGACCCATGAAAAAATGGTGTTGACACCGGAAGATGCTCCGGAGACACCGGAACTTGTTTTGACGATGAATACTCCCGCAGAAAATCTTTCTGCCCGTGAGATTTATTTCATTTTAAGAAACAATCCCAATTTTGTACCGCAGATCCGGGATTATTACATGACCTATTTTTACAGACATCTGGCTTTCCCGTGGGCGTGCTTCCTTTGCGCGTTCCTGGCATTGCCGCTTGCCGCCAAAAATGAACGGTCCGGGATCTTTCTTGCGATCGCCATTGCGGTGGCTGTGATCATTGTGTATCAGGTCGTTTCGGAGATCATGCTGCTGCTGGGAAAAAATGGAACGCTTCCGCCTTTTGTCGCAGGTGTTCTGCCTACTGCGGTTTTTGCGACTTACGGGATCATTCTCGCAAGAAAATCCGGTTGATAACAAAAACAGACCGCGTGGGGGCAATTATGAAAAATCTTGATGATCTGAGACAATTCATTTCGCAGATCGCACCCCGTTTGCATGATCTTTCCCATGCGCTCTGGAGTCATCCGGAGTTGGCGTATCAGGAATATTTTGCCATGGAAGAAGTGTTGAAGTTTCTTCGTGAACAGGGCTTTTCTCCGGTCAATCCCTATTGTGGTCTGGAGACATCTTTCCGTGCGGAATACGGCAGCGGATCTCCGACTTTTGCGATCTTTGCGGAATATGATGCCCTGCCGGATGTGGGACATGCCTGTGGTCATAATCTGATTTGTGCGGCTGCGCTTGCCGCATTCTGTGCAGTTGCAGATTTCTTGAAACAGGGGCAACATCCGGGAAAGGTCGTTCTGCTCGGATCTCCTGCGGAAGAATCCGGCGGCGGCAAGGTCCGAATGATCGGAGAAGGATGTATGGAAGGGATCGATGCCGCCATGATGGTGCATCCATCTTTCCGGACAACACCGGATACCGGATCCAGCGCGATCACGCGTTATACGGTCATATTTCACGGAAAAGCCGCCCACGCTGCTGCTGCTCCGGAACTGGGGATCAATGCACTTTCGGCAATCAATCTGTTATTTGCCGGAGTCAATGCATTCCGGGAACATGTGCCGGAAAGTTCCCGGATCCACGGGATCATTCTTGAGGGAGGCGAAGCTCCCAACATTACGCCTGCCCGGGCGGCGTGCCGTTTCTTTTTGCGTTCCACCAGCGAAGATTGGATCAAAAAGATCGAAAAACGGTTTCTGGATATCGTGCATGGTGCGGAATTGATGACCGGAGCAACGGCGGAGATCATACCTTTCAACATTCCCTATATGTCCCGCAAACCCAACAATGCCATGAACCGGATCTATTTGGAAAGTATGAACCATTGCGGCGCAAAATATGTGATTCCCGCACGCGGGGGCAGGGGGTCTTCGGATTTCGGCAACATTTCTCATGTGGTGCCGGGGATCCATCCTTATTTTTCCATTGAGGATCACGAAATCGCGGCACATTCTATTCAGTTCAGAGATGCAAGTGCCACTGATTTTGCATTTGACAATGCCATGAAAGCGGCGGCGTCCATGGCAAATGTTGCATTGAAATATCTGCTTGATCCGGCGTTCAAAGCCGAAGTTGATGCTGATTTCAAAGCCGGTCAGGAATTATAATGCCAGCAGCACGATCCCGAGCAGGATCAATGCCAGCGCACATGCTTTCTTCCGCTTGTTGACTTCATGGAACCAGATACTCCCCACCGCAAAGGATATGATACAGTTGCTCCGTCTGACCAATGAAAGAATGGAGATCGGTGTATCCGGGATGGAGAGCGCGTAGAAATACAGAAAATCTGCTCCGATCAACAGGATCCCCGTTACCGGGATAGACCACCTCCATTGGAATATGCGCCGCGGAGCAGATTTCCGGAACAGGATGCTGCGGATGAAATAAGCCGCCCCCAGAATCAATACCAGATCGATGGAAAACCAGAACTGAACGGCATCGTGGGGGTATTTCATTTTTCCCAGCAGAAGTTTGTCGTAGAGCGCGGATCCCGCTCCGATCAGTGTACCCAGCAGGATCAGATACAATCCTTTGCTGTGCCGGAATGTGATCCCTTCCAGTTTTCCGAAGACGGAAAAAAGATAATATCCGCTGAAGATCAGGAGCATTGCCGCGCCCTGAAGCAGTGTGGGGATTTCGTGATAAAGGATCAGACTCCCGAAAAATACCCACAGCGGCGAGGATGCCCGGATGGGAACTGCAATGGAGATCGGCAGATCCCGCATGGCATAATAAACACAGATCCAGCTGGCACTCACGATCATGGATTTCAGAAAGATCGCAAGAAAAAAGATCCCGTCTGCGCCAGCAGTCAGAAGCGGGAAAAATGTTCTGCGGCAGAGTGAAACTGTCAGAAAAAACAGACTCCCGCAAAGCGTTGCATAGAAAAGAGCGGGCATGACAGCATTGTCCCTGACCGCTGATTTCTTTGTAATATCGTACACTCCGAGGATCAAAGCCGACCCCAGAATCGGCAGAAGACAGGCGATCGGCATCAGTTGAATCCCGTCCGTCCGTTCAGAGCAGCAGCGATCGTTGCCGGATCCACGTAGCTCAAATCCGAACCTGCAGGCAGACCGCGTGCCGGACGGCTGACGATCAGATCCCGGTCTTTCAAACGGTTCGCCAGATATACAGCTGTCGCCTGACCCTCCACATCCGGACTGAGGGCAAGGATGACTTCCTTTATGATCCCTTCGTCCAGACGCGCTTCCAACTGTTCAATGGTGAGCGATCCGATATCTTTTCCTTCCAGCGGTGCGATCCTGCCGCCGAGAACATGATAGACGCCGCGGAAGACACCGCCGGCTTCCACCGCGCGGATCTGCAACGCATCTTCCACTACACACAGACTTGTCACATCTCTATCCGCAGACGCGCAGATCGGGCAGAGCGCATTTTCCCCCGCACCGTCTGCCAGATTACCGCAGACAGAACAGATCCCCACCCGTTCCCGCAAAGTTGCAAGGACGTCGGAAAGCGCATGGAGTTTACTGTCGTCCCATTTGAGTACAGCCAGAGCCATCCGCTCGGCGGATCGTTTTCCCACGCCGGGCAGGGTCTTGAAAAGTTCCATCATCTCCGCGATGGCTCCGGGATAAGGTGTCAACATATTCTTTCGCTCCGTTTTTTACTTGATGGCATCTTCAATCTTCTGATCCCGTTTCGCACCGCGCTGCAAGGCGCGTTCATATTCTTTTTTCGCAAGATCTTTTTTATTGAAACGCAAATACAGTTTCGCCAGAGCCATACGCGGTTCCCAGGCATCCGGACGGTAATCGGTGGCAACCAGATATTTCCAGACAGCCTGATCGTAATCTTTTTCCGCTTCAAATTTTTTCGCCAGATTCATGGCTTCATTATAGTCCTTCTGATGTTGTTCCGATACGGCATTTTTCTTTTGTGCTTCAGCGGGCGCGGTGTTGATCCGGTTGCCCGTGGTCAGGACCGTTGTTTGCGGAACAGGTTTTGCAGGTGCATTTTTTCTGACATCAGCAAGCTGGCGTTTCGCAGCTGCCGCTTGAGTATTGGCTTGATCGCGTTCCGCTTTGAGCCGCTCGATCTCCGCGCGGAGAGCCTGATGTTCTTTGAGAACCTGATCAATGACTTTGTCCTTATCGGCAAGTTTTGCCTTCACGACTTTTTCACTGCCGGATTCCCATTTCCGGATATCGCTTTCCAGCGCACTGATACGGATATTTCTTGCATCCAGTTCCGCGCGTGTTTTCTGAAGATCGTTCTGCAGTTGTTCTTTCGTCGAGAGAAGCGTCTGGTGTTTCTGTTTGAGATCGTTCAGATCTTTATCCAGTGCCGATACTTTCTGATTGACCGCTTTCAATTCAGCGATCAATTCCTTATTCCGTTCATCCGCCGCGATCTTCACCCGGAGTTTTTCCACTTCTGCTTTGGCTGCAAGCAGTTCTTTGCGCAGCTGTGTCAGCGTTTCACCCAGCGTATTCTTTTCCGTATTGAGCGCATTGAGTTGCTCATTCAAGCGCAGATTCGTCTGCTGGAGTTCAGCCAGTTTTTTCGCTGTTTCGGAAGCATCTGCTTTGCCGGATACGGATTCCATCGTCCGGGTTGTTTTTACAAGATACCGGCGCACTGCGGCAAGATCTTTTTCCCGCTGTTCCAAAGCAGATTTTGTTTGGGTGAGTTCTTTTTCCAGCGCGGCGATTCGTTGGGAAAGTTCCTTCACCTTTGCGTCGTCCGCTTTTGTGACGGTGACCGTTTTTGTTTCCACTTTCACATTTGCTTTTGCTGCCGCCAATTCTTTTTCCAGCGCGGCGATCCGATTGGAAAGTTCCTTTACTTTCGCGTCATCAGCTTTTGTGACAGTGACCGTTTTTGTTTCCACTTTTACATTTGCTTTTGCCGCCGCCAGTTCTTTTTCCAGCGCGGCGATTTTCTTTTCCAGTTCCGCTTTTGCAGAAAGGGCAAGGGCATCATTGGATTTTAACTGTTGCTTCAGCGCGTCACATTCGCGAACCAGATTTTCATATTTCCGGAGGTCTTCGCCTGCTTTCTTTTCCATGGCGGAAATCTTTTCTTCCAGAGTTTTTATCGCAGGACGCATATTGTCCAATTTGTCCTGCAACTCTTTCTTTTCCTTGTTGAGCAATGCGATCATGTGTGTTTGAGCTGCATCTTTTTTACCGGCTTCAGCAAGGAGTTTTTCCAGATTTTCGATTTCCTTTTCATTTTTTGCGACTTTATCCAGAAGATTTTTGCGTTCAACTTCGGCGAGTTTCCGCTTTTGAGCCTCGGCAGAGATGGCAGGATCTTTGCGCAATTCCTGATTTTCTTTTTTGGCTTCGCTCAACTGTTTTTCCAGTTCAGACATCTGGACCCGCATCTGAAGCTGATCCGATTTGACCATACGCAGTTCGGCTTGATTCCGTTCCGCTTCCGCAAGATATTTTGCGATATCCGCTTTCGCTTTTGCCAGAAGTTCTTCCGTTTTTTTATCCAGTTTGATTTTTTTCGCTTCTTCCAGTTCCACCTTCAGAATACTGTTTTCCTGCAGAACGGATTTCAGCAATGCCTGATTGCTCATGGTGCGGTCATATTCTTTCGCGCGGCGTTCGTGATAAGAGATCGTGGTCTTCAAATCCTGTTTTTCTTTATTGAGCGCAGCTTTTTCCGCTTCCAGCACCAGGATCGTTTCCCGGAGTTTCCGCAATTCTTCTCCGGAGGCGGTTGCGGCAGAAGTCAATTCCTTCAGTTCTGCAATTTTTTTCTTCGCCGTATCCAGTTCGGACTGTGCATTTTTCAATGCTTTTTCGAGTTTCGCCCGTTCATCCAGTTTTGCATCTGCAATGACTTTTTTAGCGGCTGCAAGTTCATTCCGCACATCTTTCAATGCGGCTTCGAGTTTTTCGCGTTCTCCCAGTTTTGCATCTGCAATGACTTTCTTTGTTGCTGCAAGTTCTTTTTCCGTATCGGCGAGTTTTTTGGTGAGAGCTGCTTTTTCCGTTTGCAGCTGCGCCAGTTTTTCTTCCAGTGGTTTCACAGATTTTGAGCGCGTTTTTTCCTGAGTCAGATCGGCAGAAAGTTTATTGATCTCCTGATTCCGATCTGCTATCAGTTTCGTTTGTGTCTTCACTGCCAGTTCAAGACGGTCGATTTTTTCCTGCGCCTGACCAAGCAGAGTGTCCTGATCGGTCAGTGCTTTTACTTTCGCTTCTGCTTCTTTCAGGGATTCTTCCGTCTGCTTCAGAGTTTTTTCCAGCTGAATGGATTTTTCTTTCGCGGCGGTATAATCCAGTTCCAGTTTTTTGCGGGCATTGACCAGATTATTATTTTCGGTCATGATCGCATTCAAGCGGACCCGCGCCTGTGCCAGTTCCGCTTCTGTGCCGGTAGTGGCTGTGGCAGAAGTCTTGGAAAGCTGTTGTGCAAAAAGATTGCGTTCTTCCCGCAGTCTGGCTGTTTCGGCGCGGAGCTGGACAAGTTCATCTTGTGCAGCTTTGATGTTTTTCCGGTTTTCGTCCAGTTCCTTCCGGGCGTTTTTAAGCTGTCCGGTCAAAGTATCATTGCTGTCCCGCAGATTTTTGACCATATCCTGCGACCGTGCCAGATCGCCGGAACTTTCCGCCAGAACTTTTTTCTGATATTCCACATCGGCATTGAGGCGTTCGATCTCTTTCTGCAATTTATCATTTTCTGCGCGGAGTGTTGCCACATTCTGTTCCAGCAGCCGTGCCGCCTGATCCAGATTCAGATTGTTGCGGAGTTTGGTCAAGGCTTCATTGGCATCGTCGGCAGCTTTGGATTTTTTCGCCAGTTCCGTGGCAAGACGCCGGATTTCTCCGTTCAGTTTTTTCTGATCTGCCTGTGCCAGTTCGCTGCTCTTGCGCAGTTCTTTCCGGAGGGAATCGATTTCTTTTTCCAGTTTTTCTGTGCCTTCATTCCGTTTTTTGAGTTCAGCATTGGCTTTTTGAAGTTCGGCATTGCTGACGGAAAGTTTCTTCAGTTCAGCCTGTGCCGGAGCGATTTCCTGCTGCAATTTTTTCAGCAGTGCATCCAGCTGATCTGCACGCTGTTTTTCTTTTGTCAGAGCCGTTTGAAGCAGTTGATTATCCTGTGCGGAATTGCCCGCCTTTTTCGCTTCGTTCAACTGAAGAAGAAGGATGGAATATTTCTTTTCCATTTCTGCTTTTTCGTTCAAAAGTTCTTCCACCAGTTTTGCTGTCTGGACCGCTTGCGCAACTTTCTGTTCGTTGAGCGCACTCTGCTTTTTCAGGTTTTCCAGCTGCATTTGCAGTTCGGCGATCTGCTGGACGGCGTTTGCATTGGCATCTGCGATCTTCTGATCCAGAGAGCCGGGCGTTTTCTGTGCGGCACTGCGTTCTTCCGCAAGCTGAACTTTCCGTTCAATGGAGCTGATACGGCTGGCAATACTTGCGGGATTCCAGTCCGGCTGTTCCCGCTGGACTTTACGGAACATTTCCGCTGCCCGTTTGTAAAGAGTCACAGCATTGACATATTTTCCATCGCGGAATGCGGCATCCGCTTCTTCTGCGGTGAAAATACCCATACGCCACGCGTTCCAGTTTTCATCGGAAAGCTGACTGGAGGAGGCAGGTGCGGAATCCTGTGCGGAAAGAACTTGATCCGGCAGAACCGGAGCGGCAGCAGCAGCCATCAGGGAGGCAAGGACCAGAGATTTATAATTCAGCATCATTTTTTCAACTCCTGATTAAATGATCGTTTTGTTTTGCGGTGCGGACTTCTTCAGATAGGCGTGGAACAGTTCGTGGTATGCCGGCGCGATCCGCGCCACGGCACAAAATGTCCCGTCTTCCGAATACTTCGATTCAAAAATGCGGCACTTCGAGTGCAGCAAGGCAATATGATCCGCTTTGTGCGGCGGTATTTCAAGATCCATGATCCGGGAATCGCTGTATGCCTGAAGCATCAAACGCTCCTTGAGTTCATCCAGTCCGGCTCCCGTCTTACAGGAAATAAACACGGCTTTCGGCGCGATACTTTTCAGTCTCAGCAATGTCAGCGGATCGTCCTGCATATCCATTTTGTTGAAAACTGCGATCAGCGGTTTTTCCGCCGCACCCAGTTCGTTCAATACGGAGATTGTGGTCTCCCAATGAGACGGAGCCTGTGGATTGGAGGCATCCAGGATCAGCAGAATAAAATCAGCAAGCACTGCTTCTTCCAATGTGGATTTGAATGCCTCCACCAGTGAATGAGGCAGTTTCCGGATGAATCCCACTGTATCAGTCAGCAGCAGTTCCGTATGATCCGGCAGTACAAGCCGCCGGGTCGTGGGATCAAGTGTCGCAAAAAGTTTATCTTCTGCCAGCACTTCAGACGCGGTGAGTGTATTGAGCAGCGTGGATTTTCCCGCATTGGTATAACCCACGATCGCAGCCGAAGGAATATTGTTGCGGAGTCTGCCTTTGCGCTGTACGGAACGCTGCTTGCGGACTTCTGCCAATTCCAGTTCCAGTTCCGCGATCCGGTCTTTCAACTGACGGCGGTCGTATTCGATCTGCTTTTCGCCGTCGCCGCGCGCTCCGGTATTGCCCCCGCGCTGACGGGAAAGGTGACTCCATGCGCCGGTGAGACGGGGCAGGAAGTAGCGGCACCGGGCAAGCTCCACCTGAAGGACCGCTTCTTTTGTCCAGGCGCGCTGGGCAAAAATATCCAGAATGACTTCCTGTCTGTCGATGACTTTCCGTTTGCAGAGTTTTTCCAGATTGCGCTGCTGTGACGGTCCCAGCGGATCGTCAAAAATGATCACATCTGCATTCGCTTCTGCTGCTGCTGCACTCAATTCTTCCGCTTTCCCGCTGCCGATATAGAACCGGGGATTGTGTTCGCGGATCCGGATTTCCATCTGACCGCATACATCTGTGCCGAGAGAATCGACCAGTTCTGCAAGTTCCGCGAGATATTCGCGGACGGAACCGGCATCTTCCTGCGCTTCATAACAGCCCGCAAGAAATGCCTTCTGCCGGATGGGTGCAGTGCTTTTTGCTTCGTATGCCATAGAGATCAACAGCTTTCGTCAGAGTGTACGGGAGGGCAGGGCGATCAGAACATGGAACCCATGTAAAGTTTTTTGTGCTTCACAAAGTAGGAGGTCCCGGAAAGGATCGTAAGACCTGCCACGATGTAAAGAATGATCATCCATACAATGTGTGCGGTGGTGCCCGGTTCCTTCAAGTCCGGAACCCAGCTGATTTTGCCGCAGAATACCCAGGAAAAACCGCAGATCACAAGTGCCGCCATCTGAGATGCCGTCTTGAGTTTGCCCCATTTGTCTGCCGCGATCACGATCCCTTTCGCCGAGGCAAGGGTACGCAGACCCGTCACCATGAATTCCCGTGCCAGAATTGCAATCAGGACCCATGCAGGCATATAATTGTATTCCACCAGCATGGCAAAAGTCGCCATCACAAAAAGTTTATCGGCAAGCGGGTCGATCAAACGCCCGAAATCACTTTCCCAATGATACTTTCTGGCAAGATAACCGTCGAAAAGGTCTGTCAGACCGCCGATGATGGCAAGACAGTATGCGATCAGGTGGCAGATCCATGCTGTTTGCGGTGATACCTGAAACGAGTTCGGATTGCTCCCGTCATCAAAATGTGCCAGCACCACAAATATGAACACCAGCAGGATCCTGCTCATGGTAAGTTGGTTCGGAATGTTTTTCATCGGGCTTTGCTCCTTTCCGCAATCGTGCCTTGTATATCATATTCATCGGCTGCGGTGATCACCACTTTGACAAAATCACCGCAGCGGTATTGTTCTCTTTTCACTCCGCTGATCAATACGGAATTGTCGATCTCCGGCGCATCCGCAAACATTCTGCCCAACGCTTTGCCCCGGGGCAGAAGTTCATCAATGATCACATCCACTTCCGTGCCGATCAATGCTTCATTCGCCGCCAGCGAGATCGCCGCCTGTGCCGTCATCAGTTTCTTCAATCGTTTTTTCGCTTCGGCTGCCGGGACCTGATCCGCCATTTCTGCCGCCGGAACTCCTGCTTCGCGGGAATAAATAAAGGTGCCGAGCCGGGCGAATTTTGCTTCCTTCACATAGGAAAGCAATTCATCAAAATCTTCTTTCGTCTCACCGGGGAAACCTACCATGAACGTGGTGCGGATGGCAAATCCGAAATCCTGATTCAGACGCCGGATCACTTCCCGTGTCCGCGCACCCCCTTCACGACGGTGCATCGCTTTCAGGATCCGGTCGGAAATATGCTGGAGGGGCATTTCGATACACCGCACCAGATGTTTGCAGCTGTTCATGGTATCCATCAATTCATCATCCACACTCGCGGGATGCAGATACATCAGCCGCACCAGATACCCTTCCGGCGCAAGATCATCCAGTTGATCCAGTTCCTTCAAAAGTTCCGTAAGACGGGGCGATCCGTAAAGGTCACGCCCGAATGCCGCCGTGTCCTGTGCGATCACGATCAATTCTTTCACGCCGGAGGAAAGCAGATCTCTGGCTTCCTGCAGCACATCTGCAACCGTCCGGCTGCGGAGTGTGCCGCGGATGTCCGGGATCTTACAGTATGTGCAACGGTTGTCGCAACCGTCGGAAACTTTCAGATAAGCGTAATGCTGCGGCGTCATTTGCAGACGCGGCGTCCGGCAGCTGTGGATATAAGGCTGGTCCGTATGCTGATCCGGGATCGCGTCACCATTCCAGGCTGCCGCCGTGATCGCGCCGATCTCCTCCACAGAATGGATCTCACACCACGCATCCACTTCCGGGTGTGCGGTACGGAACGCGTTATCTGTATCCCACGGAACGACACAGCCGCCCACTATGATCTTGCGGACGGGATCCTGTTTTTTCCAGCGTTTCGCCGATTGCAGGATCTCCTCCAGTTCTTTCCGCGCCGAAGCAAGAAAGGCACAGCTGTTGATGAAGATCACGCTGGCTTCCTCTGCATCGGGAGTCAGTGAAAAACCGGCAGTCAGCAGGGATGCCGCTGCAATTTCCGAATCAACAAAATTTTTGACACAGCCCAGACTGTAAATCAGTACGGAAGGGGGAATTTCCGCAACCTTTTCTGATCTTTTCTTTTTCGATTCTCTCATTTTGTCCGGTTTCTTTTCTGCATCACTGTATTATATACCCATATTACTTATCACGGAATATAGCACACAATGCCGCGTTCTGCAAATGTAAAATATAAAAAAATAACTGTTTTTTTCATGTTTTTTCCTGTAATGTTTTTCACAACAGCAATGCTTTTTTTGACGCTTGAAACTTTTGTGGATCCGGGTCACTGACCCGGGTCCTTCCGGAGGGTCGCTTTTTGACGGGGTCCCATAACGGATGTTGGGGGTAAGGGGGGGAACCGTCAAAAAGCGGGGCGCAAAGCGCCCGATTCCCGGGCGGCTCAGCTGCGCTTGCCGCCTGCCGGCAAGCACTGGTTTTGTTTTACGCTGTGGCGGCTCAACTGCGCTGTCGCTTGCTTGCCGCCTACCGGCAAGCTCACTGGCTGGGACATTCAAACGGTGCCGCAGGCGCATTTCTGGGACTTATAGGACTTATGAGACTTATAGGACAAAGGTTGACCGAATGGCAAACTTTATTTAAAATTGTCTTTTGTGGTGCGGCTCCCGCCCTTCGATTCAACGGATGAAAAAAAATCTTTTGATTGCGCCTCATCCACGGAGTGCGCAAAGCGCACTTCTCTCGGGCGGCTCAGCTGCGCTGACGCTTGCTTGCCGCCTATCGGCAAGCTCACTGGCTGGGACATTCAAACGGTGCCGCAGGCGCATTTCTGGGACTTATAGGACTTCTGAGACTTATAGGACAAAGGTTGACCGAATGGCAAACTTTATTTAAAATTGTCTTTTGTGGTGCGGCTTACGCCCTCCGGTTCAGCGGAAAAAAATCCTTCTGATTACGCTTCATCCACGGAGTGCGCGAAGCGCACTTCTCTCGGGCGGCTCAGCTGCGCTTGCCGCCTACCGGCAAACTGGAGTTTTGTTTAACGCTGTGGCGGCTCAGCTGCGCTGACGCTTGCTTGCCGCCTACCGGCAAGCTCACTGGCTGGGACATTCAAACGGTGCCGCAGGCGCATTTCTGGGACTTATAGGACTTATGAGACTTATAGGACAAAGGTTGACCGAATGGC
>JAZNXT010000026.1:0-26997 GCA_045594005.1 Victivallales bacterium
GGCGCAAATACAATATGGTACTTGCAATTCCAACGACTGTGTGATAAACTATCACTGTTTTTGTTTGACATCATTCATGTCTCCTTTTGATGGTTCAGGTGTGCAAAACTGGCAGGTCTTACACACTGTAAATCAAAAGGAGACTTTTTGCAAACTTGGATCTAAAGATTTTTTATCCTCACCGGCAAAGCCGGAGGTTATATTGACCTAAAGGTATAGATAATCAGAGTCCGTCCGGAAATCCCCGGACGGACTTTTTTTGTTTTTATGGGTGCCTGCTGCTTCAATTCAAGAGAAAAATCCTTGTTTTTTTTGAAAAAGGGTGTTGAAAAAGTATATTTTCGGATGTAGGTTAAATATGCGGTCACGGAAGCGGCTGGGCACGGCATTCGCTTTCGTGGTTTGAGTGGCTTTGTGTCCAGAGCTTAACTCGTCCTATTCCGTTCAAATAAAATGTAGTTAACGCCGATCCTTGATTTGTCCACTTTTCTGACGCTTGGCAGAAAATAGGTTCTGCAGAAAAATAAACTCCGCAAGCTGATCCGGAACTTCGGATCCGGCTGCCGCTGACAAAAACGGACAAAAACGGACAAAAACAGACAAAAATAACCGTCAGTATCTGTCTGTATCAACGCACCGCGTATTCGTGAACGCTTTTTCAGTTTGTCTTTCGTGGTGCGGCTCCCGCCCTCCGTTTCAACGAATGAAAAAAGCCTTCTGATTACGCCTCATCTGCGTCCCATCTGTCCCGGATGTCCCACAATGTCCCATCTGTCCGCCCTGACCAAGACGCTTGCAGTTTGCCCGAAATCTTACAGACCGAAACGGTCAGACGGTGCCGCAGGCGCATTTCTGGGACTTATAGGACTTTTGGGACTTATAAGACCAAGGCTGACCGAATAGCAAACGCTTTTTCAGTTTGTCTTTCGTGGTGCGGCTCCCGCCCTCCGTTTCAACGAATGAAAAAAGCCTTCTGATTACGCCTCATCCGCGTCCCATCTGTCCCGGATGTCCCACAATGTCCCATCTGTCCGCCACAAATATACCCCCCCGGCGCGGAAGTATCGCGCCGATAATCTGTGTTTTTGCAAGGCAAGGTCGAGGGAGTGGATGAAACATCCATGACCGAGACCGCGTCCGCAGCAAAGGCGCAGAGGATCAAGCGAGACAACGCGCCTCCTTGAAGAAGACGTAGTCGTCCATATAATACCCACACCCGATGGGATTTTTTTCGGCGCGCAGCAGTGTAAATCCATTCCGCTGATATGCCCGGATGGCGCGTTCATTCTGTTTATTGACATTCAGATGAACGCACTCAAATCCGCCTTCTGCGGCAAGGGTCAAAGCGCGATCCAGCATGAGTTGTCCGATCCCTTTGGAATGGTATTCCTGCAGGAGATAGGCTTTGTGGAGTTTCAGGATATGCTGCGGATCTTCATCGCAGGGGGAACAGACGATATATCCGCCGGGAACACCGTCGATGACCACCAGTTCAAAAATATATCCGGCGGCAAGTTCTTTTTCCATGACTTCCGGAGCGTACATCATTTTCATCATATAAGCGATCTGATCGGCAGAAAGGATAGAGGCAAATGTTTTCGGCCAGATATCCTTTGCGATCGTGCGGACCGCTTCCAATGAGTCCGGTGTTTCAAGGCGTTGAAATACAACATTCATGACAGGATCATCCCAATCCGCGGATCTTCAGAAACAGTCGGGTGCCGCCGCCGGGCAATTCCAGCGTATCGGTCAATTCAAATGCAGGAGCTTTTTTCAGACTCCGCAGCCATTCCGCTTCGGGTTCCGCCTGAGTGGGGGTGCGGTAGATGACCAGTTCCCCATTGCGGGAGATCAGCCCTGCGGTTTCGCGGATCAGCACATCGGCAGATGCCACAGCCCGGGCGGTAACCAGCGGGAAACTGTGGCGGAATTCGCTTTTATGTCCCAATTCATTGGCGCGCACCTGAATGGCACGGAGATTGGTCAACCCCATTTTTACAGCTGCCTGTTCCACAAAACGGATCTTTTTTCCCGTGGAATCAATGGCGGTAACATACAGATTCGGAAATGCAGAGGCAAGGATCAGTGACGGCAGACCGCCGCCGCAACCAACATCGCACATCTTCATGTGATGCGTGCTGTCCGGAAATTTCACTTCCCGGGCAATGGCAAGGGAATCGCACACATGTTTTGACCAGAATTCTTCCGCAGGGATCCGCGTCAGGTTCAAAGTCTGATTCGTTTCATAAAGAAAATCGCCGTAAATACAGCATTTTTCCAAAAAATCTTTCTCATCTGCCACATGGCATGACCGGATAAAATCCAGTTCGGCAGCTTGCAGTTCCAGCATAAAAATCGCCTGCCCTTCTCTTACTCAAATGATCTCATTCAGGATCAGCGCGATCAATGCGCACAAACCTATCAATACAAAATAAATACAGCTGCCGTACCGGAGCCATGTTTTTTCTTTTGCTTTTTCCAGCCAGACACGCAGCCATACAGGCTTGGCACCGATCACGATACCCGTCAATCCGAAAAGAAACGCACAGACTGCCACAAAGGGATACAGGGGAACGGCAAATCCGAATCCTTCCCGCAAAGCGAGATATGCACCGAAGATCATTGCCACCGCCAGCGCACGGGCAAAGATGAAATCGGCATACATCACGATGCAAAGAAACAATACTGCCGCCGCGATCCACAGGAGATATCCCTGCACAAAAATGGATTGCGGTTCAAAAAGTTCCTCCACATGAGGCACCAGCGCGATCAGGAGAACGGCGGCAAGGAATGAACCTGCCATTTTCTCCCGGGGCAATTTCACCGCAAGAGCGGGATATTTTCCGTTGAACACGGCAAATACTGCGCCTGCGGCAAAAGAGAACAATGCCCAGACTGCAAAAACGAGAACAAAAAGAGTATGACCGCTCATGTCCAAGCTCAATCCAGCAATTCTTTCCGGGCAATATCTCCCCGGTTGACATCCCGTTTGCTGTCACTGCCCGGTTCAGTCTGGATCGAAAGCGTATCTTCGCTTTCAGAAAGAGTTTTTCCGATCAGCACGCCGCCGTTTTTCAGGACCAGTTTTGTATCCGGGATCCACAGGATCTTTGCGCCGGGCGCATTCATGGTATGGCTGCCGCCGCGGACGAGTTCCAGCGGTTTGGTATTTTCCACATAATTCTGGTTCGGTTTCTTCACATTTTTGCCGTGTTTGTGAGCGATACGGATCGTATAGCTGCCGGGTTTCACGCGCAGAACCATATTGGTGAACCGGGCGATACCGGCACTTTTCCCATTGGTAAAGATCTCACAACCGGGACGGAGATTTTTGATCGTGATGGTGGCAAGATTGTCTTCGTAGGTGAGGAAATCCACACGGGAAGTTTTGAATTCAGGATTGGCATAAACGCTCTTATCGCCGTAATAATCGATCTTCAAAGCGGATTTGAGGACTTCTTCGGAGGTGGTGGCGATGGAGCCGTCGCTATTGATCTTTTTACGGACAAATTTCACGCGGTCGGTCCCTTCCACCGGCGTAACACGGCAATCCTTATACACCTGTCCCTGCATGGTCACGCTGGCATTCGGCAGCCACACATCCACACGGGGCAAACGGACTTCCCGGACATCTTTGCTGACCGTCACTTTGCGTTCTTCCGTTTTCGGGGTATTGGGATGCCAGAAGGAAAGATTGTATGTGCCTTCGGAAACACCGGAGATCTCAAAGAGTTCCGCCGCATCCGGATCCCGGGGATCGGGCTGGGTCATGCCGATCGTTCTGCCATTGAGAGAAATCGTCACATACGGTTCATTCACCGGCAGAATGATCTTTCCGGTATTGGCGTTGAGGGCGATCTGAAGCACTTCAGTTTCCGCGGCGGAGATTTCCACTTCTTCTTCTTTCGTATCAAAGCCGCGTGCTGAAACATTCACTTTGTATTTGCCGGGTTTGAGATTTTCGCGGGTCCCGTTTTTGATCTCTCTGCCATCCAGCATGATCGTTGCAGATGCAGGATAAGTGACATGAACCGTGAGGGAGCCGGACACCGGATTCAGCTTGAATTCCTTCTGATCTTCACCACCGCGCCGGATCGTGATCGTTTCTTCCACGCTTTCGTATTTATCTTTCCGGATCTCCAGCTTATGCGTTCCCGCAGTTTCGGTCAGCGTCAACGGAGAAAATCCGTGTTTCTTTTTTCCGTCAAGAAAGATCTCTGCATCCGCAGGCTCAAATACCACAACAAAATTACCGGTATTCCGGGAAAGGGTCTGTTCCAGCACGCGCGGTTCCGCATTGAGGATCTCAAGAGATGTGGTGATGTCATCATGTCCCACACTGCGGAAAGTGACTTTGTGAGAACCGCGATCCAAATTGGACACCACGCAGGGTGTGATCCCCCGGCTTTCGTCATCCACAAAGACCTGCGCACCGGCAGGAACACTTTTCACCAGTACAGAGGCTTTCACGGCAACCGGTCTTTCCTGAGGAGTCACTTCTGCACCGGGTTCGGAAAGTTTGACTGTTTCCCACACGGGATTACAGCCATCTGCCGTCATACGCACCACATAGGTCCCCAACGGCAATTTCACTTTTTCTTTTCCGTTCAGGGAGCCATAAATAGTTCCGGGAATGGAAAGTTCCACGCCTTCCGGTTTCACGAGGATACCTTTGCGGACTTCCTGTTGCCGGACATTTTCCGTTTTTCCGCAGGAGGAAAGCATCATGCTTCCGGTGACAGCTGCGGCACAGAGCAGACAGCCTGCGATGATCTTATGCAAATTATATTTTTTCATGTTGATGCCATCCTTACTTGTCAAATTTACGGCGTTCGCCATTGATGGTGATCTTGGATTCACGGAAGAAATTATATTCCTTCGTTCCTTCGGGGAAGAATTTCATGTTTTCATCGCAGAGATCGGAAGCCCGCTGGAACTGACGGTCCTTGTAGTAGCGTTCCACTTCATTTTTACCGCTGCGGTATTTATCCTTATAATATTTTTCCAGTTCCGTGTATTTTGCTTTACATTCGCCGAGACGGGGCGAATTCAGGCGTTCATAGAACAGGCAGGCTCTTTCGTACGCTTTGAACGCCCGGTGGAAAATCTGTGGATCATCCTGATAATTTCCGGCATTCACTGCGTCGTTGTAGGCTTCTTCGGCTTCTTTGACGATCTCCTCTTTGGTCATCATCAACGGCATACCGATGGCATCGGAAATAAAGTCATCCAGTGCATCCTGCGCCGTACCGAAATAGCTGTTGTTTTTACCGTCGCCATTATAGAAGATCACATCTTTGAATTTGCCGTTTACGCACACCACGATACGGTCAAAGCAGGAATCACCGGTGAGAGAGGATGAGTGGAGAGAAGATTCCAGGATCTCCTCGGCAAGTCTGTTCTGCAGCTGTTCCACTTTATTCAGGGAAATATCCACCAACGGAACGCTGTCAAATTTCTGTTCATTGGCAAGATCACGCAGAGAAACTTTCAATTCAAAATACTTTTTCAGTTTATCTTTGCCTTTGTCTTTGCCCTTGCCTTTGACTTTGCGGAATTTATATTCTCCCTGTGCCACGACCTTGAAAATATTGGGTTCACCGGATTTTTTATTTTCCAGCACCCGTTCATAATAGAAGAAGAAACTTTCCTGCGCTTCTTTTTTCTTCGCGGCGGCTGCTGCGGCAGTTTTTTCCTTATCTGTTGCCTTGCTGTCACCGGAATCGGACATGGTATGGTGGATCAGGACCACCCCCACCACGATCATCACTACCAGCACCACTGCAAAAATAATATTCCCGACGAGAGTATTTTTGCTTTTCTTTTTTCCGGCAGAAGATGCAGCATCACCGCCGAATCCGGAATCCGACTTAAAAATATCCTGATCGTCAAAATTGACTTTCAATGTCTGATCCGGTTTTTCCGCTTCCGGTGTTTTTTCCTGGGGAGCGGGAGCTTCTTCCCGGGGAGCAGCGGGCGAGACCGGCGGCGGAGGCGGTTGTGTGGGCGGCATCACATCGGGTCTGAACACGAACGCGGGACTTGTGGGTTCCGGAGCGGGGAACGCTCTTGTGGAATCTGCATCCGTATCGGTCACCGCCGGAGCATGAGCGAGCAATTCAATCCGGAACTGCTGATCACCGATCACCACATGATCCCCGTGATTGAGTTTGGTGGATTCCGTAATCAATATGTCATTGATCTTGGTACCATTGGTACTGCCGAGGTCCCGGAGAAACCAGCTGCCGTCTTTATTTTCTATTTTCGCATGATAACGCGACACACCGCCGATGAGCAGCTGGATCTGATTATCCTGCTCACGCCCGATCGTTGCCCCTTCGGCAGAAAGCTCAATGCGTCTGCCTGCCTGCGGGCCATTCAAGTAATGGATCTTCATAAAATTAAAACCTCCTGAAGGATTATATTTTCGATTCCGGATCTTCCATTGCAGAAAGATCCAGTTTATCACCCAATGCAATATGTGTTTCCGCGATCGCTCCGGCGGGCAGTTCCACCACCGTACACGCATCACTCCGGCGGACACACGGACACCACGGCTCCAAATGTTCCGTCAGAAATACCACCGTATTTCCCCGGTCGAGAAACAACACATCCAATGCACAATTCATAAAAAAAGTATGGATGGCATTGCAGCGGGGGAATACCATGCTGTCAAACGCAAATTTTGCGAAATCGCGCCCGATCATGCCCCGCGTCCGGTCCCACAACCCCGTGGCAAAATACGGTTTGCGGGAAAGGATGTTGTTTCTGGTCTGGTTCCGGATCATATCAACTGCCTGCTCATCTGTTAATTACCAAAAGATTTCAAAGCCTGGGACATCAACGGACCCATCAGCACAATAAACACCGCCGGGAAAATAAAAATGATGATGGGAAACAGGATCTTCACCGGCGATTCATTCGCCAGTTTTTCCGCACGGGCAAACCGTTTGGCACGGAGTTGATCCCCCTGCACACGCAGAAGCTGACCGATACTGACACCCAATTCATCCGCCTGGATCACAGAATTCAAAACCGTGGTCAATTCCGGCTGATTGACACGCAATGACATTTCATGCAACGCCTCCTGACGGGTCTTCCCCAACTGGATCTCGTGAAGCGCACGGCGCAATTCTTCGCCGATGGCATCCAGTTTCCGGCGCATCACGATATCCCGCAGTGCCGTCAGAAAATCGCGTCCCGCTTCCACACTCAATGTCAGCAAATCCAACACATTCGGCAGAGCTTTCAAAATCTCAAGATGCCGCATCCGGATGATCCGGTTCAACCACACATTGGGATAGACCGCCATGATCAACAGAAAAATGATCCCGCTGGATGCCTGTTGCCCCAGGATCAACAGCACTGCGATCAGAACACCGAAAATCAGGAAAAGGATCCGCAACGCCACAAACTGTTCACCGCTCATGGCAAGTTCATAACCCGCCATACCCAGTTTCTTCTGTGCGCTCTGCACCATTTTCTGCATTGCTTCGTTTTTCAGAAGCGGCATCACATTATTGGTCAGTGGCATGAACATCCGGAAAAAAATGGGGATCCGTTTATATTCATCGGTCATTTCCGTTTTTTCCACTTCGATCTTCTGCATCAGATCAAAAATCAGAAATGCCAGACAGAATACCGCAAGCCCGGAACTGACAGAACCGATCACCGTCATCATCACATCTGTAAACATATTGCAAATTCCTCCTGCCTCAAATATCGATGGTGGTGATTTTCCGGATCACGAAAAATCCCACCGCATCCAATGCGATCACCACTGCAAGCAGCAATATCCCCGTGATAGAGGAAAAAAACGAATCCATCATATCCGGAGAAATATAAAACATCGCCAGCATCAGCAGAAACGGAACCGCTCCGATGATATACGCCTGCAATCTGCCTTGCGCAGTCAGAGAACGGATCTTCTGCTGGATCTTGACGCGTTCACGGATCACGCCGGCAAGGCGTTCCAGGATCGCGGTCAATTCACCCCCGGTCTGACGCGCCGTGATGATCGCCACGGAAACCAGTTCAAAATCCGGACTCCCCAACCGTTTATTCATTTTGAACAATGCTTCTTCCAGCGATACTCCCAAACGCAATTCCTGCATCAAAAGCGTAAATTCAAAGGAGATGGGGCTTCTGTTTTCCTGCGCCACTGCATCCAATGCCTGATTGATACTGAAACCCGCTTTCAGTGAGCTGGACATGGCAAGAAGTGCATCTTCCAGCTGATCCGTAAATTTCTGAAGCCGCTGTTTCCGGAGAAGACGCAGGTAAAGGCGGGGCATGGGGAATGCCACGATCATACATACCAATCCCACAAAAACCACTTTCACCACAGTGGGATTCGTCAGCAGACAAAGCAGCCCCACGGAAAAAAATCCAGCCAGTGCCGATACCGCCAGACTCACATCCAGCACCCGGGAGGGTGGGATCTGCAAAAGCACATCCTCCATTTCCACTGCGGCTTCCTGAATGAAACGCTCCTTGTAGTTGTTCCCCGCAAACGCGATAAAATCCACGATCACATAGGTCGCAAAGAAAATACACAATCCTGCCGAAGAACAGGCAAGAAGAAATATGTTCGCCTGAATAAATTCCGCCATCAGAACAAACCTCCCCCGCGATTCTGTTTCGGCGGCGTGAAGATGGAAATATCCAGCGGCAGTTCCGCACGCTTGATCTCATCCATGAATGTGGGAACACTCCCCGTGGCAACATGATCGCCGATCATCTTTCCATCTTCCGTCCAGCCGGACTGTTTATACACAAAAAGATCCTGCATGGTAATGATGTCACCTTCCATTTTCGTGATCTCACTCACACAGGTCACTTTACGGGATCCATCCTTTTCACGGTTGATCTGCACCACAATGGTGATGGCACTGGCGATCTGTTCCCGGATCGCACGCAGCGGCAGATCAAAACCCGCCATCAACACAAGTGTTTCCAGACGGGAAAGGCAGTCGCGGGGCGTATTCGCGTGGATCGTCGTCAACGATCCGTCATGCCCCGTATTCATTGCCTGAAGCATATCCAACGCTTCACCGCCACGACATTCCCCGATCACGATCCGGTCGGGACGCATACGCAGAGAGTTTTTCACCAGATCGCGGATGGCGATCTCGCCCTTGCCTTCGATGTTTGCCGGACGGGATTCCAGACGCACCACGTGTTCCTGACGCAGCTGAAGTTCCGCCGCGTCTTCGATCGTCACGATCCGTTCCCGGTTCGGCAGGAATCCGCTCAAAATATTCAAAAGCGTTGTTTTCCCGGATCCGGTACCGCCGGAAATCACAATATTTTTCCGCAATTTCACACACACATCAAGAAAATCCGCGATCTCCTGTGTGATGGATCCGAATTTGATCAGATCCTTCACCTGAAGGGGATTCCGGGAAAATTTACGGATGGTGATGGAAGGTCCGATCAGTGACAGCGGCGGGATGATGGCATTCACACGGGAGCCGTCTTTCAAACGGGCATCCACCATCGGCGAACTTTCATCGATACGCCGTCCCAACGGAGAAACGATCCGTTCAATGGCGGCAAGCACCTGATTGCTGTCGGCAAACGCCATATCGGTGCGGTAGATCACACCTTTGTGTTCCACATAGATCTTGTCCGGTCCGTTCACCATGATTTCCGTGATCGTATCCATGGCGATCAATTTTTCCAGCGGACCCAAGCCCACCGCTTCAAAATACAATTCCTGTTCGATCTTCTGCGCCGTCACGCCCGCCGGCAGAGGAATGGTCAAACTCCCCATGATCTCATGGATCGTACTTTTTGCCTGTTCCTCCAACGCACTTTCCGAAGTATTGTTCAGCACCGCACGCTTCAAATCCAAACGCTTCAACAATTCCACATGTGCCAGTTTTTTGATCTTCTGAACCACAGGACGCGCAGCTTCCGGGATCCCGGATACCGCCAGGACAGGCACTTCGTCCGGATCACCGGTCTTTTTCTTCGCTTCGGAAATACTTTTGGCGATCTGCGCTTCCTCTTCACTCACAGGCTTTTTTTCCGCAACTGTTTTTTCCGCAACAGCAGGAGCAGTCACTTTTTCCGGAGCCTGACCGTTGCCCACAGCTTCGATCCGCACCTGCCCGACCATCAGCACCGCTCCGGGAGGGATCAGCGTGAGGCTGTCGCTCAACGCCACACCGTCACAGAAAGTCCCGTTGGAACTGCCGAGATCGCTGACATACAATTTATCCCCCTGCACCGAAAAACGGCAGTGCCGCTGGGAAACCCCCACCGCATTCAGCTGAAGATGATTTCCGCTGCCGGCTCCCAACTGGAACACACCATCCGGCAGCGGCACGCTCTGTACCGGCTGACCGGGAATATGGAGATTGATTTTATACATAAGTTCTGTTCCTCCCCGCACATATCACTTTTTCTGACTGGCGGCACTGCGTTCTTTCATAAAAGTATCCCAGTTCACCGGAGGAGGCATACGTTCTTCCCGCGTGCCGTATTCCGGACTGCGCAATGCAAGGGTCAATCTGCCTTTATTCTGGGCAAACACCAGCATTTCGGCTTCTTCCAGACTCACTTTCAACGTCACGGTATTGTAGCCTCTGCCTGTGGAATTGCCGCTGAGATTGGCTCCGCAGGCAAGCACTTTCACATTCCGCAGGATCGTCATGGTAACCATCTGCAAATTGGGATCCGCCTGATCCGGACGGGTGAAGGTCCCGATCACATCCACGCGGTTGTAGGGACGCACAAGACCGTTCAGAGAAGAAACCGCATCCACAGGGATCGTGATGGCATAAGGCTTGGAGGTATCGGTATCACCCCGGTTGATCCTGCCGGCAAGACCGGTATTTTCGATCTCACTGCGGCTGCGTTCGATCGCCTGCCATGTCAGGATCGTTCCGGCAGGAACCATATTGCTGACAGTGCTGCCGATAATGCGATCACGCTGTTTCCAGAGGATCTCCTGTGAGATCACATCGTCTTTGGAGCGGCTGACTTTCTTTTTCTGCAAATGTTCTTCTTTGATTTCCTCGCCATCCAGCAGGTCCTTCTGGATCACGATCACATCCCGTTCCTCGATGGACTGCTGGATCTTGGCTTTTTCCGATTTGATCTGCTGGTACGTGAAAAGAAATGCAAGTATTCCGAAAAAGATGGCGGCAAGAAGAAGAAGTTTCTGTCTCATGGATTGTGTCCTCTATGTTTATTTTACTGTTTTTCTGCTATGGTTCAGCAGCAATATACATCCGTAAAAAGCCGATTTCCAGTTAAAATTATTAAATATTATATATTTTTGGCAAAAAAAACGGCTTCTGCATACGCAAAAGCCGTTTTTCATTCCGCGGAACCGGAAAAAATCCGCTGTTTCACACGCTTTGGATCATACGCGTTTTACAGCGTGATGAACGATGCAAGATGTTCCAGCGTTTCCTCCTGTTCCCAATCGCTGTTGTCCACAAAAATAGCATCCTCCGCCTGACGCAGTGGCGCGATCGCACGGGTGGAATCCTGTTTATCCCGTTCCGCGATCTCCGCCGCAACCGATTCCACTGTCGCGCCGTCCTTCGCTTCGCCGCCCTGCCCCAAACGCCGTCTGGCACGGGCAAGAGGAGAGGCTGTCAGGAAAAATTTATATTTTGCATCCGGGAAAACCACAGTCCCGATATCACGCCCTTCCATCACGATCCAGTTTTCCTTTGCGGTGTCCCGCTGAATATCCAGCGTCCATGCCCGCACCAATGGAACGGTGGCGACATCCGATGCGCCGAGAGCGATCTCCGCCGCACGCAAATCCTGACCGGGAAACACTCCGTCGATTTCGATATCCAGTTCGCCCGCACTGTTTTTCGCATAGCGCAAATCGGTCTGTTCCAGCATCTTCTCCAAAGCATTTTCATCTTTGGTGCCGATGCCGTTCCGGATGGCTTTCCAGGCAATGGCACGGTAAAGCGAACCGGTACTGACATACAGGATACCCAATTTCTTTGCAAGATTTTTTGCCACCGTGCTTTTGCCGGAGGCGGCAGGTCCGTCAATCGCGATCACTGTTGCTGACATCGTTATTTTGTCCCTTCCCGGATCACAGGCAGAAAAACACCGTGGATCCGAACACACAAAAAAAAGATTGACAGCGGGAGAAAAAGGAGAGAAAGAAAAAGTGGTGGCTGCTGCCGGGTTCGAACCAGCGACCTGTGGATTATGATTCCATCGCTCTACCGACTGAGCTAAGCAGCCATCTCACATCATGCTCTTAATATACTCCCGCCATTTTATTTTTCAAGTCCGTTTTTGAAAATTTTTCACATTTTTTTGCCGTAAAGCGGACCATACGCCGCGCAGGCACGGTAATCGGCACCTTCCTTATCCATGCCGAACGCATTCCATGCGGCAGGACGGTAGATCTTTTCTTCCGGCACGTTGTGCATGCAAACCGGAATACGGAGCATGGAACACATGGTGATCAGATCCGCGCCGATATGACCGTAGGAGATCGCACCGTGATTGGCTCCCCAGTTCATCATCACTTCATAAGCAGTCTTGAACGCAGAACCTTCTTTGCCGTCGCAGCGGGGTGCAAACCAGGTGCAGGGCCAGGTGGGATTGGTGCGTTCCATCAGCGTATCATTGACTTCTTTCGGCAGATTGACCGTCCAGCCTTCCGCGATCTGGAGAACGGGACCGAGTCCTTTGACCAGATTCAAACGGATCATGGTAACAGGCATTTCCGCATAGGTATCAAAATGGCTGGAGAAACCGCCGCCGCGGAAGTTGTCAAAGCCCGCTTCACACCAGACTGTGGCATCGGTCATCTTCTTGATATCTTCTTCGGTGACTTCCCACCATTTTTTCATAACTGCATTGCCGTTTTCATCGGTGCAGACGCCGCTGGCATCCAGACAGGCGGCACCGGAGTTCAGCAAATGGATGATACCATCGGATTCTTTTGCCTTGCCTTCCAGTTTGTAACCGGTCACCCGTTCCGTGGCATCGCTGGACCAGTAGGTGCGGACGTCGGCAAAGATCTGTGCGCGATGAGTCAGAAGACGCATCATCAGCATACCCATACCGTTGAGAACATCGTTTTCCGTAGCGAGAGTGAAGGGTTCTCTTGCGCCTTCGTAGTCGAAAGTGGAACTCAGCAATGCTTCCGGATAATCGCAGTTCGGCCAATGATCCGTCCACTGACGCTGTCCCTGAAAACCACCGGCAATGGCATTATGACCTGCTTTTTCTTCTTCAAAGGCATCGGGCAGATTCTTATTACCAGCCATCAGGTCTTTGATGATGCAATACATCTTGACCGTGAATTCCCACTGTTTTTCTTTTTCTTCCGGCGTGAATTTGATCTTGCGTTCTTCGCCGAGGAAGTTCACTGATTCCACATTATCGTCGCGCCCTTCCTTGCAGTGTTCTTTCGTCCAGGCAAGTGCTTTCTGGAATTCTTCTTCATTGTAGATGCCTTCTTCCATACGGCGGAGGACTTCCACTTCATCCACCGATTCCACACGCATCCCGAAATAACTTTCCATCATATCCTGATCCATGATCGAACCTGCGATCCCCATACACTGGGAGCCGATCTGGAGATAGGATTTTCCGCGCATGGTGGCAACAGCCACAGCGGCACGGCCGAAACGGAGCAGTTTTTCCTTCACATCTTCCGGGATTTCATTGACCTGATCCAGATCCTGGACTTCATGACCGTAGATACCGAATGCGGGCAATCCTTTCTGTGCGTGTCCGGCAAGAACGGCGGCAAGATACACTGCGCCGGGGCGTTCGGTGCCGTTGAATCCCCACACGCCTTTGATGGTGGTGGGATCCATATCCATGGTTTCAGAACCGTAGCACCAGCAGGAAGTCACAGAAAGAGTGATGGAAACACCTTCTTTTCTGAATTTATCGGCACAGGCAGCGGCTTCGGGAACTCTGCCGATGCAGCTGTCCGCAAGCACCACTTTCACCGGTTCCCCGTTGGAATAAAACAAATTCTTTTCAAACAGTTCCTTTGCGGCTTTTGCCATTGCCCACACCGTGGGTTCAAGAGATTCACGCAGCATCAACGGGCCGCGGCGACCGTCAATACAGGGACGGATACCAATGACCGGATAATCTCCGACATATCTGTTCTTTTTCATACGACACACTCCGTAATTTTCAGTTTTATACATTGCTCCGGGCGGCTGCACCGTTTTTGCAAAACCGCCCATCGGCTAATATAATGCAAATAAATCATTCTTTCAAGAGAAATTTTGCTTGATTTTTTTATTTTTTTGTAGTATCGTACCGCAAGAAAGGTAAGAAGCGATCATGGAAAACGGAAAAACAACAGAAAAAAAACTGGGATTCGGGATGATGCGCCTGCCGCTGCTGCCCGGATCGGATCAGGAAGTCGATCTGGATCTTGTATGCAAAATGGTGGACCGTTATCTGGAACGGGGGTTCCGCTGGTTCGATACCGCCTATTTCTATCTCGGCGGAAAATCGGAAGGGATCGTGCGCAAAGCCGTGGTGGAGCGTTATCCCCGGGAAGCATTTTGCGTGGCAGATAAAATGCCTTTGAGTCACATCAAAGAAAAAACGGATATCGGACAAATTTTCGCCGAACAGCAGGAACGCACGGGGTTGGCATATTTTGACCGCTATCTGCTCCATGCCGTCAGCAAAGAAAAATTGCAGATGATGGATGATTTCGGATTGTGGGATTTTCTCTATGCCCTGAAGAAAAACGGCAAAGCCAAAGCGATCGGCTTCTCCTTCCACGATACTGCCGAAACACTGGAAAGCATCCTTTCCAAACACAATGACCTGGATTTTGTGCAGCTTCAGATCAATTATGCCGATTGGGAAAGCGAATCCATCCAGTCGCGCAAAATCTATGAAGTTGCCCGCAAATACGGTCTGCCGGTCATCATCATGGAACCGGTCAAGGGAGGAATGCTTGCGGGGGATCCGCTGCCGGAAGTGGCGGAGCTGATAAAAAAAGTTTCTCCGGTGAACACACCGGCGGAATGGGCATTGCGTTTTGCAGGCTCGCTGGAGGGAGTCGTCACCGTATTGAGCGGAATGTCCGATATGGCACAGTTGGAAAGCAATACTGCGCTTTTCGGTGATTTCCAGCCGTTCAACAAAGAAGAACAGGATGCCGCACTCCGCGCGTATGACATCCTGGCTTCTGCAAAAACGATCCCCTGCACCCGCTGCAACTACTGCACAGAGGGCTGTCCGGCGGAATTACCCATCCCCAATCTCATTGCCATTATGAACGACACCATCAAATTCGGTGTTTCCGCCGGATCGAAACACGCATTTGCATGGTATTCCCGGAAGGGGAAACCTTCCGCCTGTGTGCAGTGCGGACAATGTGAATCGCGTTGTCCCCAGCATTTGCCCATTATCAAAACACTTGAAAAACTTGCCGGTATTTACGAAAAGGAAATTTGAATATGTTGAAACGCTTTTTTATGACTGCACTCCTGTTTGCGGCAACGGCGTTTGCGGGACTTTCCGCCGCCGATCCGGGAAAACTCGGGATCGCCGCCGAACAGAAAAAAGACTGCATCATCGCCGCCATGCTGGATACAAAAACGACCATGCCCCGCAGACTGTTCATCCATAATGGCACAAAAAAAATGATCGCGCCCGGTGCAGACATCCCGGCATCCGTCAATGTATTTTTTGTGGAACGGGGCGGAAAGATCGCGCTCATTGATGCCGGATACGGCTCTTTCCACACGCGGATGCACCATTTGAGCCTGAAAGAAAATAATATCGATTATGTGATGCTCACCCACGTTCACCCCGATCATATCGGCGGTCTGCTGAAGGCAGATGGTCAGAGTGCCTTTTCCAAAGCCGTGATCTATTTATCGGCAGAAGAAGAAAAAGCATTGCAGGATCCCGCATACAAAATGCACACCTCCTGGCAGAAAGTGAAAAAAGCCTACCCCGGAAGGATCATGACCTTCGACGGCAAAAAAGAACTCCCCTGCGGTCTTTTCCCCATTGCCGCGCCGGGTCACACGCCGGGACATACCGTATTCCGCACGCAAATGATGCTGGCGGAAGGCGGCGTCCGCCCGGTCTATTTTATCGGCGACCTGATCCACGGAGCGGAAGTCCAGTTTGCCGATCCGGAGATTTGTGCGAAATTCGATCAGGATCCCGCTATGGCTGCAAAATCCCGCCGAACCATTCTGGAATTGACCGCAAAAGAAAATATCGTTACGCTGGCGATCGGCAATGCTCTGATCCCGATCCGTATCTACGGAGCGCATCTGCCGTTCCCCGGTTACGGCACCGTGAAGAAAAAAGGTGCCGCCTTTGAATATATCCCCGTGGAATTCTGAAGGAGAAATGAAAAAAATGAAAAACGCGCTGAAACAAATCGCCGATACCATCAATGAACTGATCAAAAACGATCCTTTTCCGGATACGATACAGCCCGCAGAACTGCGCGCAGCAGTCCGTGCCTATCCGGAACGGGGCGGCAAACGGATCCGGCCCGCACTCCTGATGTGGGCATGCGGTCTTTTCGGCGGAGATCCGGAAAAAGTCCTGAATGCCGCAGCGTCAGTGGAGATCTTCCACAACTGGACTCTGGTCCACGATGATATCATCGACGAAGATCATGTGCGGCGCGGCTTGCCCACCTGTCACATCGCCACCGCACAATTTGCAGCAGAGGAACTGGATTGCAGCAAAGATTCTGCCGTCAAATACGGACACGATCTTGCGCTGCTTGCCGGTGATTCCCAGCAGGCGTGGGCAATGGATATGATGTTGAAACAGGTGGAAGCAGGAAGCGATCCGGCACTGGTCATTGCCATCGCAAGAAGGATGCAGGAAATATTGAATTGCGATCTGATCTCCGGCGAAGCGTGCGATGTGGCTCTGGCTCTCAAAGATCCCGCAAGCGTCACGGAAGATGATGTCCTTGCCATGATCGACGGCAAAACTTCCGCGCTCCTGACCTTCTGCGTACAGGCGGGTGCCGCATTTGCACTGGGGTCTGCCGATTTTGAATCGGAAGAACAGAAAACACTGGCTCATTTCACCCACAATCTTGGACGCGCTTATCAGCTTTTGGACGATCTGCTGGGCATTTACGGAGAAATGGATGTGTTCGGCAAACCTCTCTGCAGCGATTTTCAGGAACGGAAACCCACTTTGCTTTATCTGGAAGCAAAAAAACGCCTCTCCGGAAAAAATGCAGATCTGCTCGTTGCCATGACCGGACAACCGTTCTATTCTTCGGAAATGGTTTCTGTGATCCGGCACCTGCTCACAGATTGCGGTGCGGAACAGGCGATCCGCGATCTGGCAAAAGCGCATACCGATGCCGCACTTGCCGCATTGGACCGGCTCCCGCAAAACACTTATTGCGGTTATCTGCGGGAATTGACAGCATCCCTGCTTCGGCGCGGTGCGTAAGACCGCAAAAAGTTTTTACTTTTCTGCGTTCAACGCTTTTTCGATCCGATCCAATTCCTGCTGCATAAAAGCATTGCAGAGTTTGTGCGCGCGGCACAAACCGATCGTCTTCAGTATTTCCGCCCGGGGTGTTTCCGGAACCATGCGCTGTGCGTGTACCAGCTCCAGCAGTTGATTCGGACCGAAAACACCCACAGGGATATTCGGGAACAACTGCCCGTTCAGAAATTGTATCGTGACTCTGCTGTATGCCGCCGCTTTTTCTTTATCACCGGCAGCAAGATAACAATGTGCGATCCGGTTGCGGATCTTCCCCACATGATACCGGGGCGCAAAAGAAAGTTGTTTTTCCGCACATTTCAGCATGGCGGGGACATCTTTCCGGGCTGAAGCATTGGCGTAAAACGCGTCCCATATACGGAATCCGTAATCGCCGCCGATCTTCATCTGTTCCTGCACCCGGAGCCAATCTTCCGGCATTGCGCTGTTCATCCGGCAGAGCAATTCTGTTTTCATGGTCAGGGCCTCATATTTCTGCTGGAGCAGCACATCTTTTTCTGCGAATATTTTTTCGCATTTTTCAAGAGCTTCCGCGTTTTTTCTCAACCGCATCAGGGAACGCACCTGCTGCAGACGCGCCTGATTTTTGAAGATTGCCGCCGATGCAGGATCATCCAGCACAGCCTGTGCATTTTTCAGGCTCACATGAGGACCTCCGCTGTTCAAATCTTTTTCCAATTTCTGAAATGCGGCGGCAAGCCCTTCACTTTCGCCCCGTCCACTGATCTCTGTCCGGACAATGGCACGGCAGACACCGCGTCCGTATTCTTTTGCGGCGGCAGAATCGTACAGGATATTGCTGCTGGCATAAGGATTTTCAATGGTCATGGCATACGCCATTCCTTCCTGCATGGGAAAATAACTTGAAAATGCGATCCCCCGGTCACCTTCCACCTTCATGGCATTTTTTCCACCTAAATGCAGGGTGCGGGAACATTGAGGCGGGATCTCCCGGTGCAGCCAGGACAAAAATACATTGCTGATCTTCTGGTTTTCCGGTGTTTTCAGACCCGCCAGATAAAATGCCTCGTGGATATCCGTCCGGACAGACGGTGCGTGCAGATCCATTGCCGCAAAAAACTTCTTTTCTCTGCAAAGGTTCATCAATGCGGCGATCTCCGGATAAAGCGGTTTTTCCAATCCGTAATCCCGGTTGTGATCGTGGGGCGCGCGATTTTTGCCCTGATCACCTGCCTCCACACCGTCAAGATCCACAAACGGCACGGCATACAGCACATATTTTTCCCGGAACCGGACACCGCAGGGGGAATCGGATAACGCCTCCTCCACAAATCCTTCCCACACAAAACTGGCAATGGCTTCGCAGGCGTGATGCCGTGCCGTCAGGAGAAACGCTTTTTTCGTCTTATCCGCTTTCCCGATCACGAGCATAGGACTTTCCGCGCCCTTCCGCGTTTTGGTCAGAACGGTCTGCTGCAAATGCGGATTGTTTTTCATTGCCGCCACGAACCGGTCAAAATCCGCTTTCTGATAAGGGAAACCGTGAGCGAAACGGACTTTTTCGCCTCCTTTGGTAAATTCCCATTCAAAGCTGTCCCGTTTTTCCGTATTCCCCGCAGATTCTATGAATTTTGTTTTGTCCTTTCCCAGCCAACGCCATGTTTTTCCGCCGTCGGTACTGATGCAGGGTCCCTGTGCGCTGATCGTTTTCCGTTTCTCCGGAAAGAGAAAACGCACCTTGCCGGGCGCATCGGATTCCGCATCAAAATTCCAATAAAACCAATATGAGGATGTATCCCGCAGATCGGGCGCGATCTCCGCAATGCCGGGAGCGGTTCTGATCACTTTCACATTGCCGCCGGGATAATTGCAGGTGATCTTTACATTCTGTGCCGTCGCAGTCAGTGCAAAACAGATGAGCGTACCGGACAATACTTTTTTCAGCAGAGTCATTTTTTTATTTTTCCTTTTCTGTTGACTTCTTCAAGAATAGAGAAAGAACCGTTGTTTTCCTTCATTTCCACTTTCAAATCTCCGGACAGGATCCCGGAATCCGTGATCGTACAGTTCCGGAATGCCAGAGCGCGGGTATCTTTTCCCGCCTTCACATTCACTTTTTCCAACTTACAATTTTCCATGATCACATAGGTCCCGCTGACGGATGAAACATTGCGGAGCGTTTCATTTTTCAGTACAAGCGCAGGTGTTTTGAGCTGTTCTCCGGCAGTCTTCCGGTAAAGTCCGTCCGCAACACCCTTGCTGTCATACCGGATCCTGATCCTGGAATTGATATAGGTATTATCGTGGATCGCGGCGATACCGGTACGGGTCCCGAATGTGACAACACAATTTTTCAGGGTATTGTTCCGGAAAAAGTAATTGTATGTCCTTCCGTAAAAAACCACATAGCCGGGAAATTTTCCTCCCGCTTCAAAAAGATTGTGTTCAAAAACCAGTTCGCTTCCGGCACATACCACGATCTCACCGGCAAGATTGTTCCGGAAAATATTATGGCGGAACACCACATCCTGCACCAGTTCCCAGCCGTCCTCGATATCCATGCCGTAACCCGGCGGATTGGGTCCGTTCCCTTCAATGAGATTGTGTTCCAGGATCCAGCGTTGACCTCCGCAGAAACCGATCCCCAGACCGCGATTGTTGCGCATCACATTATGATGAAAATGCACATCGGTCGGCGGCAGAAAATTATTGATCCGCAGCACCCAGGATTTTGCCGCTGCGCCGGAGTGGAAGGGGATATCCGTAACTTCCGGCTGATTGAATTCCAGATTCAGATATTGTGCGTTGGCAGGGCGTTTGACCTTGCGGTACTGAAGACATTTGCGTTTTTCAATAAACTTCTTCTCCCCATCGTAAAAATAAATCTGATACACCCGTCCGCGCACAAAGGGAAATCCCTGATAGCCCGCAAGATAGCCGATCTCAAATTCATCTTCAAACTTTGCCATACTGATCATATTGCTTGTGCGAGTCTTTTCCGCGGAGGCGATCTTGTTGCCCTGTCCGTCAAAAGCACCCTGTTCCAGATGTTTTTCCGGGTAAACACTGAAAAAGATCCGTTTCAGCAATTCCGGACGGTTCCGTGTCCCGGTGGAAACCGTGGAAAGTCCGCTTCCGGTCGCATCCAGCAGAGTCAAATGATCCAGTTCCAGATTTTTTCCGCTGATCACTTTCAGCGCGTTTCCGCCTTCGTGGGGACCTTTGCTCGTTTTGTAATCGTGAACATCACGGTCGCCGCGGATCGTGCCATTGGTCAACCGCAGATTTTCCGCACCCTGCACGATACAGAAGACTGCATACCCCTGAAGACCGTTGGGATTGATCCGGAATTCTGCACCATTGAGATCGATCACCGTATTTTTGTGATCAAGCACCACCGGATCTTTTTCGGAAATAAGATAAATCCCCGCCGGGAATACGATCCGGTCGAAACCGTTTTTTTTCGCATCCTGCAATGCAGCATTGATCCCGGCGGAAGTGGCTTCCGGTTCTGTGCCGTTGTTGCGGATCCCGTATTTTTTCAGATCGATCACACAGATCTTTTTATATTTTTTCAAATCGGCAGTCGCTTTCGGCAGCGGGGTATAAGTCACATTCACCAACAACCGTTCCCCGCCATCGACACCGGATCCGGCGGAAGTGGCTTCTTCCGGCATCCAGTCTGCCCGGGTCTGTGCGGAAAGAGGCAATACGATCCCCAACAGGAACAATGCACTCAAAAGAGATCTTTTCATCATTTTCTCATTTCCTCCGGATCTGCTTTATTTTATTGTGATTCAATCGCCGATCAGCCATACCATACGCACGGAATTCGGGCGTTCATACCGGTTCTTTCCGGATTCATACAGTTTGAACCGCGTATTGCTGTCCCGTTCCAGATGAGGATAAAAATTTTTCCGTTTCACCGATAATTTTTCCCAGTTTGCGCGACTGGCAGCCAGATATTTCTGTGCGTTTTTATAGTCGCCGCACGCCGCAGATGCCGCAGCCATGGTATCCAGCCAGACCGGATGTGCCGGTGCCTTCTTCAGATTGATCTCCGCCAGCTGCAATGCCGTTTTCGCCGAACGTAATTTGGCATTTGCAGATGTGGCAAGGATCCAGGCAAGCGTATCCCGGGAAAGGGTACAGTCTTTATTTTTTCCGCAAAAATCTTTCAGCAGAGCCACAGCCTCATTTCCCCGGTTCATGTTGTAGTACATAAGTTTTGCCAAACGGGAAACATTCAGATCATTTTCCGGAGCTTTCTGCAATGCCGCATACGCATTTCTGATCGTATTTTCCCGTTTCAGGGCATTGCCGTACATCTGTTTTGCAAGAAGGGATTCCGGCATGAGTTTCACGGCTTCCGCCGCTTCTTTTGCCGCTCCGGCATAATTACATTCTGCCATACGGATCTGTGCGCGCAAAATGTGGGACCAGCCTTTTTTGATCCCCAGTTTCAATGCCTGATCCAATGCCGCGTCCGCCTCTTTGATCCTGCCAAGCCGCCACAATGCCTGTGCATAAGCAGCATAAAATGCAGGATCATCGGATTGCTTCACATCTTCGCAGACGAACAGTGCTTTTTCAAACTCGCCCTGCTGAAGATAACGCTCCGCGATCTCCGTCTTGCTCATACAACCGCACAACACTGCCGCCGCAGCACACACACATACCAATAACAATTTTTTCATCACAAGCCTCCTTTCAAGCCTATGGTTCTTCCGCCATCCACCACATAATTCTGTCCGGTGATATATCCGGCTTTATCCGACAACAGAAACAGCACCAGTTCCGCCACATCATCCGCATTGCAGATCCTGTTCAGCCACGAATATTTTTTTGCAAATGCCTCCGGATCTGCGGGCATGGCATCCGGCCGCTGTACTTTTCCGGGACAGACACAATTCACATTGATATTGTGTTCCCCCAGTTCGATCGCCAGCGATTTTGTGGCGGAAATGACTGCACCTTTCGCACCGGAATATTCCACACATTTCTGCAATCCGAACGCCGTGGCGCTGGAAAGATTCACGATCTTGCCGTATTTCTGCGCGATCATGCCCGGCACAACGGCATGAATGGCATAAAGCGCACTGTAAACATTCATTTCAAAAATATCCCGGACTACGCTCAGATCCTGTTCCGCAAAAAGTTTCATTTTCTTGCGCGCGCTCCCTCCGGCAGCATTCACCAGAAGTTCCACAGACCCGAAAGTCTGCAGCACCTGTGCCGCCGCTGTTTCAACGGCTTCTGCATCCGTCAGATCCAATGCAATGGGCAATGCGTCCGGATCCCCCGCTGCAACACGCTGCGCCGCATCAAAATTGATGTCAAAAATGGCGACTTTCGCCCCCTGCTCCAGCAGATGTCTGCAAATCGTACCGCCGAGGAATCCGCCGCCTCCCGTCACGATCGCGTGTTTGCCTTCAAACTGTTTCATGGTCTTATCTCCTCTATTGTGAAATTCCACAGGCTTTCAGCAGCAGGGAATTTACCTGATATTCATGTTCATAGGGATAGGGATTGCTGATTTCGCCGCGGATCACCCGGGCAAATTCAGAAAGCTGCGCTTCGTAGCGGCTGCCGAGAACACCGCAATCGATCATGTGGGTCCCCGCAGAATAAAGTGCGGTATCGCGCAGCAAGGTCAAACGCACCGTAAGATGTTGTGTATAATAGAGATTGCCCGGTGCTTCAATGGGACAGAGTTCCACGGTCCCTTCCGTACCGCAAATGATAAAACGGCGGTGTTTCATGCCGTCCACTTCCGCCACAGATACACGGACTGTTGCAGTGGCTCCGGGATATTCCAATACCGCAAGTCCATTGTCGATCAAGCCGTCATCCCGTGTCTGTTTCATAAAAGGAGTCACCCGTTCCGGTTCCCCCATCATCAGCAAAATAATATCCAGCAGATAACCGGCAAAAATATACATGGCTCCGCCTTTGAACTGTGCCAGCCAGCTGCGGTAAAAATCATTTGCGCCGTCATAACGGCTCATCACGGCATGGATCTCAAAAATTTTTCCCAGCAGTCCTGTTCTGACAACATTCATGCAGAACTGCAATGCCGGATTGTACCGGTAAACATACGCCTGTTGAAAAGCAAGTTTTCCGGACCGGCAAAGCTCCAGCAGTCTGCCGAATGTGCGTTGATCCTCCCCGCCGGGTTTATCCATGTGGATATGCAAATTGCGTTCCGCACAGCGCAAAGCGGTGGGTACAAGTTCAAATCCGTCTGTTTCCACCGTTACGGCATCCACATTTGAAAGGAGTTCATCTTCGGAAAGAAAAGGCAGATCCCGGTATGCGGGCAGATTTTTGCGTTTTTCATACCAGACCGGATCATTCTCGGTCACGCCGATCACTTCAAAATCGTCCGTAAGGGCGCGCAGTGCGATCATTTTATCCGCACCGTGATTGTGTCCGATCCCGATTTGCCCGATCCTGATCCGTTTCTTTGTCATTGCTTAAAACTCCAATCGCAAACCGTCATATCCCGTCCGGACCCCGTGCGGTTCCAGAAAACGGCAGAGATCGGCGTGGATACAGCCCCCGTGGTGGGAAAAATGATTTGCCACACACAATGTTTTTCCGGTCATCAGACCAAGCTCCATCAGTTTTTTACGGAACTTGAGAAGTCCGTTCACTCCGAGATGGGGCTTGCCTTCGCACATATCCGGATTCAGCAGTCCGCCGTGACAATCGATCACCACGCAATCAAAAGGCACGCCGTAAGATGCGATCTGCTCCCAGCTTTCCTCACACCACCAGCCCGTATCATTGGCAATGAGCAGTGTTTTTCCGTTGCGGGTCAGCACATAATTCAATGGATCCGTTTCCGGTGCGTGCGTCGCGCGGACTGCAAAGATCTTCAATGATCCATCCCCGCTGACGCGTTCTCCGCCGGGCTGCATGGGACACGGTGCAAGGGCATAACGTGCGAATCCGGCACCATCTGTTCCCCCCACGATCTTTTGTGCGCCGGCAGCAGAATAAAATTCCAGTTCCTGCGGTTCCACGGCAAATGTGGGGCTGATCCGCCGGATCAATACATCCATATCAAAATGATCCCCGTGGGTATGGGTCAGCACGATCCGCCGGAGTTTACGCTGTTCCACACCGGAAAGACGGAACTGTTCCCGCAGATCCGGACCGAAATCGATCAGCGTATCTTCATCCAGCAGATAACAGGTGCGTCTGCGCCAATCGGGTCCGCCGGGTGAACGGCGGGCGTGTTCACACACAGGACAGTTGCAAAAAAGAGAAGGCACGCCTTCGGAGGCGGCACTTCCGAGAACGGTCAGTTTCATGTTCACCTTCCGATAAAAAAACAGTCTTCAGCGTTCACTGAAGACTGTCTGTTCCGTCTTTGCATCAGATGTCAAGTTTGATCATCTTTTCAAATTCTTCATTGATGAATGCCTTGCCCACCGGAGCGAGAGCTTCCAGCAGCGGATCATCGTTTTCTTCGCAGAAGCCCACCGGATTATGCCGGATCCAGCCTTCTGCAACGGTGTAGCGTTTGGAAAGTTTGCCGATGAGTTTTCCGCCGTCGATCATTCCCTGAATGTAGGAGCTGATCGCCTGACTCACATCCAGCCAGGATTGCTGGCTCTTGTGACAGGAAAGCATTTCCACTTTCTTATCCACCATTTCTTCCACATCCACAAACATCCCCGGGATCACCGGACGGCGCAGCGGATCCACCATCGCGTGCGGCATGGAGTGATACACGGTCAGGTGATCATCGAATTTCGTTGAGGGATAAGCCGTTTTTGCATTACCCATTCCACGGCAGAACGCAGCGGAAACAGCAAGTCTGCCGGTATTCACATGGTCTTCCATATAATCATAGGGGCCGTGGGTCAGCACGATCCGGGGTTTGACTTCGCGGACCACGGGAACAAGTTTTCCGAAAAGTTCCGCATTGTAAAACACTTCAAGATCGTTGCAAATGCTTTCATGGTAATGGAATCCAGCCAGTTTGCAAGCGTTGATCGCTTCTTCCCGGCGCATGGCAATGAGCGTTTCCGTATCGTATTTTTCCGAACCGAGACTCCCGTTCGCCACATTCATATAGTGGATCTCCCACCCCTGCTTCTGAAGCTGGAGAAGAGTTCCCGCCATCTGGAATTCAATGTCATCCGGATGACAGGCAATCGCCATTGCGACTTTTTCAGACATGGTCAGAACTCCTTATCAGTGCATATCCACATCGCAGACACCGAAACCGCCGCGGAAGAAGCTGAAGGTCACATCCGGGTGATCGGAGAGCAAACTCATGGGAACTGCACTGTCTGCGATCTTTTTGGAGATCATATAGGTGGAAAGACGCATACCGAAGGGATTGTCGTGATGACCCGGATGCCAGATGGAGATCTTTTCCGCTTTCCAGGTCTGCTTCGGACCGACTGTAACTGCTTCGGAAGGAACATTCTGCACCATGCCGCCGCCGCTGGTACGGGCATTCTGCATCAGCGTGATCGGATGCAGATCCACCATGCGGGTGCCGAGCTGACGGTATTCTTCCGGTGTGGGCGGGTTATCGATATATTTGCCTTCCCGTTTCACGGGGTCATTGAATGCCCAGTGTTTCGTTTCGCCCTGACCGCCCTGCATCAGCACGCAGCGGACATTTTCCCATGCTTTTTCGTATTCCGTGGGATCTTCCGTGGGGAAGTGCATATTTTCCATGGGCATACGCAGTTCCGGCTTGATGCGGTTGAAACACAGATCCAGGTCGCATTTTGCAAATCCCATGGGGAAATCCAGACCGGCGGCTTTGCCGTCGATGATCCATTCGTCCATACCGAAGAAGTGGCAGTTTTTCAGATCAAGATTCATGGCATTCACCATCTGTGCCACGATGGGGAGCTGTTCCGTGGGACCGATGGGACCGCAAACACCGCAGGGGCGTTCCGGAGTTGCCTGCATCCAGGCGGAAATGTATTCCAATGCTTCTGCGGCATAGAATTCCTGAATGGTGTCATAGATATTGATCTTGAAACCGGGGCGTTCATAGCTTTTCAGAGTGTCAATAGTGATCTTTGCCGCTTCGTCCAGAATGGATCTGTCAAGCGTGGTGTAGTCCCACCAACCGGGTGCAAGTTTACTGATGGCTCTGCTCATGTTCTTTTCTCCTTACATTTTGCAGTTTTGTTTCTGGTATATTTTTCTGTTAAAAAGCATATTACGGGAAATGTATCACCGTTTGAAGATATTGTCAATCCTCAAAAATAATTTTTCTCGATTTTCCTGCGCTTTTTTGAATGGGGGTGCGCAAAGCGCACTTCTCTCGGGCGGCTCTCGCTAACGCGTGCCGCCTACGTATTGGCTTTAAGCGAGCGACAGCGAAGCTGAAAAGCCCGATCCAGAAAAGGCGGGGTGCAGAGCACCCGACTCTTGGGCGGCTCTCGCTAACGCGTGCCGCCTGCCACGGGCAGAGCGGGATACGGACCGATACGGACGGTTGTTATTTTGTCTGTTTTTGTCTGTTGCACACCGCTGTCCGACCTGTCCGACCTGTCCGACCTGTCCGAC
>JAZNXT010000027.1:0-23256 GCA_045594005.1 Victivallales bacterium
CTGGATGCTGAAGGCAATCCCATGGTGGATGAAGACGGTAATCCGGTGATGGAAACGGTGCAGACGGATGTGACCTATTATCTGACCTTCAATGAAAATGCATCGGGCGGCGCGATCGTGGTGGACAACACTTACACACTGCTGACCAATACCACATTCTTCCGCAACAGCGCGCGGGAAGGCGGCGCGGTCTATGCCATCGGCAGCAAAGTCTATATGACCAATGTGTCCATGGTGTTCAACTTCGGTTATGACAATCAGACGACCGGTGCGGTGCATCTGGTGAAATCGGAAGAAACGGGCAACTGGAGCAACTTGCATCTGACCAATACCCTTTTCATGCGCAACGGCGGCGGTTATGATATTTACGGCGAACCGGATGTGAACGGAAACAATGAAAATGTGCTGACTTTCTTCTACAGCATGTTCAGCAATGCTGCGGAAAATGTGAGTAATCTTGTGACCACCACCTGGGATTATGATCCCTTTACTGCCACCTGGGTGAAATTGGCGGACAATGACTTCCATTACACCTACCGCAATGCGGTCAATTACACCAGCACCTTTGCCAGCGAAGATCTCAAATATCTTTTTGTGGCAAGCAGTGCCACCGTGCAGCAGACTTTCTATTCTTCCAGCAATTATATCACCATGAGCCGTTCCTACGGCGGATCCTCCTATGTGCCGCATCTCATTCTGGTGAATGATGTGATGCACCGGGAAGTGTATCCCTTTGATATGCTGATCCAGCCGGATATCACCAATGACGGCAAACTGACGCCCATTGTGCAGCTCGGCTCCACGGACAAAATGTATTTTACGGACGGCAGACTCTATGATTACAGCGGCGGTGTGAACAATCTGCTGGACAGAGACGCACGCGGTTATCTGCGGTATGAACCTGTGGATGCGGCTGTGGGTGAAGGAAACTGGGCGATCAGCCCCGGTGCATTCCAGTACGACGGCGTTGCGGCATATATCGATTCTGTGACATTGGGCGGCTACACCAAATTGCAGAACGCATTGGATGCCGCAGGCTTGAAATCCATCGAGACCGGCACCAATGTGACCGTGAAACTGGTGGATACCATGATCACGAATGACAATACCTACAACTGGTATAATGTTCAGGTGACGGATGATGACGGCGATGAAACGGTGAGACGCTTCAACTCCGACCACAAGACCCCGACATCCTACTTTGCATTGGGTTCCAATAACTGGGGCAAAGTCACTGTGACCATTGAAGGGACCGGTGAACATTCCGGGATCCGTACGCCTACGACTTATGATTACTACGGCAGAGCGGGCAGAACGGATTCCACCAGCACTGCAACACTCTTTATGATCACCGGTGATGCGGATGTGACCTTCAACGGCATTACATTCCAGGGTGGCGATTCCTCCTATGCGGACAATTATACTTCGGTGATCCGTGCCGGTGCCACAGATGATGCAAATAAGCTGGAATTCTGGCGCGATCATATCAATTATCTGGATTTCACCATGCTGAATTGTACGGTGGACGGATCTTTCGGTTACAGCGGCGCGGTAGTGCTGGGCGGATTCAATTCTGTCACGATCAAAGATTCCACCTTTACCAACAACCATGCTATTTACAGCGAAAGACATGGCGGTGCGGTGCGTTTGTTCTTCCCCGGTACGGTAACGATCGATTCGGTGGCGGTTGACCGCGAACAGAGAATGAATATTGACGGCGATGGTGAAAACGCCAGCGGCGGACGCGTCGCATTGTATCACAGATATACATTCTACCGTGAAACGGATGTTTCGATCCAGATCGACGGTTGTCTTTTTGAAGATAACTCTGTGGCACATTACGGGGAACTCGGCGGAAACTATCATGCCGGGATCGGAATGTGGGCAAATGCGTCTTACACCCTGTACGGCGGTGCAGTTTCCATTGCCAATGATACCGCGTCCCGCCGTTTCCATACGAATGACAAAAAGGCAAATGTGCTTCAGGCGAACGGGACATACAAGAATCTGATCGTGGAACGGGATGAATACTATACTGACGCCATCACTTCCGGTTTGAATGTGGAAATCAAGAATACGGATTTCATTGACAACTGGAGCAACCGTGCGGGCGGAGCCCTTCATGTGGGCAGTGCGGCAAATGCTGTTTATGACAATCTCCGTTTTATTGACAACTATGCCTCCTACGGCGGCGGTGCATTGTATCAGGCTGCGTATGCCACCACGGTGGATGCACGCAATCTGTATTTTGAAGGCAACAGCAGCGGAAGTTATGACGGCGGTGCTGTTGTCTGGCTTTCCCGTTACGGTACGCTGACGGATTCTGTTTTTGTGAACAACTCTGCCGGCGGACGCGGCGGTGCATTGGCAGTGGGGTCAGTTGCGGGCAGCGGTGTCTTCCCCACCATGAATCTGATATTCAAGAATCTGCTTTTCGACAGCAACAGTGCCAATGTTACCGGCGGTGCCATTTACGCACAGGTCGGGTTTGAAAATACTCATTTCTCCACTGCGGGCGATCACGGAACCAACTTCGGTATGGAAGAAATCACCATGGTGAACAACTATGCGGGTATTTCCGGCGGCGGTTTGAGCATCAACTATGCAGGCAGTTACAATGGTGTGATCAGCATGGTGAACAGTACTGTGGTGGGCAACTTTGCCGGCGGCGAAACCGGCAGACTTTATATCGACCGTTACTTTGAAGCACCTCCGGTGATGGGTGGCGGCGGCGGTATCAGTGTCGGTATCGGCGGCGGCAACTACCTGCTCAGTGCTGCCGGCGGACGCTGGCCGAACAGCAACAACTTTGCATCCGGTGCGCATCTGTATCTTTACAACAGTATCGTGGTGGGCAACACCATGAGAGCGGAAAACGGTTATACTGCAGCAGATGACATCCGTGTTTCCGACGGTTATTCCGCAGGGACCACCGGCGGTGTGTTTCAGACAAGCGTCAAAACGACTTCCGGCTGGGGGATGAACGGTGTGCTTTTCGGCTTCTACAACGTGGTGGGCGAAAAGACCGGACTCTGGGCGCGTGAAGGCGTGGTGAGCGTGCATAACGTGGAAGATGTGGCATTGACGCGGGTGTACGATCTTTCCCGCGTTTACAATCGCGGAAAATATCAGGTGGATGAAGATCATCTGCTTCAGATGCGTGATCTTTCCATTGATGATCCTGATTTCTCCATGTTGAACCGGGAAAACTTCAAACTTGCCCGGTACATCGGCGGAACGCGGTTGAACTATGCGTATCAGGATGCGTCCAATGGGGATTATACCTGGTATGGTGTGACGGCGCAGAATTCCAATACGGTCAGCGGGATCAGCCGCGTGGTCGTGGCGGAAGGACAGCTGGAAGATACGATCCTCACCCACGACGCGGGCGGATATGACCGTACGCAGTATGTGTATTCTGTGGGTGCGGCGCAGTATTCCGGAGTCGTGGGTTACTTCCTGAATGAAGACGGCACGAAGGATTATCAGACGATCAATCAGCTCAAGACCGGATTGGAAACGGTGGCGGAATATGATAGTGATTTTAATTTGGTGGAAAGTGAATCCTATTCGTTCCGCACATTCTATTTCTTTGATTCTCTCATCAAATTCACTCCGGGCAGAGAGATTACAGTCAATGCCGTTGGTGTGAATCTGGTGGGTGGTGCAAATACACAGCTGGTTTCACGGGATGGTTTGGAAAAAATCTTTACGGTGGACCTCTATGAATATGATTGTGATACTTACAAACTGATGCTTCAGAATCTGACACTTTCCGGCGGTATGGATATTATCAACGGGACCGTGCTGCTGGAAAGCGTACTGGTCACGGGGCTGGATACTGCAGGGATCACGGTAAGCGGGCAGGATACGCAGCTGCTTGCGCTCAATACATTGTTCTACAACAACAAAGTGCAGAATACGGTATCGAAAGCGCAGAAATTCCGTCCGGAAGCCACGGAAGGTTATGTGCTGGAAGTGCTGAACGGTGCGTCTGTTGCGCTGGTGAATTCCACGGTGGTGGACAGCGGCGGGATCTATTTTGACAATGGCGGACTTTCCGACAGAAGAACTGCTCCCATGATGTTCCTCAACAGTGTGATCGTGGCGGATATCGATGACGGATACGGATTCGGCGGCAAGCTCATTGCGGACTTCTCCTATCTGGCACACGATTACTACAATGTTTCTCCGGAAATCAATCCGGTGAACAATCAGATCGAATTGAATTTGGCAAATGATCCTTATCAGATCTCCTACGGTGTGACCGATGCCATCTTCTATTCCGGCGATGAAAAACCGGATAACCTCCTTACCGATGCCGGTCAGTTGGTCATTGACAGCTCCAAACTGGTGGATATCCAGGTGGCACGCACGGCTGAAGATGATGATGGAAATCTGGTCTTCCTGAAGGATGCGGACAACAATGTCATTTACGATACGGTTCAGGGATCCCCTGCCACCGACGGTGTGTATATTGCCTATCAGGAATCTGCATACGATGACGGTTACGGCTACGGGTCCTACGATTTCTTCTTCTCCAGCGATTATGTGGATCAGGGCAAACGGGACGGTGAAGATCCCAACTGGTATCAGTTCATCAGTATGTTCGGTAATACTATGAACTATCCGGGTGACGGAGATAACAACGATCTGATGGTACAAGGTTATCATGTGGGAACGGAAAGTCTGATCCGGGAAGGTTACGGAACAGATGCCTATGAAACAGTCATTTCCGGGATGACCGACACTTATGAAAATGATCGTGCATTCGATATATGGTATGTGCCTACGAATGGCTGGAACCGGCATTATGATTTGATCATTCTCAATGATGACCGTACCGGACACATGCGTCTGACCAAGATCATTACGGATGCGGACGGCAAACCCATTGATTATCAGATGAGTGCCGGTGCGGATGCCTCCATTCTCGGCAGACTTTCTCTGGTGGTGAACACCTACGAAAATATCATTGATGATTACGACGAATACACCAGTATTTATGAAGCGATCGCGTACGCGCAGAAACTTTCCTATGCGGACAATGGTGCGGAATATATCATTTCCTTTGACAGCGAGGTGTTCTGGGAAGATCCTTACCTGAACCAGCATACCGGCATGACCGGATTCGCCAGCGCGTATGCACAGGCGCAGAACAGGACTTACTACACCATCGACGGTCTTCTGACCATGAAGAACAAGGAAACCGGTGAAATCGAAACCAAACGCATGACGCTGACCAGTCATGACCTTACCGGCGGAACGGCGGAAACATATAACTATTTCACCACATTCCAGGTTTCCAGCGGTACTTTGAAACTTCAGAACATGATCCTGCGTGGACCCGGCACCACCGGTGTGCGCATGGCGAAGAATTCCTCCCAGTTCGTACGGCTTACCGGCGGTACATTCGCTACGGATAATGTGTTGTTTACAGACGGCTTTACCGCGACCAGTAACGATGGAACCCGTGACTGTAGCGGCAGCAATATGATCGACCGTACCGGCGGATCTCTCCAGCTTGCCAATTCGGTGTTCAGCAACAATACCGGTCATGGTATCATTTCCAGTGATCATGGTGGTACTGCCACAAATACATTTACCAATGTGACCTTTGAAAATAATATCGTGGCTGACGAATTGTTGCAGTGGGATGAAGGCGGCGGAAAGAGCTCCTATGCAAAATTTGTGAATTGCGTTTTCCGGAACAACAAAAACACTTATACCAACACCAACGCCAACACCGATTGCGTCGGCGTAATGATATCGTCCCAGTACAATACGCCGAACTTCCTTTTCGACGGATGTGTTTTTGAAGGAAACTACTTCTACGGCGGTATCTTTGCAGGTCATTACAGCGGAACCGGTGTCATCTTCAATAAGTGTGTTATCGTGAACAACGAGTTCTATACCGGTACGATGATCGGGGCAAGTAATACCGGTGATGGCGGCGGAAATATCATTTCCGACACATTGATCATGAACAACACCATTACCCACTCCAACGATTATAAGGACGTGCTGATCGGGAACAGCGGATGGACCGGGACAACATCCTGGATCCTGTTGAACAACGTGATCATCAACAACTATTCCATCACCTGGGATGCCTCAAAAGCCGGTGCCGATGCCGTGGCATTGCGCTTCGCAAATATGAACGCCAACTTCAAAGGATTGCTGATCAACAACGTGATCACCAACAACTATTTCCAGGTTCGCGGAAGCGGCGTGTGGCAGGAAAAGGATGTTGCCTGGGGAACCGATGCTGAGGCAAGCGATAAATTTGTTTTCGCCTATAATATCATCGGCGGCATCAGCGGAAAGAACGATGTGGCGGTGCAGTATTACGGCGCAACGGCAGATAATCCCTACGGAACCAACTATGTGGGGAAAGACTGGCTCACCGGTTATGAAGGAACTTATTTCACTACGGAAATGCTGTACGGTACGGAAAATCCGGTGCTGACCACCGATGCACAGGGCAATGTGACCCGTTACAGTACATTTGAGATCCCGGCATATTCGCCGGTGTTGCTCCACGGTGTGCAGGCGCGTGTGGAAGCCGGCAGCGGAAATACAAATAAATTTGAGATCCTGGATCCGGAAACAAATGAATGGGTTTCACTGCTGGATTATACCATCTCCTTCGTAAATATGCAAACATTTGTCCGGGATGATATTCTCAACGGCTTCGACCGTCTGGGTAATGCCCGCGGCGAATATTACACGCTGGGGGATGTGGATGTGGACGATGCGCTGGTGACCATTACCGCAGGTTCTCAGTTCAAGAGCGTGGCAACGGATAAGGTCACAAGCTGGAACGATACGGATTTTGAGATCTATGTGGGATCCGGTGTGGCGTTGGATACTGACGGCGACGGCTGGCTGCAGCTGACCGGATGGCGTGCCAAAGATGTGCGTCCCACCGATGAAAACAGCAAGATCGTCATTTCCGCCGGCAGCAATATCACCATCGGCGAAAACGATACGATCAATGTGCTGAACGATCTGACCATCGAAGCCGGAGCGACCCTGACGGTCAACAAGTCTGTGACGCTGGACGGTGAAAACGGGATCAGCAACGCCGGTACACTGGAATTCAGCGTGAATGTGAACATCCGGGAAGACTTGGATTTTGTCAACGCGGAAGGCTCCACTGTGAGATACAGCGGCAACGCGGAACAGAATGTTTACTTTGCGGAATACGACAAATTGTATTTGAGCGGAACGGGCGACAAGATCTTTGAAAGCGGCAACTACAAGTTGAGCGATGTCATCACTGTGGCAAATGCACTTCAGCTGATCGGTACCGGCAGAACATCTTTCACCGGAACCGATTCCCGGCTGCTCTATCTGCAGAATACCACACAGAATTATGCCTACACCGTGAAAGTTTCCGGTATTTCCCTCCACGGCGGGACCGGTGAGGCAGGCGGTGCGGTGTATGTGGGCAGTTTCGCCACACTGGATATGGAAAACGGTTCCATTGACGGTGCAGTTTCCACGGGCGGCGGCGGAGCCATCTATGTGGCAAACAACGGTGTGATCCGTTTGAACAATGTGACCATTTCCGGCAATACCGCACAGAACGGCAGTGCCATTTACATTGACGGCGGCGCGGCGTATCTTACCAATACCACCATTGCGGGTAATACAGCCACGGGTACGGATCAGGCGATCGGTACGGTGCATCTGACCGGCGGCGGAAAGATTTCCGTGCTTTCCAGCATCATTGTAAGCAACGACAGACCTGCACTTTCCGCGACCAACGGGACACTGGGGTTGGCGGCGTACTCCCTCTTCAGCGATAATGCCATCAGCCCGAATCTGCTTTCCTTCTCCATGGGCGAAACGGATACCAATAAATACGGTCTTTCCGAAGCAGATATCTTCAGCGGTGATTATACTTACGACGGATCCGGTGCCGGATACCGTACCACCAATGCCGTTGCGGAGATCGCCAATTTCGGGACCGGTATCTATCAGCCGGACAATGTGACGGTGAATCAGGCGTTCAAGCTGGGTAAAAACTGGTATGTTTACAATTATGCAGATAATACCTATGTGCAGTTGACTTCCGCATCCGATGTGGAACAGTATGTGACGGAATTCACCACCGATGTACGCGGACGCGGCAGAGAAGTGTATGGTTCCGACTGGGTATATACTGCCGGATCCTATCAGAACGGCGCGTATGTCGCCTGGACGCTGGATGGCGAAAGCGGCGCAAAGACCTTCTACGGCAGCATTGCCGATGCAGTGAACGGCGCAGCGGAAAATTCCATCATCTATCTGGTGGACGATACTGTTACGGTCAATACGGCGGTTCAGCTTGACAGAAGCCTCACCTTCACGGGTACGGGCGATTATTCCACCATCACTGTCAGCAACATCAGCAGCTACATCTTTACGGCGGCTGCGGATGCGGCATTGAGCATCCGCGGGATCGATCTGAACGGCGGGATCCATGCATCTGCCGATCATACGCTGGATCTGACACTTTCCGATCTGGATATGGACGGAACCGGTTACAATTTGAGTGCCATTGATATCGCGAACGGTGTGGTGGTGCTGAATAATGTGGATGTTTCCAGTTTCGTTTCCACCGGCGCGATCCGTTATACCGGCAGCAGCATGACCATTACGGGCAGCACCTTTACCGGAAACGCCAACGCATCCGGCGGTGACGGCGGCGCGATCTATTTCAAGAATACGGAAGCCGAATCCGTGTTGACCATTACCGACAGCGAATTTGCAGCCAATGAATCTGTTTCCGGCAATGGCGGAGCCATCTATTTTGCGGGCGGCGAATTGACGGTGAAAGACAGCGCATTTGTCAGCAATACCGCCAAAGTGGACGGCGGTGCCATCAAGTTTGCCAACAGCACGGTGACTGTGGATGGCTTTGCGCAGAACAGCAAATTGACCATCGGCAACACCACATTCCACGGCAACAGTGCCAGCGGCAATGGCGGTGCGGTTTCCGCAGCGGCGACCAATCTGCTGATTGATCAGAGCAGATTCACGGAAAACAGCGCAGCCAACGGCGGTGCCTTCAATTACAATGGCGTGAAGGGAGTGCAGAGTGTGAACGCACTGATCTCCAATACGCTTTTCGATGGCAACAGTGCCAGCGGCAACGGCGGCGCGGTCTATCATAACAGCGATGTTGCAGACGGGATCTCCTTCTCCTACGAAGGGATCACGGCTGTGAACAATACGGCGGCGGCAGGCGGAGCATTTGCATTGCAGGATGCCGGGATCGTGAATATTGTCAACAGCACCGTGGTGGGCAACAGTGCGGCGAACGGCGGTGCAATCAGTATCAATCCCACCGCCGGAGCAAATGCCACAGTGATATTGCTGAACGATCTGATCGTGGGCAACGGTTCGGCGGACAGCAGCGATATCCAGCGTGCGGCAGGCAGACTTTATACCTACTACTCCGTGCTGGGGACCGTGGAAGGCAATCTTTCCAATCTGGATGAAACATACAGCACACTGGATGTGACTGCGGATATGGTTTTCGGGACCGATGCCGGAGCGGGCAACTGGGAAGTTGATGCAGATGGATTGCTCCATGTGAACATGACCGCAGACAACAAGGCGTATATCAACCACAATTCCTTCATGATCGGCAAGAGCGTGGTGGATGGTGTGACCCGTTACAGTATCTTCTCCCGCGATGATATCGGGATCGGTTCCTGGACACGGATCAACGGCGACGGTGCCGTTCCCACCACAGTGATCGAATCCAAACATCTGGGTGGTGTGCTGATGAAAGATGCTGCCGGATTGTATCGCGTGGGTACTTACACCGTGGGTGCGGCGCAGATCAATGCGGCAGTGGCATTCACGCTGAACAACGGCGTGGTGCTGGATGATTTCTATGCCATGAGCGATGTGCAGGTCTCCATGGAAATGCAGAAGAAGGAAGCTGTGGGATATTCCATGCCGCAGATCCTGCCTGCACTCCGTAACGGCGGAACTTATTACCTGCTGGATTATGATTACAATATCGATGTGAGCTTCGTGCTGAATACCGATCTGGCGATCTACGGAAACGGCGAAACACGGATCCTGACGGACGATGAATTGATTTTCGATCTCAATGGAAACGATCTGACCATCAGCGGTCTTACACTCAATGCGGGGATCTTTGCAGCGAGCGGTATTCTCCGTGTGGATGCAGTTCTGTTCCACGGCGGAAATGCCACCGTGGATCTTCAGACGAATGCAAAGATGGTGATGACCAACTCCACATTCTATCAGGCAGGGCAGGGCGGCAATGCTGTCAGCCTTTCCAATACTGTGATGAAGGACAAGATCTCTGCGTCGATGATCGGTGTGACCATGGTTGATTCCGGAGCAGTTTCCATTGCGGAAGGGACCATGGGTACTTTGAACATCCTGAACAGCGTGGTGCTGGTGGATGTGCTGAACAATGCGGCGGAAACACTGAATTTGAATGTGGGATACTCTGCACTTACCGGCGCGGAAGATTCTTACAACTTCAATATCTCCACCGGAAACTTGTATGACCAGACCGCAGAAGGGATCTACGGCAGCGATTACGGTCTGACCGGCAACACGCTCCAGCCGGAAAATACATCTGCCGCGGCAAATCAGGGTGTTTACACTGCACTGGACGAAGATTACAATGTCTATTTCAAAACGGATAATTTTGAAAGTCTGGTGGGCTGGACAAACTTTGAAACCGGCGTGGATGCCATCGAATTTTATGCTGACTGGATCAATGAATTTGACCAGGAAGGAAATCCGCGTCTTGTGACGCGCGGCGGATCGACTCTCTTTGCCATGGGGTCCTACGCCATGCTTTCCACTGCAACGGAAATCGTGGTCACCACGGCTCAGGATGTCATGGATGCGTATGACAATGTGACATCGCTGCGTGAAGCGATCATGCAGGCGCAGGAAAACGGCGGCGGCACGATCGTCTTTGCCGACCGTCTGGACGGTCAGATCATCCGTTTCACGCTGGAAGCGGCTTCCGGCACGGCGATCGTGCTGGATCAGGATGTGAATATTTCCATTCTCGGCAGAACCGGTACAGATGAAGTCAGCAGAGAGATCGCGGTGACGCTGGAAGCGTATTATGTTGATTCTGCGTTCCACTATCAGATGTTCGATATTCAGGCGGGTACGCTTACGCTTGACGGTGTCAATCTTTCCGGTCAGTATGCCAACCATCCCTACAACGGCGGCACGGAAGCGTTCTTTGCCGCAGTTTCCGGAAGCGGCAGCTTCATTATGGAAAACGGCAGTGCAAGCGATGTGACTGCTCCGGATGCAAGTCTGTTCTCTCTTGCCGGTGCGGATGCTTCTCTGATCCTGAACGGTGTGACCATGAGCAACAATCTCATCGGAACACTGGTGAGTGTGGACGGTTCAGCCGCCAACATCAAAGCGGAACTGAACAATGTGGTGGCAACGGGCAACCAGAGTGCGGGATCGCTTTTCAAAGTGACGGATAAAGGTTCACTTTATGTGAATGGCATGAACGCCTACAACAATAAAGCGGCGTCTGTGATCGAAGCTGCGGGCAATGCCACCCGCGTCCAGCTGGTCAATGCGCAGATCTGGCGCAATGTTCTTACGGATGTGGTCGTGAAACAGACTGCAAACAATACCGTAAATACGGCAGCCATGCTCATCAGCAATTCGCTCTTTGCGGAAAATGAATGGGATAACGACAATGCCGATACCGTGGGCGTGATCAGCTCCAACGGCACATCTCTTGTCATTTCCGGAACGACGATGACGGGATTGATTTCCAACCATACTGCAGAATCTGCGGCAAATGTGCTTGGCGGGATTTATTACAACGGCACAGGAAATCTGGTGTTGCTGAACAGCACCATTGCCGGATTGAGTTTCAACCGGGAGGGTGTCAGTGCGGTGACGGTGGATAATGCCGCTGCCAATGTTTCCATTCTGAATACGATCCTGGTGGGCAATACTGCATTGGATGCAAACGGTGATGCAACAAGCGCGGATCTGCTTCTGACCAATGCGGCAAAGCTCAAGACAGGTTATTCTCTCATCGGCACTTATCAGGGTGCATTGGCACAGGATACCGGACTCTACACCTACTACAACTGCACGATCCATGATGCGTTCGGCAGAAATACCGTGAACAATGTGATCGGTGAATCGTTCAATGGCGAAGTCATGGTGCCGTACATCATGAACGGCGGAGTGCTGCAGAATACGCTCGAAAGCCTTTCCGCACGGAACGGTATCAGCACCAGATACACGGCAAATGGCGATATCCAATACAATTATTATGATCCTGAAAGCAATGTTACAGAATGGAGAACATTCGTGACGATCGGAACACAGAATGTGTTCTCTGCAATGGATCCCGGAACCGATCAGACCGGCAAGACCCGCAGTGCATATACTTCGGTGGGGGCATGGGATGGACCGTTGACCCGCAATGTCTTTGTGGATGGTTCCTACAAGACCAAAGAATCTGCAACACCGGTGGAATACAAATGGTTTACTGCGGAAGGCGTGTTCAATGGTGATGCGTTCAACTTCTGGATCACAGATGATTACGGACATGAAATCAGACTGGACAGCAACGGATGGCGTGTGTGCAATCCCAGCATCATTTCCAACTTTGCAGTTACGGAAAATGTAACATTGCGGATGAATGTCCCCGGCAAAAATGTCAAGATCCAGACGGGAACCATGACTGTGGAAGACGGCGGTGCATTGATCGTGGATGGCTATATGCAGGGCGAAAATGCCATGTATGTGGAATACACCATCAGCAATGGTTATTCGCTGGTGAACAATGGTTCCGTGACCGTGAACGGCGTGCTGGAACTGCCGCAATATGCTCCCACAGGAGAAGACGGCGTGGCTGTGACCAGTTCGGCGGATGCCGTGATGACTTATTCCGGCGTTGCTTTCCTGCCGCGTAATCTGGGGACCGGGACCTACGGGACTTTGATCCTGGAAGGTGACGGCAGTCAGGTCAACTTTGCGGAAGGCAGCTATGATTTCTATGGTGAGATCAAGGTCGCCGGAAATATGACGATCACCGGTCAGGGCATAGCAGTGGAAGCCGAGGACGAAAATGAAGTGACATTTGTCGTAGCAGGCACCCGGATCCGTCATATCAGCGGCGAAAATGGAGATATCGCGAACCGTCTTTTCAACATTGTGAAGACATTGGAAGACGGTACAACGGAAACGATCACAGTGGCGATTTCCGGTATGACCGTTTCCGACGGCAGTCTTGCCAGCGGGAAGGGCGCGAATATTTATGCGGAAAATGTGGATCTGACGCTGAGTGAAATGCAGATCAGAAACGGTTTGATCGGTACGGCTGAAGTGCGGGAGGATGGCAAGGTCATCACCCCGGCATCCGTTGCCGCAGATGGTTCCGGCGGCGGTATTTACTACACCGGCAATTCCATTACTGCATTTGATGTGACCTTTACTGGAAACAGTGCTGCGAACGGAGCTGCGATCTATCTGGATATGACATCTGCGTTTGATACTGAAAGCGGTGAAGAGGCTGAAGGCAGTGCTTCTCTGACCGATCTTACCTTCAATGGAACATCTGTAGCCGGTTCCGGTTATCTGATGGATCTGAACGGTAACGGAAACGTGACCCTTTCTGTGATCCCGGAAGAAGTCACGGAAGACGGAAGTTCTGAAGGTTCTGAAGGTTCTGAAGGTTCTGAAGACGGCAGTATTTCTGATGATCCGAATGCCGGAGAAGAAAGTGCCGGCAGCGAACCCACGAAGATCACAGTTTCCGGTGCCTACAATGCCAAGGGGCTGCTCCGTCAGAATACGGGGCTTACCGATGATCTGCTGGCGAATGTATCCATCACCAACAGTTCTTTCAGCGGCGATCTCTTTGACATTCAGCAGGGCGAACGGCTTGATCTGACCGGTTTCGTGCTTGCCAACTCCACTGTGGAAGGCAGCCTGTTTACCTATTCGACCTATCATGATACGAAGATCGTGGTGAACCAGTCGCTGATCAGTGACAACACGATGGGGTCTCTGATCAACATGTACGCGGGCAGCGATACGGATGTCAGCACCTATATGGGCAGAGTGGTGTTCCAGAACTCCACGATCTTCCGGAACATTTTCTCCAATGCAGCATTCTATACCGGGATCTACAACGAAAACGATTATGATGCCGGTACGATCAAGTTGGCAAACAACACCATCGTCGGCAATATCATGCGGAACGATTCCGCGATCCTTCATGTGACGGGCGGTGGTCTGGCGTATGTCGTGAACAATATTATTCTCGGAAACGTGAATCAGAATTGGGATGGCTCCGATGCGGTCAGCGTTTACAATGACGGCAGTTTTGTGGGACTTGGTTTCAACCTGATCACATCCGGAACGGAACATGCTGTGGCAGGCGGAGAGAATGCGCATATCGATCTGGAATATGATTATTCCGAAGGTTTGACCATCCGGGATGTGTTCGGAGTGGATTCTGCGAAAGAATTGTCTCTGACTTACGGTGAATCCGGCGTGTTGGATTCCACTGCCATGTTGACTTTCGATTCCACTTCTGCTGCAATCAGAAACGGTGTGATGGTCGCGTATGATGCAAATACCTTCAACTTCTCCGTTTCCATGGATGGAACCACCTGGCACATGTACGATACCAATTGGCTCTCCTGGGAAGAAACGGCACAGACCGGAGATATTGTGATGGTTGATCAGGCGGGCAATGCCCGTGACTTCAACTGGACAGCGGTCGGTGCATGGCGCGGTTATGAGCTGGATAATCTTTATCTGAACAGCTACCGTACGGCACAGAGTGAAAACGGTTCTCCGGTGGGCTACACCTGGGAAAACAAAGTCCTGACAGTGGAAACGATCGAAGGACTTTGGGCAAATCTGGATGGCTGGCGCGTTTCCGGTCTGGGAATCAATGCCGATTCCGATTTGACGATCGCAGAACTGACCGGATTGACTGTGACCGGCGGCAACAGGATCACCCTTGCCAATGTCTTTGTTGAATACGGCGGAACATTGACGGTCAATACCGGTGCAATGCTGACTGCGGCTTCGTTGACTGCGGGGCAGACAAATGTTCCGGCAGATGCGCAGCTTGCTCTGTTTGTGCTGAATGGCGGCACGGCAACGATTGAAAATACCGTACTGAATGGCAATTCGCAGTTTGATCTGACCAACGGGACCTTCAACGGTACCTCCTTTGTGGTCAATGCAAATGCGGCATTGAACCTGACCAGGGGAACTTTCGATCTGAATGGCAATACGCTGGAAAACAACGGCACTGTAACGGTCGGTACGGCAACGATCAATGCGGAATTGAACAATACTGCAGGATCTACGGTGATCTACAATGTTGCAGGTGACATTATCAATGCCACCTATGACCGGCTGGTGCTGAATTACAACGGTGTGCAGAATTTCACATCCGGCATGCAGATCAATACGCTGGATATCCTTCAGGGCGGAGTCAAGAACTTTGCGGAAGGAGAATATGATATTGCCGGAGGGATCACCATTGCAGCAGGAGTCAATGTGACTCTGAACGGTGCGGGTTCTGCGTTGAGCAGTCTGACAGCGGGAGAAACCCTGAATAACAGCTTCATCACCATTATCGGCAGTGAAGATTCGGCAACTGCAGTGACCATGAACGGTTTTGCCATTGCCGGAGGTGAAAATGCTGCCGGTGACGGCGGTACATTCTATGTGGAAAATGCGACCTTGACGGCGACCGATCTTGCGATCAGCGGCGGCAGTGCGCTGCGCGGCGGTGTTGCAGCTCTGGGTGTTAATGCTCTTATGAGTTTGAGCAACAGTTCGATCAATGGCAGTTCTGCGACATTGGCAGGCGGTGCTGTTTATGTGAGTGCCGGAGCCAAGTTCATGGGTAAAAATCTGGTGATCACTGATACCAGAGCCGGATCCAATGCGATCTGGAATGAAGATGGAACGGTGAAACTGGGTGAACTTCTGCCTGAAACAGAAACGATCCTGGATGCAGACGGCAATATTCTCGGATACCGGAATGTGACTACCGGTCAGGTCTTCGGAATGGATAATGTGCCGGTCGGCTCTTATGTGAGCGAAAACGGCAGCATCCTCACGGAAACTGTGGTCAACTGGACTGTCACGGAACTGCTTGACGGTGAAAATGTGATCGGTTATCTCCGCGAAGGCGATGCCAATACCGTTTATGACACGGTCACACTGGAAGTGATCGGTTCCTACGCGGACGGTGAATTCACACCAGTTTCCGGAAATAAACTGGTCGATATCACCACCGGAAACGCAACGACTGTGGAAATGACTGATTCTGTGGAAATCACAGAACTGAATGGCAAAGCGATCGCATCCTTTGACGGCGGTGCGGTGATCCTGGGTACATCCGGTTCCGTGATCGGCAGAGAAGGTACGGAAAATGCCTTTGTGAACAATGCAAATGAGGCTCTTGCCGCTTCTGTCAGAGGGGATGGCGGAGCCTTCTATGTGGATGGCAGCAACACCAGTTCCTCCGGTGCGGCAGGCTACATACATGTGATGAATTCCTCCATTACCGGAAGCAGTGCGCAGCGCGGCGGTGTTGTTTATCAGACCGGCAACAAGTCGGAAGTGATCCTGTTCAATTCCACGCTGGCACAGAACTCTGCATTTGATCACGGCAGTGTGAATTATGTTGATCGCGGTACGCTCTATCTGGTCAATGCCACCGTTGCCGCCAATACCGGTGCGGAAGCTGTTTATGCCGGAGATGACGGATCGGGTCACCTGAAAGTACACATCTACAACTCGATCATTGCATACAATACCGGCAAAGATGCCGCAGCGGTCTATCATGATGTCCATGCGGAAGATGCGTACGCGGTAACAGTTTATTCGTCCGGCATCGGCAATATGACTGCGGACATCGGGGAATACACTTTTGACGACATCAAGAGCTTTACCGTGACCTACGATACGGAATACGGTACGGATCCGGCTGTTGCTGAAAATGCCACCCGCCTTTTCAGCACCTACGAAGCCGGTGAAAATGGTGTCTGGCTGCCGGTCATTACGGTGGATGATGCCGTGGCGGAAGGTGAAGAAAGAACTGCAACGGGGACCCGTTATATGGAACTTTCCACATTGTCCAGAGCCAATGACGGTTATTACATCACTGTGGAATACAATACGGATGGATCCATTGCCGGTATGGCATATTCTGCGACACTTTCTGCTGTTGATCTTCACGGATTCTACGGCGAAGTGTCCGGTGAAAATCTTGTGGAAAACAAGGTACAGTACGACCAGATCGGTCAGAAGTTCCTTTCTGAAAAATACGGTGCGGTCGGTGCCTATGCCTCCCGCGGTGTGGTCAATGCGCTGGTTGTGACTGTTGGTGAAGATCTTACCGGCGAACATGAAGGAACGACGCTCCGCGATGCGCTTTCTGCGGCTCTCGGTGCGGGTACGACCGAAACGATCACCTTCTCCGCAGGAATCTCCGAAGTCTATATCTCCGCAGAAACCCTGACGGTGAACGGAAATGTGACCATTGACGGTTCCCGTGCAGGCGGAAATATCACGGTCTATGTTACCGGTGACTTCAGCGGCTTTACCATTATTGGAGAAGGTGTGACGGTCAATATGGTCAATTTGACCATCGACGGTTCCTTCAATGCCGGTACATCTGTCAGCGGCGGTGCGGTTTCTTTTGCCGGAACAGCAGATCCGGAAACGGGAGCTGCATCGGTGTTGAATATGAAGAATGTCACGATCCAGAATTTCAATGTCAAGGGAACCGGCGGTGGACTTTACGCCAGATCCGGCATTGTGAATGTGGAAAAATCTTTCTTCCTGAACAACACAGCTTCCGGTTACGGCGGTGCGATCACGGCTGAAAATGCCACGGTCAATGTCCTGAACAGCACCTTTGCCAATTCTGCGATCCATGCAGCCGCAGGCGGTTTGATTTCGCTGGCGAATGTGACTGCTGCGGCAACGGTGGATGGTTCGGCACTTGTTTCCCGTTTGAATTCCGGAACCGTGAATGCCTACAACTCCATTTTCGCGGGCGGCACAGCCGCATTGAACAGCGCACAGTACAGTCTCTTTACTGTGGGAACGAAAGTGGATGGCAACAACAATATTTACAGCCTGACCGTGAAAGATATCTTCGGATACGATACGCTCCGTCTGGACAATGGCAGAGGCATCTACGAGGTCAATGTTTCCAATACTGCGGTCATGGCGATCCAGAATGGCGTCCTCCTCGGAAAAGATGCCGCCGGCAATTTCGTCTTTGCACGCGGTCTGGAACAGGATGGCTCGGTCATCTGGTATGATGCGGATAACAATATGCTGGCGGATCAGAGCGGTATCACCGCGATCACGGGCGATCAGCTCTCCAGCGATGTCCGCGGCTATGTCACCACCACCGGTGCCTACAATGGCTCTGAAACCATCGGCAACGATGTGTTCGGCAAATATCATTACCGGTCTGTTGCCGGTGAACACACATGGGGTGATGCCGGTGCGTTCCAGATCAGCGGCGATAAATCCGCATGGATGACGGCAGGCGGCTGGCATCTTGCCGCTGCCGATGCAGACAGCGCACTTTCCATTGAGATCATCAAAGGATCCACGCTGAATGTGACCGGCGATCTGGCATTGGATCAGATTATCAACAATGGTACGATCAAAGTTGCGGAAGGAATCGGATTTACCATCCTCAACAGCGAAGATCTCAGCGCAAATCAGGGTGACTTCTACAACAATGGTCTTGTGGAAATCACCGGTGAACTGATCCTGGCTGACGGCGCACGCTGGGTGAATACCAATTCTTCCTCCGTGACATACAACGGTACCACGACTGTGCAGAACATTGCCAATAATGTGACATTCGGGAACCTGACGCTTTCCGGATCCGTGAAAAATGCCAATGCTCTGACTGTCAATGGTATCTTGAATAACAATACCACGCTGAACGCCAATGGTACACTCTCTGCCGGTACGCTTACCAACAACGGCACATTGAACCTGTATGCAGACGGCAACAGCTGGAAGAACAGTTCTGTTTCCGGTACTGTGAATTATGCTGGTACCAGCCAGACGATCGTGAACAGCTCCTATGCGGTGTTGAACCTGACCAACGGAGCGAAGACATTTACCGGAAACACTCTCCGGGCTTCTGCTTTGACGGTGGACAGCATGTCTTCTCTCACCGCCAATGCAGTGGAAGTGACCGGCGATCTCACCAGCCGCGGTACGCTGGATATCAACGGCAACTTCTCTGTCGGCGGTACGCTGAATGCGGCTGCGATGAATCTCGGCGGCGCGGTCAATATCTGGAACGCGGAAACGTCCGTGATCTCCGGCGTTGTGACATACGACGGTGATGTGGATCAGACCGTACAGGCAGATGATTATGTCACGCTGAACTTTACCGGATCCGGAGCCAAGACCATCAGCAGCGGTACCACCCGTATCGCCTCGGTATTTGATTCCGGTGATACGGAAGTCCGTTTCTCCGCCAATTCTGCGATCGAATTTGCCGGTACGGTCAACGGTTCCAACATCGACTTTACCAATACCGATGTTTCTTACAGCGCAAATACGGCACAGAATGTTCTCGCCTCCACCTACAAGAGCCTGACGCTCTCCGGATCCGGTGCCAGAACATTCCTCGGTGATACTACGGTCAGCGGAACATTCGTTTCCGGTGAAGGCGCAGTGGATCTCGGTGCGAATACCATTGATTTCAAGGGCGCGCTCAATATCGGTTCCGGCGTGATCACCGCAGCAAATGCGGATGTGATTTACAGCGGTTCCGTTCCCCAGACCGTCTTTGCCTCCACCTACAAGAGCCTGACATTCTCCGGTTCCGGAGCCAAGACATTCCTCGGTGATACCACGGTCAGCGGTGACATCAACTCCACCGCCGCTTCTGTGAACCTCGGCGCGAACACCCTCAATATCGGCGGTCACTTCAATATCACCTCCGGTGCGGTCAATGCTGCAACTGCCACGGTGAATTACACCGGCGCGGATCAGACAGTCGCCGCACTCACCTACGGTGCGTTGAACCTTTCCGGTTCCGGCGTGAAGACCGTCAGTGCCAACACCTTCAAGGTCACCGGCGCATTGAATACAGCGGCAGGCACGACGCTGAAACTGGCATATCTCACCACCGGCAATGAATGGAGTGCGGAAAACAGCACCTTCAACGGCACGGTGAACTTCAGCGGCAATGGCGGCGTCAGCAAGATTATTGCCGATGAATACAGTGCGATCACCTTCAGCGGCAGTTCTGCGGAAAAACAGTTCCTCGGTGATACGGTGATCCACGGCGCATTCGATGCCAACTCCTGTGTCGTCACCTTCGCCAACGGATCCACGGTCACGCTGGGCGGTGCAATGACCGATTCCGCCAATATGAATGTTTCCAATATCACATTCATTTATAACGGTGCAAATCAGACGGTCGCCGCGTTGAACTACAAGAACCTGACGCTTAATGGTTCCGGCACGGTCACCTTTGCTGACGGCACGGCGGCAGTTTCCGGCGCGTTCACGGCGGAAAACATTGACGCTATCGACTTCGGTTCGGCGGCAGTTGTCCTTTCCGGTACGGTCAGCGTGAACAACGCGATCGCATTGGATGCGGCAAATGCGTCCTTCACGTACAGCAGCAACAATGCATCCGTGAATGTGATCTCCACCACCTATAAACAGTTGACGCTTGCCGGTACAAGCACCAAGGTCATCGCCGAAGGTACGCTTACGGTCACAGACGGCATTACGATTTCTGCGGAAAATACCCAGATTATCACGGGTGCCGGTGCGGGCCGCAGTATCGTCAATGGTGCTGTGCTGGTGAATGGCGGCACGAACAGTGTCACCATTTCCGGAATCACCTTCAACAGCGGCATGAAAGTTGATTCTGCGGCAACATTGAAGATCTCCAATACAGAGATCTCCGGCGGCACAACAGTTCTTGATCTTGCGGTCAGCGGAGCGAAAGTTCTGCTTGACAACAGTGCGGTCAGAGGCGATGGCACCAATATTGGTATTTCCGTGGCGGAAGGCGCGTTCCTCTCGCTGGAAAAATCCTCTGTGGTCAATGCCGCCACCGGTTTGGATGTGGCAGGTACGGCAACGGTCTTCTACTCCACGATCTTCGGTAACGGTACGGGTATCACGGCATCCGGCACATTGAATCTTGTCAATGCCACCATTACCGGAAATACCGGCACGGGTGTGATTCTGACAGATACGGCTGCAATGAATGCGGTCAATACCATCATCGCTTACAACTACGGTGCGGAAAATGCACACAGCGATCTTTCCATCGCAGCCGGAGCCACGGTGAATGTCGTTGCCTCCGTGCTGGGTGCAGGCGGTGAAGCGTATGTGACTGCGAATAACAACAGCGGCGTGACTTACGGCAGCGGCGATCCCGCAGCGGACAGCAATGCCACAGCCATCTTTGCCGCTTACACGCAGGATGCAGAAGGCAGATGGATCCCTGTCAAGGGTGAAAGCATCACCACCTATGTGAAACTGGCAAAACTCAATAATACCGGAACGGGTATGTTCATCACGGTGGGTCGCGATAATAACGGTCTGATCAATGCGGCAGCTTATACCGCAGATTACAATGGCTCTGCCGGAACGGCTCTCTTCGGAACCGGTGCTGCCGGAGACAAGATCATCATGGATCAGCTCGGTCAGGAATTCGCAACCGATGACAACGGCGTATATGTCGCGGTCGTTGGTGCAGTTTCCTCCGGAACGGGCAAACTTTCCACTGTGGTCTCCCAGGCGACAGACTATGCAAAGGATGACACCACTTATCTTGGTGTGACCTTCCGTAACGCTGTGGAAAATGCCAAAACGCTCGGAACAAATACCGTTACTTTCGGCAAAAATATCACTTCTGTCGAAATCAACAGCGCGTACGGCATGATCGAACTCTTTGACGGATTGATCATCAATGGCGGTACTAATGGCGTCACCATCACCATCAACGGCGATTCCGTGTTCTCTGTCGGTGCAGGTGTTTCCATCACCATCAACAATGTGGACTTCGACGGCACGAATACCAATGGCGGTCTGATGACCTTCGCCGGAAATGCGTTGACCATGACCGATGTGACGGTCAAGGGCTTCTCCTCCACCGCCATCACCGCATCTGCGGGAACGGTGACGGTGCAGAACTCCTCCTTCTCCGGCAACGGCAGTGCCTTTGCCTTGAGCGGGACGGCGGCGTTGGATGTGATCAATACCACCATCGCACAGTCCGGCAACAATGCCATCACCGCAGCGGACGGCAGCACGGTGCGCCTGATCAATGTCACCATGGCGGAAAACACAGGCAAAGCCGTGGCACTTTCCGACAGCGCGACAGCCAATGCGTACAACTCGATCATCTTCGGCGAAACCGATATGACCGGCGCGGCGTACAGCATCTTCAGCAGCAATATCACTCTTTCCGGCACCAATGTGAACAATATCCGCAGCGCAACTGCGGTCCAGACCTTCGGTCAGGAACTGAACATCACCAACGGTCAGTACGCGATCAGAAATGCCGACGGCGCGATCTATGCGATCCAGAACGGTGTCCTCACCGGACTGGATGCCAACGGCAATGTGGTCGTTTCCGCCAACGGTACCGATTGGACCACTGTTGACGGTAGCACAGCTGCGGTGAAGACAGCCTTCACCACCGATCAGCAGGGCGCGGAACGCGGCACGATCACTGCCGCCGGTGCAGTGGATGGCGGCATCAATCAGGGCATCTTCGGCGATATGAACTACAAGACCACCGAAGGTACGCACGATGCCTGGACGCGGGATGCGTTCCTCATCTCCACCAACGGCACAAACTGGAATCAGGCTGTGGGCTGGCGGATCGGCGCACCGGATGCGGAAAACTCCAAGTCCATTGAAATCGTGGCGAATTCTTCCATCACCATCGGCAGCAGCATGACGCTGGATCAGCTGGTGAACAATGGCTCGCTCACCATTGCCGACGGCGCAGTCCTGACGCTGGGACATCTGGAAAATGCCATCGACTTCACCAATAACGGTACACTCACCATCACCGGCAGCATCGTTTCCGACGGCGCAGTCTGGCTGAATGGCAACGCATCGAGCGTCACTTACAACGGTTCCGCACCCAGTCAGACGATCGCCGCGATCACTTACAACGATCTGACACTGGGCGGTTCCGGCGTCAAAGTCGTGGAA
>JAZNXT010000028.1:0-55725 GCA_045594005.1 Victivallales bacterium
GATTATCACCGATGGAGAAGAAAACGCCAGCAAAGAATTCAGCACCGATGATGTCAAAAAACGCATTGAACACCAGCAGGATGTTTACAAGTGGGAGTTCCTTTTCCTCGCCGCCAATCAGGATGCGTTTGAAACCGGAGAAACGATCGGATTATCAAACGCATATTGTGCAGATTTTGATGCGACTCCGGAAGGTATCAGAGAAGTGTACAGTATGGCATTGGCAGCAGTAACCGGTATCAGGAATCGGAACAAATGATAAAGGAAATTCAATGATGACAGACAAAGAAAAGCAGGAATGGGCGGATTTGCAGAAAGAACTTGCTGAAACGCAGGCAGAACTTGAAAAACTGCTTGAAGAATCCGAAGAAATGGATAAGGAATTTGCTGAAGCTTTTGAGCAGATAATGGCAGCAGAGACCGTTAATGATGATGACAACTGGATCATGGGGATCAATCCCAATCCGCCCTCCGGAGATGCCGTTTCAGGGGAACAATACCGCTTGCCGGATGATTACCCACTTCCGAGAGAGATATTACAGCAGCACTTCCCGCGAACTGCAAATCAATGCAACTTCTCCGGCGGTTGGGGGTACGATGCTGATCACGCCACCATTGTGAAAGAGTTCGATCCGGAAATCAATCCTGATGATAAGTTTGACGGCGTTTCGCTTGAATATGCCTTCATCGACAAGCGGATCCGGGAAGAGTTGATCTTTTCGCGTCCGGAAGGAGAACGTTTTGAGGAGTTTGATTACACCACCGTCGAACAGCAGTTGATGGATATAAACGGTGTGCCGCACGACTATATTCTGGTCGAAGTTACCGCATATCCGGAACAGGAATGGAACGAACTCAAAGCCGATTGGGAGAGTCACGATTGCTACAAAGATGATCCCGAAGGACGAGAAGCCAATCTGTCCCGTAAGGAGGCTTGCAAAATCACCTATCAAACGGAATATTACTTCAACATCAGCGATTTCTTCTGAGGCTGGGCAGTACCCCACGTCGATCAAAAATCAACGATCTGAACAGCGATACTCCATTGACAGCAATGGGGTAAAACAGACTTTACAACTAATATAAAAAATCATGAGCCAGAGAGTGCTTTTACACACTCTCTGGTTCTGTACTCATTTTTTTAATTCAAGATAATTTCCATCCCTTTGCATTCGCTCTTGCTTTCAACACCTGCTTCCTGCGAAGCATGTTCCCAGTTGTGCCGTAAAGTTTCCTGAATGTCTTCAAACGGTTCGTGGTACTTGCCGATCTTTCCGATGAATGAAACCGTATCTTTGCCCAGTTGACACTGCTCCAATTCAAAACTGTCGCACAGCCAATTAGCGTTGCCGTCCTCATCTCTTTCTGCTGAAATCAGTTCTGAAAATTTGGCAATTGCATTTTTCTGCATTTCAACCGTTGGGGTTGACGCACAAATGGCATAACTCACCTTCAGCCGTGGTTTCATGTTGAAGCATCCGGATGCCCCCTCGTATGATTCGCTGTGGATTGCATCAAGCGCCATAGCCAGTGGATGTTTCTCGATTCTGATTTCAGGAATAAAATCTGATTCCCCGGCATTCATGTTTTGGTTTGACATAATGAAATGTCCTTTCATTAAAACGTTTTGTGATCCTTTGTTACGTTTGGTGGATTGCGGATCGTTCCAACCCACATACCATATAGTGACTGCATTGTTTTTTTACAGATGCGGATGCCCGGCTGCTAATGCAGTCATAGTATGGGAGGGGTAAGACCGGCAATAATGGCAATGCAGTCAGCGGTTCGTTGCGGATTTATTCTCTCCACTGGCAAGGTAAATGGTAATACCTTAAGATTCAACATCTAACAAAGAAAGAACTCCACTATGCAAACAACAGCAGAAACATTCAACGGCTATCCAATTATGACAGATCAGCAAAGAGGATTAGCCTGTGATACCAAAATCCTTACAGAAATAGAAAGACAGTTCGATTACGCAGAAGAGACCAAGAGTAAGGTGTTCTTTATGCGATACGACATCAGATTCCCGGAAGGATATACCCATGCAGATAATGGAGTATTCAGGGCATTCCAGTCGAAGTTTATGAAGAACTTATCCAGACAGGGGTTGAAGCCTCAGTATGTAGCCGTCAGGGAGCAGTCCCGAGAGAAGCACCAGCACTACCACGTTGCTCTCCTGCTTGACGGACAGAAAACCCAGAGCATCCATAACCATATTCAGACGGCTGAAAGATTATGGGACAGCACTCTTGGCTTACCGGCAAAAGAAAACGGATACGGTCTGATCGATGACTGTACCACCAACCGGAACGGAGAACCGCAGGAGAACGGGGTCATGCTCCGGTACGATGATCCATTCAGAGTGAACAAGAAAGACGACTGCTTTCGCAGAGCATCTTACCTCGCAAAAACCAACACAAAAGGAACTGCCCCCAAAGGGCAACGGGAACTGTTTTCATCAAGAATCCCGAAAGAGAAATGAAAAAGCCGGAGCGGTTGTTCTCCGGCTTACAGACTGTATGAGAGATCAGGCTCTTATGGCAAATCCATAGTAGCCGCGATTGTTTTTTCCATTGCGCATCACATCGGTTCGTTTTGATACTCCGAACCGCATAAACATCAGTTCCGGCAGCATCTTTTCTGCAAAACTTCTGGATACCGGAGTCCAGTTTTTCCGTTCACAAAAGCGTTTGTATGCTTCGATCAATTCGGCGGTCGTTGCCGTACTTGTGCGGTCGGCTATGATCACATGATCTATGAAGTTGCCGAGGGAATCGGATTCATTGAGCAGCTGTTCGATCTTTGCTTTCTGGGCATCCGATTTGATCAACTGTTTATCGACCTCAAGCAGGAGTTGAGCGCCCTCGATTGCCCAGCGCAGAATACCATTGCCTTCACGGGAGAGCAGGTAGTCATCAAAATCCGGGATCTTCTTTTGGGGTGGAGCGTTCTGATAGGTGATCCAGATAATACGCCTGCGCCATGCTTCGGCATCGCCCCGGATGGAGATCTGCAAGGTTGTGTTCGCCGTAATGATTGCATTGAACGAGCAGCAGACATCAGCGGCATCATTACTGCCCTTGTGTTCCACGGTCACCGTATCTTTTCCGGTGAGGGCTTTGAGTTTGTGAGCTCCGGAAGTATTGAGGAAGTGCGGGGGAACGTCTTTCGCCGTGAGCAAAGTTTTTCCCAGGAGACGCTGTGTCTCAAAACGGCTGTTCATGTGTTCAAGCCGTAACTCCGTACAGTTGCAACGTTTGATGATTTTCTCAACGATGTTGACGAGAGTGGATTTGCCGCCGCCACCGGTTCCAGTGAGGATCAGAAATGTCTGGCTGAAGTTTTCTCCGAGCAGGCATTGACCGATATACCGCTGCAAGTGGGAAATGTCATCTTCACTCACCGCCGGATCCAACAGCTTTCCCATGAATTCCGGACACTGGGCTTCGGGATCGAAATCGTATTCTGTCCGGTTACGGCTCATATACTCCGGTGCGAATGGACGCAGTTCCGGTTTCAGCAAGCCATCCTCCTGGGGAACAAACACAACCACGCCATTGGCGCAATGGATAAACGGCTCACCTTTTCTGGCGAACGCATCCGTTCGGGCACAGAGTCCGCGCAGCAGAGTAAGGATGTTTGAGAGAATCGGGACTTTGCGGTGATTGACAATATCCCGGGCTTCAATGTACCTCGCGTAGTCTTTCATCAGCAGCGAGAGCTTGTTCATCAGCACCTCTTTGCTGGTGACCACCCACAATCCTGTTGACGGATCGTAGAGGTAGAAGCAATCCTCGGTTGTCTCAAAAATCGGCTTGTGGATTTTCTCAAACATTGCTGCAAAACACTGCTGGTTCACACCGGTCACCTGACCGCCGTCGTTGAGGATCATAGGGGTACCATATTCCTCGACCAAATTTGCCATTTCCCGGCTATCAAAATATTTCTGGATGTCCTTCATAGGCATCTCCTTTATTACAACCGGAAAACCATTTCCCCGGATGTTCGACACCTAATATACTGGATTTTTTCATAAAGTCAAACGTAAATTATTTATTGTCAATATGTTATATGTTGCAGGTTGTTTCAGATTGTGCGTTCATATTGGGGCATAATGTTGATGCCGGTGGCAGGAATATAAAGTTTGAACTTTTTTGTACCCGGATGAAAAGGGAATAGAGTTGAAACCACCCGTATGACCCGTATGTGATTGGGGATGAAATAAACGTGATCGGCAAAATTCCGTAAAATTCCGTAATTTTCGCTTAATCGTGCAGATAGAGTCATGAGGTAGCAGGATTTTGCACAACGTGGAGGTCAAAATGCGTTCCGTAAAATTCCGTAATTGTTGTTGAAAAACGGGGCATTTTGGAGCATTTTGAGGGATTTTTGAGCAGGAAATTGCGGCAAAGAAAAAGCCCCGTAACTTGTTTGTTACGAGGCGGATATCTTAAAAAAAGATGGTGGGCGTAGTAGAACTCGAATCTACGACCTCCACGATGTCAACGTGGCGCTCTAACCAACTGAGCTATACGCCCTCAAATACTTTTGAGTATGACTTTAATATACTGCATTTTCGGATTTTGTCAAGGAGGATTTTTGAAAAAACACCATTTTTTTCTGATTTCATGCGAAAAACACCGATTGCTTCCGCACCGCGACCTCAACAGGAGGCGCGCCAGGCTTCGCGGAATATGGTCAGATGGCTGTTGATGAAATCCAATTCCTGTGCTGCGAGGTCTTCCTCCTCCAGAACGATCCATTCCCCCAGCCAACCCAATCGGATCGCCGCAACAAGATCCGGAAAATACCGCCACTGCGGTGACAAAGAACTTGATATATTCTTTGGAGTGTAGTAAAGTATCATTTTATCCCCGCCATATAACAGCCTGCCATCTCGGCAAAGCCTCTGCAGATATGATGCCTCTTTCTGCAGAGAAACAAATGCATCCGGGAATAAGTGTTACATTATTCCCGTTTGATAATACCTTATTCTATACATTTCAATAATTACGCTCGTAAAAAAATCTCATTTTTTTTCTACAACTATTTGCAATCGGCAATCGCATGACATATATTATACCAACGGATTTACTCCGTGTGTTCTTTACACCGCGTATTATTTTCAGCAAATGCATCTATAAACCCGCCAAGTAAAATAAATTCATTTGCTTCTACCTCAGGTGATTTATGCCCGGAAGAATTGTGTCTACGCAGTTTTCCGGACGCTTTGTCGTGCATGGTAGAAGCAGGCTCTTGGCGGGGCCCATAGATGCAGTGCAAGAAAGGCGTCTGGTTTTCTTTCTTGCACAAAAGATTTCGCTACTGCACTGAAGCGGATACTTCTGACAGACATAACATTCATCTATTTTTGACTTCATGTATCACAGCCGCGAAATTCAATTTGGATTTTGCGGCTTTTTTTGTCTGAAAAAGATTCATCCACAATAAAACGCAAAAAGAAATATTTCAGAAAATAGAATCTTTTGGAATCGTTGCAGTACATTTCTTTTTTTCTGAAGATAACAAATATACATATAATTACCCTTAACACCATATCAAAACCAAAAGCTTCCAAGCAGGAGGAAAAATGAAAAAAACATTTATTTACAGCAAAACAGCTATTATGCTGACCGCAACATTGGGTATTATGGTCATCTACGGTAGTGATTCTAAAAAGGATGAAGGATCCCAAGCTCTGCCTTGCGATTCTTCTGTAACTGTCAAAAAATTGGAGAGTTTGCAAGCATCTGTTGACAAGTTGGAACAAATGCAAAAATTTGCAATAGAAAATGCGGCACAGGCATTTGAAAAAGCAAAAACTTGTCAAAAAAATGGAAACATTACGGCAGCTAAACGCTATATGCTGAACGCTATTAATAATTATCCCAGCGAATTCAGTTATTTGAAATATTTTACCGATCTCATTCTCAATGATCCTCAAACGACTCTTGATGATCTGAACGGTACCATAAATTTGATTGATGCCCTGCTCAGCAAACTCCCTGTAAAAAACATGGATGATGCCATTGAAATTCGCAATAACATCAGTAAAAAAAGTATGGAACTTTTAGAAAAAACATCTGTTCCACAGATTGATCTCACTGCTTCTGTAGATGAGATCCTGAATGGAGAAAATTCACTAAAAGAAGCAACATCCGGGAACAAAGTAGATATTGAAAAGCTTAAACTGCATATTGATGAAGTCACAAGATTGCTTTCCGAAGAAAATTTATCAGAGAAAGATCGCAAAAAATTACTTGCTGATTTGGAAAAAAGTTCTGTTATCCATATTGCTATGCAAACTCTGAATAGTTGCCGTAATTCCTTAAATAAATCTTCAACCTTTGCAAAAAAAGAAATTCTGAATGCAGCTGAAATACTTATTGCACGCAATCAGCTTTCGACAGCAAACACCTTATTGACGCAAATTTGGGTAACACAAGTCCCCGATTTTATAGAAAAACAAGCGGAAGAATTGCAAAAGGAGATATCAGAAATTGATAAAAAATTAAATAAAATTGCCAGCAAGCCGGCGATAAAAAAATACGATGAAATAATGAAGAGTTTTGAAATAATAAAAGCTCAATTCAAGGAAAAACCAATCAATGAGTATGTTTTTCGTCCACATAAAGGAGGAGATTTGACTCAAAAACTCAAAGAGATCCAAAAAATTGGTGCTGACTTAACAAAATTGTCTGTTAAGATATATGACGAGGAAAATCGCGAAAAATTTCATAAAGGATTGCAAGAAATTCAAGAAATTACAAAAGAAGTGGCAGAAAAGCGATATGCGGTATATCAAATGTGGGCGACAAAAAGAATAGAACATGCGTTTGACACGTTTGATGCGGAAAATCATATCAGTAATGACGATGCACACGATCTGTATGTAGATTATCTCATGGATATTGATCGTGGTCTGCTCTCCTATTGTGTGGGAGAATGTTTTGACTATGTGTATCAGAAAGTGTATGATCAACTCCATGGTAGAGACAAAAGAGAACTTTCGATAAAAAGAATTAAAAATAACCCAGTTACTCTTGAGAACTTCTAATGAAAATAATACAGATCTGCATTATTTTGCTACTTGGCATTACATTTCTGTCTGCCTCTGAAAAGAACTCAACAGATAAAATACGAACAGCCAGTGCATCCGCTACTTCTTCTTTTTCTGCTATGTTGTCGAAAACTCCGCTGTTACTGGGTAAATACCATATAACCGGAACAACGGCGACATTAGGGACATTAGGAGAAACAATTATCGAAAATAATTCCCTGACATCGTTTTTAAACGAAACAGGAAACTGGCATACATTGTCTCCAAGATTGGGGCGTCAAGGTCTGGATCATATTTTTATCAAACAAGATAAAATGGGCAGAATTCGAGATTTGATGATAGGAGAAACGAAGTATCGTAACAGTCAATTGGGGCACACAAAGGATGGGATTCAAATGGGAAAGACCTGGATCTCTAAACGATTGATTGCCATGGGTGGCAGATATATCGAATTCTCAAAAGTAAATGAAATAAAAGATATGCCGTTTTTGGGAGATGTCAGAAAAATGAATGTGATCTTAAATAACGGTAAAGAGGTTTATTTTTGGCAAAAGAATTCGCAAGACTCCTGGAAGTTTTCCGGTAATCCAGATGAATTGGCTGAAGCTCAGCGCAAGGCAAATTTATACGGGAAATACCTGATAAAAGCTGGCAATGGAGAAATATCCTACCGATCACGCATATTTCAAGTTCGCCCTTCAGACAATGATATCATTATATCAATCAGGGATGCAAAAAATGTTGGCAAAACAAAAAATTTATCAAATCTGCCGGAATTACAAAATATACGGCTGAAAAATGCGATGAATAAAAACATTGACAGCAAAATTATCGCAGCTGAATTAAAAAGGAAATTGCCTCATTTTGCAGAAAAGGATCTGTTAAAAATTGCCGACAAAATAACAACTAAAGCATTAGCATCACGTACAACACCCACCAATATCATCTGGTCTTATGCAAAAAGCTCCATGATTACATCGCTCATTGCAAATGGAGTTGATATTGTCATTCAAATGACGAAAAATGGTAATGTTGATTGGAAACAGACAGGAATTGTTTCCGGATCGGTTTTCGTGGGAACAGGATTTGCTCATGGCTTGAACTGGACAATGAATAAAACGCTATTTTGTCAAAGAATGTTAAGTTTGTTGAGTAATAAATTAGGATGTTCTACATCTTGGCTCGGCTCAACCATCTCATCAACAGCAGGTGGGTTCTTGGTGAGTGCTTTGATTTCATATGGGATGTATTTTGCCGGATACTCAGATCTTGGATCAGCGAATGTCAATTTCTATGCCGGAGCCGTTGGGACTACAGCTGGAATTCTTACATCCACAGCGATGTTCAGTTTAGCGGCGACATTTGGAACTGCCGGGACCGGCACACCAATTGCCTCGCTGTATGGCGCAGCGGCAACAAAAGCAGCACTTGCATGGCTTGGTGGAGGAACTATTGCCTCCGGTGGAGGTGGCGCCATCATGGGAACAGTTGTAGTCGGCGGAGCTGTAGTCGTTGTAGCAATTGTAACCAGTGCTGCCTTCATGTATGCTATACATAAAGTAGATGAGGCTATAGAAGATAAACGAGTAGAAGCGTTGCTGAAAGAGCTGAAAAATGTGGATTCATTGAATTTAATACTTCAAAACAGTCGTAATCTTGATCTGAGCTATTAACTGACTTTCCGCTTCTACTCATGTTATCCTCACAAAACAACACCATCTTTCCAGGTGGTGTTGTTTTGTATTTCCCCTGCGCACCGCGACCTCAACAGGAGGCGCGCCAGGCTTCGCGGAACATGGTCAGATGGCTGTTGATGAAATCCAATTCCTGTGCTGCGAGGTCTTCCTCCTCCAGATCGATCCATTCCCCCAGCCAACCCAATCGGATCGCCGCAACAAGATCCGGAAAATACTGCCACTGCGGCCGCTCAAGATAATTTTCCTTTACCAAACGCGCACGCAGACAGGATACCGCCTCCCCGTACAACCAATCGGCACGGTCGCGCCCGAGACACCCCACCAGCAGTGCAAGATCGTAGCCCGCCGTCTTTTTTCCCGCAAACTCCCAATCGATTACCGCCGAAACAGCACCGTCCCGGATCAGGATATTGCCGGGATGAAAATCGCCATGTGCCAATGCCGCCGGAAGATCCTGTTCGCGGTTCAGAAAATCATCAAGATCCCGGAGTACGCGGCAGAATGCGGAACGCAGCGACGGCATCCGCTGTTTCATAAAACGCTCCAGCGAAGGCAGTTTATTCCCGAAAAAGAACCGTGGATTGGGCGGAGGCGGCAACCCGGGCAACAGGGCAATCTTTTTGAATTGAGTCAGCACATCCGCCCACAAAACGGCACGGGCTGTATGATCTCCCAATGTGTCACGATCCGGCTCATCGGCAGGCAGCCACGGGCGGATCTGCCAGAAACAGGAATCACTTTCCACACCGTGAGATCCGGATTTTGTCCGCAGATAGGGGTGAACAGATGCCATGCCATTGGCACGCAAAAATTCAAGAAGTGTATTCTGGGTGATCTGTTTATTTTTTTTCGACAGGGCAAATCCTTCGGCAATAAAGCGCACACCTTCGCCGCTGCGGAACACAAAACGCGCCACAGAACGGTTCGGACTGCCCGAAACGGTCAGATCGGGACAGCGTTCCACATCATTCAGGTTCCAATGTTGAAAAAGTTCAGTGTCGTTCATCTCTGATCAGAAAAAGGTTATGTTGTTTGTAAAACTGCCGATGAAAACATTTCCTGAATCGTGTCCGATCTTCTTTCCATTGATCGTCACATTTTCCAGTCTGATATTTTCCACAGTATGTTCCGGATCGTTTCCGGCAATGAATATATCACCCCGGAACATATCCCCTGCCCCGGAAACGACAATATTCCGGAAGGTGCAATTCCGGATACTGCCGAAATCGCTCCATGGAGGACACTCCATAGAAACGATTTTCATCAGCACAAGATCCGGCACATCGATACAGATGCGCAAATCCTCAAACAGCAGATCCCGAATCGGCATCCGGTGTGATGCCTGAAGATACCACACTGTATTGGTCCAGTATTCCTCATTCTTCCGGTAACAATCGCTCACATGTACGATATCGCAATTCCGCACCGTGATATGCTCCATTGCCTCTGCGATACATTCATATCCGATCCGGAATACATTGGCGATATCGCACCAGAAAACACAATTTTCCACCAGCAGATCCCGGACACCCCGGCTGTCAGGTGCAAAACAGGCGGCAACAGCATCGGGATCCCGTTGAAAGAGGTCTAGCTGATCCATCAGCCCTTTTACGGCAATAATGTCATCCTGTGCCCGGATGAAACAGTTCCGGACTGTAACATCTGTGCTGTTGCAGATATCGAGCCCATCGTCATTCAGCATCCTTCCGCCGCAGATCTTCACATTATCGATCATCACATCGCTGCAATCCCGCAGCACCACATTCCAGAAACAGGGATCTGTGGTAATAAAATCCCGCAGCACCACATGGCGGCATTTATAAAAATCCAGACTGTGCCGGACTGTCTTCCGGGGAAGTGATCGCTGGGTCAGGATCCCGTGTTCGTAGACCGTAATATTTTCCCCTTGCGCAAAAATGCAAGCCTCCACAACGGCTCCGGATGCCAGATACAATGTTTCATCCGATCCCAGCTCGATCCTGCCGGGGGAATGAAAACCCGGTCCGTAATAATGGATACCGGGAGTATCCGGCGCGAATGTATTTTTCTCCGCAGGATTGAAAAAGAGAACCAATGGGGTATCTTTGTAACCTTGCGGTTCGATCACATAAGTGCCGTGCTGTGTCAGACGCAATCGGATGCAATCCGCACAGATCTCTGCATCTGCGATCCTGTTTTCCGGCAGGATCTTCGCGGCGGAAAGACTGCGTTCACAGCGGATCTCCACGGAAACGGGGTCATCGGAATCGACCACTGCGATCCCGTAACAGTTTCCGTCTTCTTCGATCCGGTCATCGGAAAAAGTGGCAGCGACCCGCTGAACGGGGATCGGATCCCGATCGGCAAACACTTTGAAATCAGGCTGTTTCAATTCCATATCTGCATATCCTTTCCTGTGGATCATTACTGAACAGGCAATAATATAATGCGCCGAGACTCCCTTTCAATCTTTTTCTGAAAAAATATTTGACAATTCACTGCGAAAAGATTATATTCCCGCAGCAAAACAACTCAACCCACACAGGAGAAAAAAGCCATGATCCGGGGATTTGCCAATTTTGATTTTCAGCTGTTCGATCTGATGAAGCAGGAAAAGATCTCTCTTTCCGAAGCGTGTGCAGTGGTAAGATCCTTCGGATACACCCACATGGAGGTGGGATTCTGCACCCTGACCGATGACGCACTTGCCGCATACCGGAAAAACGGTCTGGCGATCTCCAATATCTTCACCTGGTTTTCCTGCAATGATCCGGCAGAAAAGATCTGCGCCGCCCTGGATGCGTTGATTCTGAAAGCGGCGGAAGCGGGGTCGCCGTTCGTCATGCCGCTGCCGGAAGATGAAGAAGGAAATCTGGATATGATCTGGCAGATCCTTCAAAGCAGAGCGGATCTTGCGGCATCACACGGTGTGACCATGATCCTGGAGGATTTTGATTATGCCAAACGCACTTACAACAATATTGCCGGTGTCAGAGCGTATCTGGATCATGTTCCGGCACTGAAATGCTGTTTTGACACCGGAAATTTTATTTCTGCCGGAGAAACGCTTGATGATGCCTGGAGTCAGCTGAAGACAGATACTGTCCATTTTCATCTGAAAGACCGCAAACGCGCTCCGGACGATTCATTGCAGTCCACGCCCGTAGGCACCGGCGATCTGGGGCTGCTTGATTTTGTCCGGGCGCGGCTGGACGAAGGTTTCAGCGGCATCCTCGCATTGGAGCAATCTCCCATGGAAAACCAGCGGGAAGCCAGCCGGATCTCAATTGAAAATGTAAAAAAGTTGAAAGTTAAAAGTTAAAAGTACACTTTTTGCTGACCACCGATCACTGATCACTGATTTCTTTTTCCGCTTCTTTTGACGCTTGAAACTTTTGTGGATCCGGGTCACTGACCCGGGTCCTTCCGAAGGGTCGCTTTTTGACGGGGTCCCATAACGGATGTTGGGGGTAAGGGGGGAAACCGTCAAAAAGCGGTCTTCTGGATCGGGCTTTTCAGCTTCGCTGTCGCTTGCTTAAAGCCTACCGGCAATCTGGAGTTTTGTTTAACGCTTCGCTGTCGCTTGTTTGCCGCCTACCGGCAAGCTCACGGGCTGGGACATTCAAACGGTGCCGCAGGCGCATTTCTGGGACTTATAGGACTTTTGAGACTTATAGGACAAAGGTTGACCGAATGGCAAACTTTATTTAAAATTGTCTTTTGTGGTGCGGCTTCCGCCCTTCGATTCAGCGGATGAAAAAAATCTTTTGATTACGCCTCATCTGTGTCCCACAGGTCCCAAATGTCCCAAATGTCCCATCTGTCCTCCCGAAAATAAAACTCCCCCACGATTCCCGCTACGCGTGTCGGACAGGTCGGACAGGTCGGACAGGTCGGACACGCAGGCTTTAAGCGAGCGACAGCGAAGCTGAAAAGCCCGATCCAGAAAAGGCGGGGTGCGCAAAGCGCACTTCTCTCGGGCGGCTCAACTGCGCTGACGCTTATTTGCCGCCTACCGGCAAGCTCACTGGCTGGGACATTCAAACGGTGCCGCAGGCGCATTTCTGAGACTTATAGGACTTATGGGACTTATAGGACAAAGGTTGACCGAATGGCAAGCTTTATTTAAAATTGCCTTTCGTGGTGCGGCTCCCGCCCTTCGATTCAACGAATAAAAAAATCCTTCTGACTACGCCTCATCCGCGTCCCATCTGTCCCTGTTGTCCCAAATGTCCCATCTGTCCTCAAAAAAATAATATCCCCCACCGCCGGGCGCGGAAGGATTGTGGAGCAAGGCTGAATTTTTCCAAGCCGGAGGCGAAGGAGCGGATTAAACATCCGTGACTGAGCAAACGGCGACGGAAAGGTTCAGGATTGCCCGCAAGACAACGCGCCATACGCGCCCCACAAAAAAAAGCGGACTCTTCCAGGAGAATCCGCTTTTACTGTCTTCTTACAGATCAGAGATCAATGATACCAGGGAGTACCATCCACATTGACCATGGTACCGGTCACAAAGATCAGCAAGCTGGTCTTCGCGGAACCTTTGCCCTTGGTCTGGAACAATCTGCCGATGATCGGAATGTCACCGAGGATCGGATACTGATCATCCACAGAACTGACGCTGTTCTTCAGAACGCCGCCGAGGACGATCGTACTCTTGTCATAACATTCCACTTCGGTATTCACAGAACGCATCTGGATGATCGGCATCTTCAAGGTGTTCATATACACACCATTGTTTTCACCGAGGATGACTTCATAGGAGTAGTCGGTCCATCCGGCAAATTCCAGGATCACCGGGTTCATCTGCATCTTGATCGCAAACTTGTTGCCGTCAGCAATGCTGGGCGTCACGTTCAGAGCCACACCTTCTTCCACAGCGTCTGCGAATTCCGGAGTGGAGGGAACGAACACGCTCAACGCATCCACTTCGCTCACTTCGGCTTCACCCCAGGAATCCGGATAGTATTTCTGGGTAACCATCTTCACTGTGGCACTTTCGCCGTTCAGCGTGGTCACACGCGGACTGGAAAGCACATCCACAGAATCCGCCTGATCCAATGCATGGATCTTGATGTTCATGTTATAACCGTTGTGGCGGGCATAGCTCCAGTCGAACACTGTATCCGGGCGTTCCGTTGCGGAACCGAAGGCAAGGTAATCTGCCTGTGCATTGCGCACCAGACTGTCATTCGCCTTGAATGTTCTCTTCTTGGAGGTGTAGCTGGTGATATTTTCCACTTTGTCCGGCGGGATCGTGACCTGCCACCATTTCAGAGTGTTCGGGTCCTGAACCGTCTTGATCGTGGGTTCTGCTTCTGCCGGAGGCGGCTGGGTGGTATATTTCACACCCGCTCCCTGGGGAGGAATACCGGTCTTCAAATATTCCTGATATGCCTCATTCCATGCGGATTCAGACATGTTTTTTGCCTGTTCCCAGGAGAAATCCTTGCTGATCGTTTCGCGGGAGAAGATATATTCCGCGCCCAATTCTTCCAGGTCATTCATGGTCACTTCCGTGAATTTGACCTGCACCTGAATCTGGGGTTCATCCGTTTCAAATTTGCCGCCTTTGACCAGTTCATAGGTGATATCGATATTTTCCGGAGTGTTGGTCATCACAATGCACCCCATCTTTTCATGATACCGCACAGTTGCCTTGTTGTCAAAGGTGATATTGTATTTCTTGAAGTAGCTCTTCAATTTTTCTTCATCTTCCGGATCGCCGTTGATCGCACCGGACAATGCCGCTTTGTCAACCGGGAACAGTTCCGTCACAAGATCATCCAGCACCACGCTCTTGGGAGCAATGACCACGGCATGTTCTTCCACGCGGAAATAGAGTTCTTCCTGACCGTTGGGTCCATCATAAGTGGTGTTTTCGCAGATCACTTTGATGATGTCATACAAAGACTGTTCCTGCAGAGAATCCGCATCGCCGAACATGAAGTTCACTTTCGGCATCTTCGCAGATGCGCTGTCTGCCGTCACGGTTTCTTCGCTGCTTTCTTCTGCCAGACTGTCATCTTCAGATCCGGAATCCCCATCGGATGCCGCTTTCGCAGCAGGTGCATTGAAACGGAGAACAAAGTTGATATGCTGATTCGTTTCCTTCGCTGCACGACCCTGCAGATATTCGATCACCTGATTCAGCGGAGTTTCGTTGAACTCAAGATGAGTCAGTTTGACTTTGCGGAGCAATTCATAAAGCTGACGGTTGGTCTGGGGCGTTTTTTCCACAGCTTCCTTCGCTTCTTCTTCGTTGACAGGATCGATTTCGTTCAACAGGATCGGAGCAATGGGATTCCAGGCGACTTCATCGATCGCTTTGGCAAGTTCCAACTCTTTGCGCTGCGTACCGATCCGTTCCAGCTTCAGATAAATGCGGCGGAGATAGTCGATCGCAACAGAATTGTAGGGCTCACGGGCAATCACCCGTTCAAAGCACTGACGCGCCTGATTCAGACGACCGATCTTGTAAAGCGCACGACCGCGCTGAAGCTGAAGTTCCGTTTCGCTCTTGTTGTCTTCGTTATCACGATCGACAACCTGCAGCGCAACATCCTTCTTGAACTCCAGAGAATAGATCATCCCTTCGTATTTTTCGATCTCTTTTTCCATCGCATCTTTGCAGGGCGGGTACATTTCCATTGCTTTCTTGCAGAAACCGATCGCCTTGCGGACATTGTCGATCTTGGCAGCAGTCGGCTGATCTGCTTCCAGCAACCGGACCAGTTTTGCAGCTTTGTCATAAAGACTCTGCGCCCAAATGCGATAGGTGTCAGCAATTTCTTTCTGCATGGACTCAATGTCATTTTTGTAACGGGCACTCATCACAGAGCCGCCGCCATCACATTTCTTCCACAAATCCAAAGCAGAAACAAATTCGTTGATCGCTTTTTCATAATACCCCTGTTTCACATATTCTCTGCCGAGATCGCGTTTCGCACGGGCATTGAGATCCAGATCATCGCGCTTGACCCGTTCATCCCGAAGGAGTTTCTGCAACGCAGGATCCAATTTCGGTTGAGCCGGTGCCGCTTTGATTTCCGCTTTCACCGCCACTTTGGCAGGTGCGGCTTTCGCCGGTGCCGCCTTCACTTCCGCTTTGGCGGGTGCTTTCGCCGGAGCCGCTTTGGCTTCAGCACCGGTGACAGCTGCAGTTCCACCGAGGAAAAGACACGCCGCAAGCGCCGCAGAAATGTGTTTCCGGTTACGGATATACTGCATTGCTGCCTCCATCATATTATTTTTCATATTGTTTTTCATGTGTCAATCCTCCTATCAGCGACCGAAATCCGGCAAACCGTTCGGCAGGCTCTCACCATAGAGAGAACCATCGCCATAGATCAAACGGGTCGTCACGGAGATCAACATGTTCGTTCTTGTTGTTGCGGACGCGGACTTCGTGAAAAGTCTGCCGATCAGCGGAAGATCGCCGAGGATCGGGAAACGGTCTTCCATCGTGGTGTGCTTGTCAATAATCAGACCGCCGATGAGCAGCGTCTGACCATCATAGACCTTGACATTGGTTTCGACTTCACGGACAGAGATTTCGGGCATCATCATTCTGACTTTCGTTCTCTGTTCCTGATTGCCGAGCAGTTCCCAAATCGCATCCGGACCAAAGTCCGTATCGTTCGGGTAAACCGGCAGTTCCGGTTCCGGCGGGTCTTCATCCGGGTCGGTTCCGTGAATGATCGCAACTTCATAGCTGTAATCGGTCCAACCGGTGAAGTCGGTCACAGAAGGTTTCAGAGCAAGACGGATCGTCTTCTTGTTTTCAGAGATCGTCGGCGTCACATTGAAGGAGATACCCACATCGGTGGGATCGCCGAATTCCGGATAGGAAGGCTGGAATTCCACGTTGCCGCTGTCACCGCTGACCACGCTGACATCCGGTTCATTCCAGGATTCCGGGAAGTATTCCTGACGGACCATCTTCACTTCCGCATCGATACCATTGGTCGCCACAACTTTCGGCGTGGAGAGCAGTTCCATACGGTCGGTACGGTCAACTGCAGTAATGGTAAGATAAAGGTTCAAATTCAGATTGGATCCGCTCAAGTGGAAGTTCGGGATCACGTTCAGACTGTTCAACATGATGTTGTTGGTGAAACCGCTGCTGCGGAGCGGAGAAACCATGTTGAAGGTACGGCTGCTGTTGGTGTTGTTGTCGCTGGTAAGGACCCAGTCAAAACCGAGTTCTTCCTGATCGTTCAGAGAAATTTCCAGGATCTTGGATTCCACCAGGATCATCGGACTTTCCACATCCATTTCACGGATCAGTTTTTCCAGTTTGATCAATTCGGAACGGCGGTTTCTTGCAAAAACTTTCTGTTCGTTGTTGTTGTAGGAAATCACACTGTTGGCGTCAAACACCACACCCAGTTTTTCAAATTCCGCTTTCAGGTCGTCATCCGTGATCATACGCTGTTTCGCGATCTGTCCGGTAACACCTTTGTTGATCGTATCCATGTTATAAGGATCATCATTGCCGGATTCTTCTTCCTCTTCTTCTTCACCATCCTTGCCGGTAATGGCGGAATAAGCAGATTTACGCAGAGGGAATTCGCGACTTTCATAATCCTGAACATCGTTGCCGATGGTGATGATCCAGTTATCGGTGATGGACCAGCCGACACCGAGTTCCGCCACGATATAATCAAGGATCTTGCTCACAGGCATATCTTTGATGTTTTCCAGCGTAACTTTTCTGGTGTTGTCAACCATCCCTTTGATAATAATGTTGATCCCCTGCTGATTGGGATCCGCATTGCGGGTCTTGTGGCTGATGGAATCAATCACTTCGCTCAAAGTCATATCTTTGAAATTGACACTGATGCGGGTGTTGTTCAGTTTATCCAGAAGAGCGTCGGAACCCGGAGCGCGTTCATCGGAAGCTGTATTGGGATTGTCATGACGGACAATCTGGGGAACCCAGCTCCACACGGTTTCCGCGTCATTCTTGCGCATTTCGTTGAAAACGCGCAGTTCGGAATAGTAGTAGAGTTTCTTGTAAACTTTGTCCAGAAGACGGATCGCACGCTGGTTCAGCGGATCTTTCAGGAAGATCTGTTCGCAGAGATCACGCGCCTTGGAATACTGTTTGTCGCGATACATCTTTTCCGCCTGAGTATAGAGCGTTGCAATTTCTCTCTGGCGGTTCGCAAAGTTGGGATCCACTTTGGAATTGTGTGTTTCATCCGCAAATTTTTTGGCTTTCGCAATCTTTTTGCAGGAACGGATGAATTCTTCAATATCAATGGAGAAATCCTGATTCAGATGATTGATCTTTCCATTCACAACATTCTGATTCGCAACCTGATTTGCAAACTGTCCCGTGTAATACACAGTCTTCGCTTCCAGTGCGACTTTTTCTGCTTCCTGCGCCATGGCGACACCGGCAGCGGTAGCACCCTTCTTCAATGCCTGAGAATGCAGTTCACGGGCCTTCGTAAACAATTCTTCGCCGTAAAGTTTACGGACCTGCTCCATCTTGCTGTTCCAAACCCGTGCCATTTCCGGCATCTCTTTACCGGGCAGCACAACACCATTGGCATCAAACAGATAGCCTTTGGCTTCCTGAAGACGGATCAGAGCATCGCGATACTGCTTATTTTCCGGATCTGCCAACACATCAACCTGAGCAATCAACTGCATCGCGCGCTCGATTTCATTTTTTCTCACATTTTCAACCTTTTTCATCAGATTGAGAGGCTGACCGACCGTTTTCAAATCGCAATTATCAATGAACATGCGTACACGGCTGTGGAAATTTTTATCGGCTCCGACCAATGCCGCATCCAGGACCGCCGGATCATTGCCGAGATCTTTCCAGGTCTTGCCGCAATAGTAGATCGCCATAGCATCATAGGCAAGCGTTTTGGCTTTATCATAGATCACCGGATCTGCTTTAGGATCCTTCAAGCCGGTCTGAAAAAGAGCAGTTGCCGCTTTGAAATATTCTTCCGCTGCACCATAACGGACATTGGGAAGAAGTTTTTCGTATTCAGCATAAGCCGCTGCAAGGTAAGGCGGCGGACACATTTTTCCATTGACCAGTTTCAATGTGGGAGCGATCAGTTTTTCGATTTCGCTCATCTGTTTGAATGCTTCGGTGTACCGGCCGGGATTGTCATTTGCTTTGACAAATTTGAGTTTTTCCAGTACGGTCGCCGTCAGCTGTTCAGCCGCAGTAAGTTTTTTCTGCGGAGCAGGTGCAGTGGTAACTTTCGGCGCGGCGGCAGGAGTCTTCTGTGCAGGTGCCGGAGATTTTTCCGCAGCGACTGCGAAACCCGCAAGAGTCAAAAGGGCGGCAGTCACCGCAGGCATTCCCGCCCGCAGAGAATTCCGAAGAAAATATGAATGTTTCCTCTTCATAGCATCTTCCTTGTTAGATATGTTATTATTGTTATTCATGTTTTATTCTGTCACTTTCTGCGCATCGCTTTCCGCTTCCACCTGCACGACTTCTTTCTTGATCGTGTACTGCTTTTTATCAGCCACAGAAGTCAGAACCACATAGGGATCTTTACCGGAAACGATCTTTGTTACAATATATTTTTCAACGCCGGTCGCAGCATTGCCGATTTCAAATTCTTTATCGGTATAAGTTGCGATCCCATTCGGATGAAGCACATGAGAGAAACTGACATTGTGGAAGGGCGTACCAATCTTCCGGTCGGCGTTTGCTTCCAGTTTCAAGCTGCCGGATTCCAGCACAAACACATGAGATTTCATATCTTTTCCGGGAATGACCTGCACAAAACGGAAATTTGTCAATCCTGCATTGGCATCTTTATCTTTTTCATTGATACTGGCTTTGTAATACGGGATCACTTTACCAAGTTTCACATAATCAAGATAATTGCGGAATCTGGGATTCTGATAGGTCACACGCAGTGCAAGCGTTGCAGATTTTCCATCCTTGGAAACAAAAGTATCATTGCCGAGGATTCTGATCTCCTTCACTTTTCTGTCCGGATTCGCGATCTGCGTGTTCAAAATATCTTCAAAAGAGACATTGGCAGGTGCGCCATCCAAAAACAGTTTGGAGATAAGCATGGGGTGATCTTTGGGATCCACAGGGCTCTTGCCGGCATCCAACTCTTCACGGGTGGTGAAACCATCTTTGTCCGGATCTTCATTGCTCTGATCGACTTCAATGCTCAAACCGTATTTCAGTTCGATTTCGTCATCAATATCATTGCCGTTTTTGTCTTTATCCGGTTCTGCGACCTTTTCTTCGCCTTCAGCCACAAATGCAGCTTGAGCAGATGTACGGGGTTTCAGATCGGCATCACAATACGGACACTTTTTGGTATTTGCTTTTTCCACAGCGGCAGCATCCTGTCCGGCTTTCACTTCCACCTTGGCGGGGAAAGAATCCGCATGGATCAGGTTGACGCAATAGGGACACATGGACAACGGGATCGTTGTCATCATATCGGAAATATCGCGGGCATTATCTGCTTTTTCTTTTTCCCAGACAGCCCAACTGCCGATATTGCCGGAATACACAGTGTCTTTCTGATATTTCGGCAGAGCATTGTAATCCTGCGGTTCGATATCCACCGGCGGTTCCGGTTTTTCCATGATCTCCTTCACCTGTGTGCGTCTGTTTTCCTGGATCATTTTTGTCTGAACCAGAAGCATTCCGCAAAAGAGGATCAACAAGGTCGCGAGAATGACTTTTTCGTAATGATTATGCCAGAATTTTGAGTTCATTTTTCACTTCCTTATCCATTATTTCTTTTTATCTTTCACATTGGAGATCGCCGGATTGAAAATGATGTAATCAAAAGTCAAATTGGCGACGACCCATTTGTCATGTCCGAACCCGAGCAGCATCGCACCGTAGTGCTTGTCATCTTTCATACTGTAAGGTTTCAAAATCTTCTTCGCAGCGGCTTCTTCCTGCACAACACCTTCCTGCCGTCCCTCTGCATTTTCTGCATTTGCCTCACTGGTGACCTCTCCGACGAGGATATTGTTCAGCAAAGTGCTGTATGCAAAAACATGGCGGAAGATTTCTGTGTTCAGATCAGCGACCACATCCTGCTTTCCTTTCTTTTCCGGCACATAACTCTTCAGAGAGAAGTTATACATGGCAAACACATGATTCTGCTTGTAAGCAAGATGAAGTTTGTTGACAAACGCGCGGACATCAGCAAGCGTCCCGCGGACAGTCAGTTCAAGCTGATAAGCATGATAACCGTTCCCGAGATCTTTGTAGCCGAATTCAATATTTTTCGGCGGTGCGCACTGAAGCAGCATGAAATCACCTTTATCCGTACTTTCTGTGCTGACTTCTTTCACCTTCTGCAAAACCTGTTCGTAAATCTGGAACAGTTTGCAAAGATGCACGATATTTTCCTGAACCGGTTTGGATTCACTCTGCTGCCCCATCACACCTCTGTCTTTATCTTCACCGTCACGCTTGTTTTTCATCATGCGTTCCAGTTCAGAAGCGGAAACTGCTCTGCTGCCATCAGCCGCATAAGCGCGGACGAAGGAATCCCAAAGGTGGTTGCGGTATGCCAGATAATTATCGCTGTGGATCGTACGCGGCAAGCCGAGGACCTGCAGAAAAACGGCTTTTGCAGGCAGATCCTGAGCGGATTCCGCACTGTTTTCAAATTGTTTCAGATTTTCCGCAGTGGATTTTGCCAGTGCATCTGCAAATTTTGCGAATGCTTTATCAAACTGAGCTTTGGCTTCATCATTTTTCGCAACTTCATCGCGGACTGCGTTGAAGATCTTGCCCAACTGGGAATAAGACGGGCTTTTGATATAATCGGCGATTTTGAATTCCCCTTTGGCGGTCACTGTGGCAAACGCCTTGAGATACGCACCGAAACTTCTCATATTTTCCGGCATATCCTCTCCGCAGAAAGCGGCAATAAAGAACGCATCATGTCCCTGACCGCAAACGCGCTGCAGTTCCCGGGTCTTATCCGCCAGATCCGAAGCGTCTTTCTTGATACGGGCGGCATTGCCTTTCACGATCTTGGGGTTCGTGCGGTCTTTTGCTTTGCCCTTGCTGTTGATGGCTTCCACTCTTGCGCCCTTGTCTTTGATCTCCACGATCGCGGTATTGATGTGATCGCATGTGGAAACACACATGGCGATCAGTACAACAGCAGCAATAAGCGTCAGGATCAGGAAAGTGACCAGTGTTTTATTTTTCTTGTAAAAATCAGAAATAACTGTTTTGGCTGACATATCTCACCTGCACCTTATTCTTTTGAATCTTTCTGTTCATCAGCGATCTGGGCTGCACGGACTTTTTCAGGCGAAACTTTTGCACTGAAACGGAACCCGCTGACATTGTTGGCTTTGTCTTTACTGCCGGCAGCATCGCGCCAAACCTGATCCATCTTACCCTGAATGAGCGGTGCGCTGTCGAAACTGGTTTCAACATCTTCATCATTTTCCGCCAGGCGGGGTTTCAGATTTCTCAAAGCAAAACGGGATGCGATCGTCATCACATCTTCGCTGTCGCGCTGATTGCGGATGGCGTATCCGTTGAGATACACATACAAATCATTTTCTTTCTGTACCTTACCGGCATTGGCTTTGTTCTTTTTCTTTTTGGCGCGTTTTGCAGCACGGCTTTCTTTTGCCTGATCATCGCTGGCACCATCCAACTTGATCTTTTTATCACTGAAACGCAGCTCGGTGATCCAAACCATCCACTTGTGACCTTCGCTGTAATTTTTCACCTGTTCCTGAATTTCATTCAAAACAGGGATGAATTCATTGCGGTCGGCAAGCATTTTTTCCAGTTCAGCATATTTATCATTGCTTTTCTTCAGCTCGTTCTTCGCGCTGTTGATACCGGCTTCGTGGGACTGCTTTTCCTGCAATTTCCAGGAAATCTGATTTCTCTGTTCATCGATTTCTTTCGCCTGACGATCCAGAGACCAGTAGGAAACCCCCAGATAGCCCAGCAGGAAAATCGCGGAAAGATAGAAGAACGGGTATTTCCGTTTCATCACTTTCTGCTGCTTGACCTGTTCCGGAACAAGAGAGATCTCCACCGGAGTGGAACGGAAATGACGCAGTGCAAGACCGATCGTTTCACCGTAAAGATGCGCCAGTTCCTGCAGGGCATCACGATCCACATCCGGCGCGATCGGAATGATCGGGAACGGGTTGAAATATTCTACCGGGATACGGAGTTTTTCCACAAAGAAACGCGGAGTGAACGCCATAATGGAACTGCCGCCGGTCAGATAAAGTTTTTCCGGCTTGCGTCCATGCTGCTGTGCGCGATAGACATTGATGGAACGGTTGATCTCGCCATGCAGACGGGTCATCACATTACGCACGATCTTGGACACGGTCGCCGCAACATCGGATTCCGGTTCGTCGTATGCACCGCCGAGAGCCACAAACCCGTGGCGGCGTTTGATTTCATCTGCTTCCGCAAAGGGAATATTGAATTCTTTTGCGATCTGCTGGGTGATATAGTTACCCGCGATGGGAATCGATCTCACAAAGAAACGGGGACCATCCACAAATACGAGCGTGGAAGATTTGCCGCCGATATTCAGGATCATTTCGCACTGTGTATCGCCGATCCCGTTAGCACGCACCGCATTGTAAAGTGCAGTCGGGGAAACTTCCACCGATTTGACTTTTTTACCGAGAGATTCCACAGCATCCGTGATCCGGATGACTTCTTCATTTTTGACGCTGACAAGCATCGCATCGATTTCATCCGCGCCATCCGGATTGTCGATCAACTGATAATCCCAGACAACTTCATCCAGTGCATAGGGGATGCGGGACTTTGCTTCAAAAGTAACAAGTTCACGGATCTTTTCCGGTTCCGTGGTCATCGCAGGAACTTTGATGAACGGGATCAGCGCATTCTGACCGGAAAGAGAAAGATAAACAGATTTTGCAGCAAATTTGTTCGTGGAAATGATGCTTTTCAGTGCCGCAACAGTGGCATCCAATGCCGACGCATCTTCATCATTATTGATGTATTCCAAATAAGCAAAACGGCTCAATTCAATATTTTCAGCCGAACACAGAAATTCGGACGCTTTGATACTCTCTGCGCCGATATCAATACAAAGAATCAACTCCTGACCAGCCATTATCTTCTCCTCGTGTCTTCAATAGGATTGACCTGTTTATCATATTCATGCCATGCCCAGGGGGTCTTGCTCGCAGGCAGGATCGCATCCGGCACTTCAAAAAATGTACGGGGGTTCGCATCAAACGCTGCGAACATTTTGCCGGTGGCGGCAGGTTCGATCTTCATTTTTGCGGGGAACGCCGGGATACCGGATTTTCCTGCAAACTTCGCAAAATCTTTCTCAAGCGGACGGATGCCGTATGCCATGGAGCCGTTGCTCAAACGGAATGCCACAAAAACAGGCAATGCCTCCACGATTTTTTCAAGATCTTTGCGTTTCTCAATGGCGGGGAAGTAACGCGCCACGATGTAGGGCGGAATATACGCACGGAAATAATGTGTGGTTTTCGCCGTATCAACAGGATTGTTGGGAATGGGTGCCAGCAGAATCTTGCCGGAAAGAACACCCCAGGTGATCTTCATACGGTCATCGCGCATCGGGACCATCACACGGATCTCGACTTCGGTATTTTCCAACCAGGGAGTGCGTTCGCTGTATGTCGTCTTGAAGGGAACTGCGATCTCGATCCAGCCGCGTGTATTTTTACGGTCACTTCCGGAACTTTCGATCTGTTCCGTTTCCGTTTTGAACCGGGACGTTTCTTTCAGCGTTGTCTGGATATACGACGGCACACCCTTCTCCGCCTTTTCACTGGAACCCTTCACAGTCAAAACAGTCAGCAATTTTTCTTTTGAACTGCTGCGTCCTTGAGCGTGGAGAGACTGGAAACCAAGCAGCAGCGACAGCGCGACCGCTGTCATCAAGATCTTGTTTTTCATCATCACAACCTCGTCAATAAATTCGTTACAACTATCATTTACGGAAAAATACTATCTGTTCCCGCTACTTTCAAGTAAAAAATACCGCAAACAGCAAGTTTTTTTGCGTTTTTTTCACATTTTTCCACATTTTTCCGCTTTTTTTTCGGAAAAAGTGTAAGATTTTCGTTATTTTACCAGAAACGCAGTTACTTTTATTTCGCTGCCGGAGCTGCCGGAACAGCATCCACATTCAGTTCGCCTTCCGCGGCTTTTTCTTCTTCAGCAACCGGAGTTTTTTCTTCCGTGCTGCCGGCGTCTTCCACATTCTTCGCGGCTGCTGCAACAGCCGTTTTCGCCATCACAGAATCGTCTTTCTGTTCATAACGGTTCAACACCGTCAATGCGAGTGCAAGCACAAAAAATGCCGAAATCAACCACACAGTCACCTTGGAAAGATGATCCATTGCATGAGCCCCGAACACATTTTCTCCGAGTCCGCCGAACGCAGAACCGAGCCCGCCATCTTTCGACGGCTGCACAAGGATCAGCACAACCAGTACGATCGCGATCAAAACGATCAACGCATACACGATCACATTCAGAATAGAAATCATTTTTTTCTCCTGTATTATGTTAATATTTCTTAATCTTTTATGCACACAAAATGGCATCCCCTCCATCAGGACGGGACGTCAGGTCTATAATTATAGCACGCATACGCGTAATTTTCAAACTTTTTTTATAAAAAAAATTGAAATCTCTGGAGATTTGCAGTTCTTGCACCGGATTAAATAACATCATTGTTATAAAAGTTCTTTGTTTTCTCCATGAAGAGATAAATGTATATCGCCGCAAAAAGACAATCGGCGCGCGGCGTTCCGGCTCCCCTTGTACCGCCTCCGCGGCACAAGGGGGATGCTTTCAGCACAGGAAGCCGTTTCGCTTCCTGTGCTGAAAGAAAGTTCCGGCGGGAAAATGTTTTCCCGCCGGAACGCCGGAACGCCGAGCGCCAATATCAGGAAGGGTTGGAAGTTTTCTGCGGCTATCTCCTGGCAGTCCCTGCCGATGGCATCTCTCCTTATAAAAAAAGCGATAAAAAAAGCGGACCGGTTTCCCGATCCGCTCTGCAAATGCGATAGATCCGAATATCGGATTATGCACCGATGCCGTTCTTCACCAGGTTGGTGAAAGAATCTGCTTTCAGTGCCGCGCCGCCGATCAGACCGCCATTGATATCTTCTTTGGCGATGAGTTCAGCTGCGTTTTCCGGCTTCATGCTGCCGCCGTACTGGATAACGACTTCGTTGCCGGCTGCGCCGAACATTTCCACCAGCGTTTTGCGGATGAACGCATGGGTATCCTGCGCCATATCCGGAGTGGCAGTTTTGCCGGTACCGATCGCCCACACGGGTTCGTAAGCAATGGTAATCATAGCCATATCTGCGGCAGTGATGTCCGCCAGACCGCCTTTGACCTGCTTTTCGATCACGGTATTGGTGATACCGCCTTCCCGTTCTTCCAGCGTTTCGCCGATGCAGAAGATGGGTTTCAGACCATATTTCAGAGCGGCTTTGATGCGTTTGTTCACCGTTTCATCGGTTTCACCGAAGTACTGACGGCGTTCGCTGTGGCCGATGATCACATATTCCACACCGATTTCTTTCAGCATTTCGCCGGAAATTTCACCGGTGAAAGCACCGTTGTCCGCCCAGTGAATATTCTGTGCGCCGACTTTCACATTGGATCCCTTCAGGATCTCAACTGCCGTGGCAAGGCTGGTGAAGGTGGGGCAAACTGCCACTTCCACTTTACCGGCATAGGGAGCAAGGCTTTCTTTCAGAGCTTCGCAGAGAGCCTTGGTTTCCGCTGCGGTCTTGTTCATTTTCCAGTTACCGGCAATAAAAGTTTTGACTGCCATATCCGTTTTCCTTCTGTTAATATGATGGTTCTTTTGTTTTTCTTGTTCTCTGAATAATATATCACATCTTCTGCAAAATTGCAAGCAGATCAACCCCAGATCCGACGCAGCAGCGCAATGGCACTTTCCGCATCTTTTTTCCGGTCTGCTGTGGGATGACATTCCACCGAGATCCGTTTGCTGTATCCGCCGTTCTTCAGAACATTCAGGAATGGAGCAAAATCAAATTCCTCCATCCCCGGCGCCAGCCGTGAAGGCAGTGTCGCCACATGGATATGCTGAAGAAGGGGCAGACTCCACACAAGCGAATCCACAGCATCCTGCATCCGGTAGAAGTGATAAGAATCCGCCAGCAGTTTCACGCGGGGATGTGCCACGGCATTCACCAGTGCGGCACCTGCCCCGACACTGTTGATCATATTGCTGTCCGGCACACTCAAAGGTTCCACCGCCAGCGTCACTCCGAATCGATCCAATGCCGGAGTGATGCCCTGAACGAATTCCAGGATCTGCCCTGCGGCGCGTTCCGCCGGAAAATCCGGAGCATGATCCCGTGCGGATCCGGAACCGAAAACGATCGTTTCGATACCGCATTCCGCAGCTCGGGAAAGAGCTTTTTCCACATAATCCGCGATCCGTTTCCGGTCAATATTTTCTCCGGTGATCTTCAAATCGCCCGGCAGAAAACAGTTGGCAACGCGGCAGGGAAGCGCGGCATCGGCGATCCGTTTGCGGTAATCCTCCGACGCACACAGCATCCACGCGACAGTACATTCAAAATAGTCGAATCCGGCATCTGCGTAAACCGCAGTATCTTCCGGTTCGCAGCAGATCCCGAATGTCCCGTTCGCAGCCGATGTCATCAGAAATATCCTTCCGCTTTCAATGCTTCGTATGCACATTCACGCAGGAATGCGGCATCTTCATCATCGATCACAGGGTGTTTGCAATCCACCGTGCGGGGATCCACTCCGTAGATCGCACCGTACCACACTGCCGCCTGCAGATATTCGCCACGGGTGTTCAAATGGATATTGTCCATACCGATCACGCGCTTGCCTTCAGGATCTTTGCCCCAGTGCATGGCGCCCACCACATCCCCTGCCTGCGACGGCAGATCGGGCCAGCGGTAAGTCGCCAGTTCTTCCTTGGAAACGACCTGATATTTGATGGGGAATTTTGCACGGGCGATCTGCACGGCAGTCCCGGTGGGGATACGCTGAAATCCGTACTGATCCGCCAGTTTTCTGTATGCAGCATCCAGACGGTTGTACATTTCAGTCTGATCGATCCCCCATTCGCTGCCGGGCTGAAGACGACCATCCTGACAACGGTAGGACCAGGTCTGCTGGACCAGAATCTTCGCCTGCGGCTGTTCCGCACGGAGGCGGGCGATCAATGTATCAGCAAAAGGCTGATATGTTTCCGGTTTCCAGCTGAAATGACTTGCCTGCTGGATCGTGATCACATCATACACATCGTCCTTGAGCATATCGATCAGAGTTCCGCCGCGTTTTTCGGAAACCCATTCCAATCTCACGCGACCGTTGGCAATGTGCCAGATCGTATAATCGTAAGGACGGGAATTGGGATCGGCTTCGCTCTTTTCCAGTTCCTGACAGTGGCGTTCCAGAGAACAGCCGCCGATACAGGCACTGGTGAATTTGATACCGTTGCCGTCTGCCAACGCAAAACTGGGCATGAGACGACCGGCAGAAATGGAGAAACTGTTGCCGACAGCAAGGATCTTGATGCTTTGTTTCATCTTCGTTTTTCCTTTTGGCGAAAGAAAACGGATCCCGCCGTACAGCAGGATCCGTCCGTAAAATTATTTATCGTTGAGTGCAGCCACGCCCGGCAGTTCTTTGCCTTCGAGGAATTCGAGGGATGCACCGCCGCCGGTGGAGATGTGGGACATCTTCGGAGCCAGACCGCTCTTGTTCACCGCAGCCACAGAGTCGCCGCCGCCGATGATGGAGATGCCGCCATTGGCTTTGACTTCAGCCACAGCCGCGCAGACATCGAAGGTGCCTTTGTTGAATTTTTCCATTTCAAACACGCCCATGGGACCGTTCCAGACGACCGTTTTGGCGGATTTGATGGCGTCGGCATAGAGTGCCACCGTCTTGGGCCCGATATCCAGACCCATCCAGCCTTCGGGAATATCCTGATCAACGATCTGAGTGTTGGCTTCTGCATCGAATTTATCAGCAGCGACCGTGTCGATGGGGAGCAGGAAGTTCACGCCTTTTTCCTTGGCGGAAGCAAGCATTTCTTTTGCATATTCCAGCTGATCGTCTTCGCAGAGGGAGTTGCCGATCTGATGACCCATCGCCTTCAGGAAGGTATAAGCCATACCGCCGCCGATGATGAGCGTATCAACTTTGTTCAGCAGGTTTTTCACCACAGCCAGTTTATCGGAAACTTTGGCACCGCCGAGGATCGCCACGAAGGGACGGACCGGATTTTCAACGGCATTGCCGAGATATTCGATTTCTTTTTCCATGAGGAAACCGGCAACGCTGGTGCCGATATATTTGGTGATGACTGCCGTGGAAGCATGAGCGCGGTGAGCCGTGCCGAAGGCATCGTTGCAATACACATCGCCGTAGGAAGCCAGCTTCTTCGCCAGTTCTTTCTGCTGTTCTTTCAGCGCAGCTTTCGCAGCCTTGAAATCTTCTTCAGATTCGCCGTCTTTCTGTTTGCGCTTTGCCTGTTCTTCCTTGTGATAACGGGTGTTTTCCAGCATCAGCACATCGCCGGGTTTCATTGCTGCGACTTTGGCATCTGCATCGCCGCAATCTTCCGCAAATGCAACTTCTTTACCCAGAATGTTGGAGAGATATGCAGCCACAGTTTTGAGGGTGGTGTCACCGGTGATGCCTTTTTCATCGGGTCTGCCGAGATGGCTCATCAGCACCAGGCTGCCGCCCTGTTCCAGCACATAATTGATGGAGGCGAGTGCCCCTTTGATACGGGTATCGTCTTTGATCACGCCTTCTTTGACCGGCACGTTGAAGTCAACGCGCATCACAACGCGTTTGCCTTTGAGATCGATGTCACGCAGAGTTTTCTTGTTCATTTTCTGTTTCCTTCTGTCGTAAAAATTAGTGATTCGTTGCCGCTTATGGCAAAAAAGCCCGGAACACTTGAGTCAAGTATCCGGGCTTGAGTTCAGATCCGATTCAAGATCTTACTTGGAGATGACGCGAGCCATTTCCAGGACCTTGTTGGAGTAGCCCCATTCGTTGTCATACCAGGAGCAGACTTTGACGAAGGTCGGGTCGAGCTGGATACCGGCCTTGGCGTCGAAGATGGAGGTACGGGCATCGCCGCGGAAGTCAGTGGAAACAACTGCTTCATCGGTGTAGCCGAGGATGCCTTTGAGTTCGCCTTCGCTGGCTTCTTTCATCGCAGCGCAGATTTCTTCGTAGGTGGCAGCCTTTTCCAGTTCGCAGGTCAGGTCAACGAAAGAAACGTCGGAGGTGGGAACGCGAACGCTCATACCGGTCAGTTTGCCGTTGAGGACGGGGAGAACTTTGCCCACTGCTTTGGCTGCGCCGGTGGAGGAGGGGATCATGTTTTCGAGGATACCGCGGCCGCCTCTCCAGTCTTTCTTGGAGGGACCGTCAACCGTCTTCTGGGTTGCGGTGGCAGCGTGGATGGTGGTCATCAGACCGCGCTTGATACCGAATTTGTCGTTGAGGACTTTGGAGATCGGAGCAAGGCAGTTGGTGGTGCAGGAAGCGTTGGAGATGATGTCCTGCCCGGCATAGGTGGTGTGGTTCACACCGTACACGAACATCGGAGTGCTGTCCTTGGAGGGCGCGCTCATGATGACTTTCTTTGCGCCGGCTTCGATGTGTTTGCGGGCTTTGGCATCTTCCAGGAACAGACCGGTGGATTCAACAACGACATCTGCGCCGACTTCGTTCCACTTCAGGTTGGCGGGATCCATTTCAGCAGTCAGACGGATCTTCTTGCCGTCAACGATCAGGCTGGAGCCTTCCACTGCGATTTCGTGTTTGAAAATGCCATGGACAGAGTCATACTTCAGCATGTATGCCAGGTAGTCCGGATCCAGAAGGTCATTGATCCCGACGATTTCGATGTCATTTGCGAAGTTTTCGATTGCAGCACGGAAAACCATGCGGCCGATACGACCAAATCCGTTGATACCGACTTTGATAGCCATTTTTACAACTCCTTGTGTTGTGTTTGTTATTTGTTTTACGGATGCTTTTTTTTTCTTAATTGACACTTAATATACACCTGCCCGGAATATTTTTCAAGTGCCTTTATATATTTTTCAATAATTTTTCTCGTTCTATCTCAATGGAGATGCTCCGCGCGATCCGCGCCGCTCCCGGCTTGACGATCTGCAGACGCACCCATTGAAGATGATCCAGTTCCAGCAGATGCGCCGCAAGATGTTCCGCCAACGCTTCCAGCAACTGATAAGACGACCGTTCCGTGAACTCACAGATCCGGCGTTCCGCTTCGGAATAATCAAAAGTCAGCGTAAAATCATCCGCCAGACCCGCTGCACGGAAATCACCGCCCAACTCCGCAGAAATGATCACTGTCTGCGGTGCCAGCCGTTCCTCCGGCAAAGTCCCGATGATCGCACAGACTTCAATATCGCTGATCCGGATCTTATCCATCGCCGTTCGCAATTTACTGCGCGGTTTTCGCAGATTCTTCTTCTTTTTCTTTCATCAGCTCATCCAGACGCTGTTTCATCTGATACAGATTCACATCGTCCACCGGATTTCTGCCGCGGATCGCCACTGCCACGCTGCGGGCAAGTTCGATACTCACAATATCCGCACGGCTCACATCAGAAAAATCTTTCGTCACAGAGGCTTTTTCCTTACCTGCCGCATCATAAATATTGATCGTGATCGTCAAACCGTCTTTCTTGCGGCCGATGCCCACTGTGCAATAGTAATCCGCTTTCACTTCCTTGCAGATCCCGGCGATCTGCTTCGCCGTCAGTTTCTGCCCTGCGCGGACACCATGTTTGGCAAGAATATCAAAATTCAATGCGGTCTTGACGATTTCAAAGCCGGAGTGGGTCGCCAGCTCGGATTTGAAATATTCCTGAACCAGATTCCCCGTACGCGTATCGCTGTCCGGAACGGTACCGAGGGTGGCAACGTCATCATAGACTGCGATCTTCGCGGGTTTCTGAGCAAATACAGCCGCGCAGGCGATCAATGCGAAACAGATTGCAAACAACTTTTTCATCTTCGATATTCCTTTTCTTTTTATGAGGACCCGGCTGCATACCGCAGCAGTACCGCGCCGGGCTCTGTTAATTCGTTTTCCTAACTATACCACATCCTCACAAAATTACAAGTCCGAAACATCGTTTTTCTGTGATTTTTTGGCAAGTTTTCCTTATTTTCCGCGAACGGTATAGACCCAGCTCCGGACGGGATCCCAGGTGCGGATCAGGTCAAATCCGAGGGAGCGGCGGTCGTTGTTCACAGAAAGTTTTGCCAGGATCCCTTCGATCTCATATTCCTGTTCCGGCAGTTCCAGTTTTGCGGCGAAATCGCCTGCGGTCCCGGAGAAGCCTTCCATTCCTGCGAGTTTTTCTTCCATGGAAGTCAGGAGTTTGATCACGCTCTTGCTGGCGAGTTTGTAAGCCTGCACACCCGGCTGGTGGAATGCGTTGATGTGGATCAGTTCCGCGTATGCCGCCACTGCGCGTTCGTAAATAGCAATGAGCATACCCAGATTGAATTCATTGACATCGTCCATACGCATTTCGATCACGCTTCTGCCTTTGCCGCGGAGCGCGTTGGAAAGACCGGTCATGAAGCCGTGGAGGAAATCACCCATTCCCACACCGGGAGCGATATCCACTTTTGCGCGGTCGCGGAGGACTTCGATGAAGGTGATGAAGAAATCGTTGCGTCCGTCGTTGAGCTGCTGGATGAATGCGTGAGCGTCCGTACCGCCTTTATTGCCGAAGACGTTCAAGCCCTGATGAACGGTGTTGCCGTCCAGATCCAGTTCTTTACCGAGACTTTCCATGACCAGCTGCTGGAGATAGCGGCTCATCAGGATCAATCTGTCGGAATACGGCACGATCACCATATTGCGGTCGCCCTTCCCGTTTCCGGCAAGGAACCACATGGCGGACAGCATGTAGGCGGGGTTTTTCAGCAGATCGGCTTCACGGGTGAGATTATCCATGTGGCACGCACCGGCGAGGAACGCACGGAAATCCACACCGGCAAGTGCGGCGGGAAGATGTCCCACGATGCTGGTGACGCTGGTTCTGCCGCCGATGGATTCTGCCATTTCAAAAACGCGGAGCCAGTTGCCGGAACGGGCAAGCTGATCCAGTTCGCTGTCGCGCATGGTGATTGCGCAGGAATGTTTTGCAAAATCCAGACCGGCTGCGCGGTATGCGTTCATGCAGTCGATCATATTGTTTTTCGTTTCCTGCGTTCCGCCGGATTTGGAAATATTCACCACCAGAGTTTTGGCGAGATCGCACACTTCCAACGCGTCGGCAGCACCTGCGGTGTCGGTGTTATCCAGAAAGTACACTTTCAGATAACCGCGACGCTGTGCATCGGAAAGTTCGTTCCAGTAGGGACCGTTGATCGCCATCTGGACCAGCTGCGGACCCAATGCGGAACCGCCGATCCCGTTGATCAACGCATATTCAAATTTTTCGCCGGTCGCGCCGGTGATGGCACCGCTGCGAAGCTGTTCCACAAATTCTTCCACATCGGCAAATTCGCTGCTGTTGGTATAGATCGCGCGATCGGTAAAGTGAGTCACTTTACGGTTTTCATCGGGGTTTTTGATTTCCCCTGCTTCGATTTTTTTCATTTCCGCGTGGACGCTTTCAAAGCGTTTGCTCATTCCGGCAAGGGCATCATCCTGAAAATCCATACCGGCAAAATTGACCTGAAATGCGCTTTCGCCGTCGATAAAAGTGTACTTGCGGCACCGTTCGTTCCAATTACAGGAATCCATATTTTTTCTCCTTCAAAAAAGTTTTTCTGTTGTAAATCGCTGTTTAATATACCCCGCAAAGTGCTTTTTTGCAAACGCGGCATATCGTTTTTTTCTCTATTTACCGGATTTGTGATTTGTTTTTACCGATAATGTGTGGTATATTTCAGCGGTCAGCAAAAGATTAACTTTATTCAGGGAGCAGAATATGACCGCAGAAGAAAAAATCATCGCCGCCGCGCAGGAGGCGATCCAAATCGAAATCGAAGGTTTGAACGCGATCAAAACACAGATCGGCACAGATTTTGTCCGTCTTGTCAATGCCTGTATGGAAACATTGGAAAAGAACGGAAAGATCGTCATTACCGGTGTAGGCAAAAGCGGTCATATCGGCAAAAAGATGGCGGCAACACTGGCATCCACGGGATCCACCTCCATTTTCATGCACCCCGTGGAAGCCATGCACGGCGATCTGGGGATGCTTCAGGAAAATGATATCATGCTCGCATTGTCTTATTCCGGCGAAACACAGGAACTCACCCGTATGATCGTACCGGCAAAACGGCTGGGTGTACCGGTCGCCTGCTTCACGGGCGTTGCCGATTCCACACTGGCAAAACTTTCCGATATCGCCGTGATCGCATCGGTGGAACGGGAAGCGTGTCCTTTCAATCTTGCCCCCACCACCACATCCACGGCACATCTTGCGTTGGGAGATGCACTTGCCATGGTGCTGCTGCAATGCAGAAAATTCACAAAAGAAGATTACGGCAGACGCCATCCCGGCGGTGCCATCGGCAGAGCCGTCACCATGCGTGTTTGCGATCTTATGCGCAGTCCGGACAGAATGGTGCTGACCGGACCGGAAGCCACGGTCAAGGAAACCCTTGTAAAAATGACGGCGGCACGGTGCGGATCCGCGATCATCGTGGACGGCAACAATAAATTGCTGGGGATCTTCACGGACGGCGACTTCCGCCGGAAAGTGGAAAACGATCTTTCCATCCTCACCCGCACTATGGCGGAAGTCCTTACCCCCAATCCGGTATTTGTCCGTGCCGATTCTCTGGCTGTGGAGATCCTGAAAGTTCTGGAAAAACGGAAAGTCGATGATCTGGTCGTATTGGATGAAGACGGAACCGTGCGCGGTCTGGTGGATATTCAGGACCTCCCCGGCTTCAAATTGATGTAAGGGTGCCGCGTCCGAAGCAAAGGCGCAAAGGATTGCAGAACAACAAAAAATACGGCACAGCTGCGCGGAAGGATCGCGACGGAGATTTGCGTTTTGGCAAGGCAAGGTCGAGGGAGTGGATCAGGCATCCATGACCGAGACCGCGTCCGAAGCAAAGGCGCAGAGGATTGCAGAACAATACAAAATACGGCACAGCTGCGCGGAAGTATCGCGACGGAGATTTGCGTTTTGGCAAGGCAAGGTCGAGGGAGTGGATCAGGCATCCATGACCGAGACCGCGTCCGAAGCAAAGGCGCAAAGATCCAAGCGAGTCAGCGCGCACAACACAGGAGAAAAAAAATATGACAAGTAAAGTCGAATTCAAAAAACGCTCCGTCATCATCGACGGCAAACCCGTTCAGATCATTGCTGGAGCCATGCACTACTTCCGCGTACCGCGGGAATATTGGCGCGACCGTATGCAGAAGGCGGTCCAGATGGGCTTGAACTGCATTGAAACTTATATGTGCTGGAATTTGCATGAACGCAGGGAAGGACAGTTTGATTTCTCCGGAATGCTGGATATTGAAGCCTATATCAAGCTGGCACAGGAATTCGGTCTTTATGTGATCCTCCGGCCCGGTCCGTATATCTGTTCGGAATGGGACAACGGCGGACTTCCTGCGTGGCTCATGACCAAACCCGCCATCCGTTACAGACGCATAAACAAACCCTATATCGATGCGCTGACCAATTATCTGAATGTGATCATCCCCAAACTGAAGCCGCTGCAATACGATAACGGCGGCCCGGTGATCGCCATGCAGATCGAAAATGAATACGGTTCCTATTCCTGCGATAAAGCCTATCTTGCCTATTTGCGCGATCTTTACCGCAAGGGCGGATTCACCATTCCGCTGTTCACTGCCGATGGCGTTGCGTTCTGGTCCTCCGGATCGGAAGCTCTGATGATCGAAGGCGGCACCGTTGACGGCGCACCGCTCTGTCTCAATTTCGGATCCCGGGCATTGGATGCGTTCGATATGGGTAAAAAGATCCGTCCCGATGATCCCGCATTCTGTATGGAATTCTGGTGCGGCTGGTTCGATGCGTGGGGCAGCGGTCAGCACCATACCCGTACACCCGAAAGTGCGGCAGAAGAATTGGATGATATGCTCGCAGCCGGCGCAAGCGTGGATTTTTATATGTTCCACGGCGGCACAAATTTTGAGTTCACCGCCGGTGCAAACGGAACTGCTGATACCCCTTACGCACCCGATGTGACAAGCTATGATTATGATTCACCGCTGGATGAAGCGGGCGACCCCACACCTAAATTTTTCGCGTTTCAGGAAGTCATCCGCAAATATGCACCGGACCGCCCCTTCGGTACGCCGGAAACCGGCAGAAAACTGACTCCCCGCAGACTCAATATCTCCGCGATCGCGCCGCTGCACGAAAATCTGGATAACATCGCAGAAAAAGTTTGCGATCCCTCCCCGCTGACATTTGAAGAACTGGGACAGGACTTCGGCTATGTGTTCTACCGCACGAAAGTCACCGGTCCCAAACGCGGCAAGTTTGAACTCCGTCAGGTGCGCGACCGCGCAAATGTGTATCTCAATGGCGAACAGTTCTTCACTTATTACCGCAACGATAAAGAAAGCATCACGCCGGTGCGGGAATTCGGCGCGGAAGGTGCCACATTGGAACTCCTCGTGGAAAATATGGGGCGTATCAATTACGGACATCTTACCGGACGCGACAGCAAGGGCATCTGTGAAGATGTTGCTTTTGAGTGGCAGACATTGGTGAACTGGGAAATGTGGTGCCTGCCCTCCGCCACGCCGCCGGGAAATCTGAACTACAAACCTTTTGAACAGCGGCTCACAGGCAAACCGGCATATTACAAAATCGAATTTGATCTGAATGAAGATCCGGCAGACTGCTATCTCAAGTTCCCCGGCGTTCACGGCGGAGCCTGGATCAACGGTCATGTGCTGGGCAGATATTGGGATATCGGACCCGGCTCCACATTGTATATCCCCGGTGTATGGCTCAAACGCGGCAAAAATGAACTGGTCATCTTTGAAACCGAAAAACTCACCAAGCCCTATATCGATATCGTGGATAAAGCCTGTCTCGCTTGAAAAGCGATCGGTGGTCAGTCCGACAACCGTGCGTGCTGCGGACAAAAACGGACAAGAATGGACAAGGGCGGAACGGATGAGCGGCTCCGCCGGAGCGGAATACGGATGGGTACGGATGGGTACAGATGGGTACGGAGAAAAAATCTCACGGTTTTGACCACATCTTCCTCCGTACAAATCCAGAGCTTTGGTCTGACCGCCCCGCGCGGGGTGCAAAGCACCCGTTTTATTGGGCGGCTCTCGCTAACGCGTGCCGCCTGCGTATTGGCTTTAAGCGAGCAACGCGAAGCTGAAAAGCCCGATCCAGAAAAGGCGGGGTGCAAAGCACCCGTTCCTTGGGGCGACTCAGTTTCGCGTTCGCTCACTTGCCGCCCCGCGCGGAAGTATCGCGCGGCAAGGCTGAATTTTTCCAAGCCGGTGGCGAAGGAGCGGATTGAACATCCGTGACTGAGCCAACGGTGCAGGAAAGGTTCAGGATTGCCCGCGAGACAACGCGCCCTCTCCCGCGCGCCTCACCCGCGAATCAGCGAAAGCAATTCATCCCGCTTCGCTTCCATCGTTGCCAGATCTTTGGCTTCCACGATCAGACGCAGCAGCGGTTCGGTATTGGAGGCACGGACGTTGAACCACCAGTCGGAATATTCCACGCTGATGCCATCCAGCTCAAATTGATTGCCATCGGCATATTTTGCGCGGATGGTATCCAGGATCTTTTGAGTATCGGCGACTTTGCTGTTGATCTCGCCGCTCTGGAAATATTTTTTCAGAGGCTTCACCAGATCTGCAACTTTTGCGCCGGTCTTGCAAATCAGATTGGTCAATTTGATCATGGAAAGACCTTGAGATTCCGCCACAAAATTTTCTTTGTAGTAGTAGTGACCGGAAAGTTCACCGGCAAAGACCGCGCCGACTTCACGCATTTGCGCTTTGATGAAGGCATGACCCACGCGAGACATCACGGGTTTTCCGCCGTGTTCCGCAATGGATTCCTTCACTGCCCAACTGGAACGCAGGTCGTACAGAATGGGCGTTCCTGCGGGCGCGTCAGCAAGGGTATCCTGTGCGATCAGAGCAGTAAAGAGATCCATGGGGATGATATTGCCTTCGTTGTCGATGAATCCGCAGCGGTCGGCATCGCCGTCGAATGCGGCACCGAAATCCGCGCCGGTTTCCACGACTTTCGCGCGGATGGCATCCAATGTTTCCAGATGGAGCGGATTGGCTTCGTGATTGGGGAATGTACCGTCCAGTTCCTTATACATGGGAACGATATCGAACAGATCTTCGATCCCGGCGATTTCTGCGCTGCCCATGGCATTGGCGTAGTCCACCACCACTTTCAATTTTTTATCAAATTTCACGAAGGAGCGGAGGAACTGTGCATATTCCGCAGCGATGTCGTAAGAGGAAACAGATCCGGTCTTTTCCGGAGCAGTCCACTGATCGGCTTCCACCAGAGCTTCGATATCTTTGATACCGGTCACACCGCTGATGGGAACAGCCTGTGCGCGGCAGAGTTTAAATCCGTTCCATTCTCCGGGATTGTGGCTGGCAGTGATCATAATGCTGCCGTCTGCACCCAATTTACCATTGGCATGATAGCTCATGGGGGTGGAACATTCACCGATATCGATCACATCGGCACCCTGTGCCGTCAGACCTCTGGTCAATGCTTCAAAAAGCGGTTTGCTGTGGGGACGCATATCTCTGCCGACCACCACTTTTTTTGCACCGGTGAAGGTGACAAATGCTCTGCCGATCTTTTCTGCCAGCGTTTCATTCAACTGTCCGGGATAGATTCCACGGATATCGTAAGCTTTAAAGATTCCTGACATTTTTTACTTTCCTTTCATTTTATGTTTTTCATCTTTTCTGATTTCGTATTTGATATAAGTCGTTTCTTTCACATGGATCGGTTTACCCTGTTCGATCACAACATCATCCAGAAGTGTGCCGTCATCTGCGGTACATTTCAAATGCAGTTTTTTTCCATCCACTTCCAAACGGAGCATACTGCACTGTGCCCCGTATCCTCCGGGTCCGTCATTCACATAGACAGGGAAACTGACACGGCGTTTATCATAAACAGGCAGTCCCCACGGTTTTCTTTTCGGATCGTTTCCCGGCGGTCCGAAGGTATCACCGGTAACCGGATCATACCGGAAAGGCGAGTGAACATGCCCGCAAATCCAGAGATCGATCTTATATGCCGGATCTTCCCCCATGAAACATCCGGCGACCCGGTTAATATTATGTGCAAACCAGCGTCCGCCGAATATAAAAGGTGTGGCATGAGCCAGCACGATCCGTACTCCGGCGGTCCGGAAAAGATCGCTTTTCACTAAATCTTCCAACCATGCTTTCTGTTCCGCGAAATAAGATTCCGTATCTGTCCGCCAGGTGAAAGTCGATTTCATCCGGAACGGTCGCTCCTCCCCGGTGTCCAGCACGATATACAGCACATCCCCATAGCGGAACGCATAATACGGACGCCCGAACCATTCTGCATAGCGATCTGTATCCGCACCGCGGTATTCGTGATTTCCACGGACCGGATAGAACGGTGCTTTTACGCCTGCCTGATGAAATATGTTCAGAAAAGTATCAAAATATGTAGCATTGAAATTACCAAATGTGCTGGCAACATCCCCCAGCGAAACCAGAAGATCCGTGTTTTTCAACACACCGTATTCTGCAAATTTCCGGATAACTTCCATCCGTTTTGCCGAGCCGAGCTGGGTATCACTGATCGCCGTCATCACATGTTTTGTCCTGGCAGCCGGCAAAGTTTTGAACGAACCGGACGGAGCATCCGGCTGATTCAATTTTCCGGCAGGCAGGATCACATAATGATAAACCGTATCCGGTTTCAGATCTTTCAGGTTGAAACGATGCATTTTTTTCAATTCGATCCTGCCGTAAACCAGACTTTTGCAGATCTTTTTTTCCGCTTCTTTACCATCCTCCCAGTAGCAAAGCCAGACCGCCAGCGGCATATGATATTCCAACGCCACCACGGCAGAATCGCGATCAACCTCAAACACATAGGGTCCGCAGGCCACAAGATTGGAAAGATTGCAGATCGCAATATTCCAGCTGGCTGTGCCGGGACGGGTGTGCATCACAAAATAATTTTTACCTTTTTTCAGGGATACTTTGTACTGACGGACATAAAATCCGTTTTCGTAAAGTTCCCCACCGCCTTCGGGTTCGGAGGTGGCGATCTGTTTCCCCGCAAGAAACAGGGTGAACCAGTAATCAACACCCACCCCCAACACGATATCTTCATCCTGCTCCGCCGTGATCACAAAGGAGACCAGTGCCGCATCCCTGATCGGTGTATAGGAGGGACTCAGATTTTTCAAATCGTAAGAAAATCTGCCGCGCATGAGAAAGTTTTTGACTTCTCCCGGCAAATTTCCCTGCAGAGATGCTTTTCCGGCGTCCGCCGGCGTCAGATTTCTGTCAAAGACTGCTGCAAAGGATCCCCGCTGCAATTCTGCACCGGTCAGGGTGAACACCAGCAGAAAAAACATGGTCAAAATTTGTTTCAACATTTGTTTTTCTTCACTTTCAGCCGCAGCAAATTCACATTTCTGCCGATATCGTTATTTCTTCTTTTTTTTGACCGGTCTGACCCATTCGGTATCCACAAATTCCGTAGAAATCGCTTCAATGGGTTTGCCCCGTACGATACGGATATGATCCATCACGCGTTTGCTGTCCATATCGCGCATGATCAGTGTGATACCATCTTTGTTATTGACCAGTTCCAACGCAGAAAGGTTCACGCCGAGTCCGCCGGGTCCGTCGTTTACATAAACGGGAAATTTGATGGTGGCGGCATCCTCTTCGGAAACTTTTCTTCCGGCACCCGCACCATAGATTTTTCCGGTAACGGGATCGTAACGGTACGGACTGTGAGTGTGTCCGCAGATCCAGAGATCGACGGGACATTCCGGATTTTCTCCGAAAAATGCACCGTCTGTGATCAAATCGAGCTGTTTACGGAAATAAACGGAGCTGAACAAGAAGGGTGTGCAATGCGTCAGCACGATCCGCCGTTTTGCCGTTTTGCACATATCGCTTTTGATCAAATCCTTCAGCCATTTTCCCTGTTCGCGGAAATGTTCTTCCGTATCGGTGCGCAATGTATAATGGTTCGGTTTGTTGACCAGCGGTTTATCTTCCCCGGTATCCAGATAGATATACAGCACATCGCCGATCCGGAACGCACCGTAGGGACGCCCGAAATATTTTACATAATCGTCCGTTTCATCACCGCGGAACTCGTGATTGCCCCGCACTGCGACAAAAGGCATCCCGTTCAGCGGATCAAGCATATTTTTGAACAGGCGTTTCTCCACATCGTCCATGCTGTTGGAAAGATCCCCCAAATGCACAAACGCGCTGGCTCCCGGCACCATGGCTTTGGCATCAAGAATGGCTTTTTTGCGTTTTTCATCCAATACTTGAGTATCGCTGATCAGGACAAGTTTGTGATCCAGCCCGACTGCAGGATAAGTCCGGAACTTCCCTTCCGCCACTTTTACCGTTTTCGTGGTGGCAGTATTGAGCCGTGCAAGTTCGTAGGTGTATTCCGTATCCGGCTTGAGTCCATCCACACGGAACTGATGAAATTCCCGCGCGGTCTTCATGCCGTATTCCATATTCCAGACTGTTTTCACAGCTTCGCCGTTTTCAAAGATCTTCGCACACAGCGCAGTCCGTGCGCCGAATTCCGCGTTGAACTGCACGCCATCGGGTGTCAGATGGGTGAGATACACCTTATGCCGCAGTTTGAACGGGTGGGGATTCGGAAAAGCCTTTTTGAAAAGTTTTACATTGTCTTCGTAATTATCGTACCAGTTCGTCAGATCCGGCAGAAAACGGAAGGCAAACATCCAACTGGCTTCACCGGGACGAACCAGAAATGCGATCCGGTTCACACCTTTGCGCAGTTTGATCTTTGCCACATGGTTCAGCACATGGATCGGATGATAATGGTTCCCGTCCGGTTCCGTGGTGTAAAACATTTCTCCGTTGACAAAACAGGTCAGCCACCAGTCACAGCCGATTCCGACCGCCTGCACTTTATCTGCATCGGAAAGGATCTCTGCATAAACAACGGCACGGTCCGTTCTGTAATCGTACCGCCGTTTCCCGCCGAAAACATTCCGCAGATCGCGCATATCTTTTTCCAGTTTGAATGCCAATGCGCCTTCCGGCATTTTGCCATCCTGCGAAATGCGTTTGGCATCATCGGCAGTCAAAGCAGGATCACATTTGGCAGACCAGTTATTTCCGCTGATCTCCACCGCAGCGGCAAGAGTTGAAACTGCACAGGTCAACATGGTGAGGAGGAACTTTCTCATTTATTTTTACCCTTACTTCAATGCGGCAAGAGCCGATTCCACACGGGCAAGTTTTTCTTTGAGTTCCGCAAGGTGCGCTTTGGCATCTTCCACCACTTTCGGCGGTGCTTTGGACACAAATCCGGCATTACCGAGTTTCGCTTCAGAACCTTTGATCCAGCCGAGAAGATCTTTTTTCTGTTTTTCCAGTTTTTCCTTTTCCGCAGCCACATCCACAAGACCCTTCAGCGGCAGGAAGATCGCGCCGGCATCACAGAGGATGGAGGGCGCGCCCGTGCCGTCGTCAGATTTGTATTCATCTCTGCCGATCACCACTTCCGAAGCATTCAGCAGCGATGTCAGACTCACCAGATCGGATTTGAGATAGGCTTCCGCTGCGTCATTCGCCGCCGCAACATAGAACATGATCTTTTTGCCCGGAGCAATATTGCTGGAAAGACGCAGATTGCGTCCGGCAGAAACCAGATCGTATTTCTGCTGCACCAGCGTGCAGATATTTTCCGTATCCGCAGGCAGATAAGATGCTCCGAAGGATTCCGGATACGCCGCCACCATAATGGATTCCCCGTCTTTCAGGAAGCCCATCTGATGTGCCAGTTCTTCGGTAATGAACGGCATAAAGGGATGCAGCAGACGCAGAATGTTCCACAGTGCATAATCCAGCACAGCCAGCACCTGGGATTTTTCTTCTTCCGTGCCGTAAAGACGGACCTTTGCCGATTCGATGAACCAGTCGCAGAAATTGCTCCACACCAATTCATAGATCCCGTGGACCGCCGCATGGAAATTGAAGGACTTGAGCGCATCGTTCACCGCTGCGATCGTTTTATCCAGACGCGCCAGGATCAACCGTTCATCACCGGTAAGTTTTTCTACAGGGATCGTCAGTTTATCAAAACCGGCAGTCACGCTTCCCTGCATATTGCGGAAACGGCAGGCGTTCCAGAGTTTGTTGGCAAAGTTTCTGCCCAGTTCGCACTTATCGTTGGAATAACGGATATCGATCCCCACCGGTGCAATGTAGATCATGGCGAAACGCAGCGCGTCCGCACCATACTGTGCGATCACATCCAGCGGATCGGGACTGTTCCCCAGCGATTTGCTCAATTTTCTGCCGATCTCGTCGCGGATGATACTGGTGAAATACACATTGCGGAAAGGCAGCGCGCCTTTGAATTCATACCCCGCCATGATCATACGGGCAACCCAGAAGAAAATAATATCCGGACCTGTCACAAGGTCATTGGTGGGATAAAAACAAGCCTGTTCCGGTGTATCTTCCGGCCAGCCCATAATAGAAAACGGCCACAGCCAGGAGCTGAACCAGGTATCCAGCACATCTTCTTCCTGCGTCCAGTTATCGCCTTCCGGAGGATTCACACCCACATACACTTCATCGGTGCCTTCTTTATACCATGCCGGGATGCGGTGTCCCCACCAGATCTGACGGCTGATACACCAATCCTGGATGTTCTCCATCCAATGAAAATAAGTTTTGGTCCAATGTTCCGGATAGAATTTGATATCACCGTTGCGCACCGCGTCGATAGCAGGTTTGGCAAGTTCCTTCATATCCACGAACCACTGGGTACTCAAAAGTGTTTCCACTTCCACACCGGCGCGTTCGGAGAAACCCACATTGTGTTTGATATCTTCGATCTTTTCCAGCAGACCGGCTTCTTCGATATCGGCAACACACAATTTCCGGCATTCGTAACGGTCAAGACCGGCATATCTGCTGCCGCAAGCCGCATTCATGGAACCATCGCGGTTCATCACATTGATCATAGGCAGATTGTGGCGTTTGCCCACCAGATAGTCGTTGGGATCGTGGGCAGGTGTGATCTTCACACAGCCTGTCCCTTTTTCGGGATCGGCATGTTCGTCTTCGATAATGGGGATCTCACGATCCGTCAGAGGCAGATGAACGGTCTTGCCAACCAGATGTTTGTAACGCGGGTCGTTGATGGGAACAGCCACAGCCGTATCGCCGAAAAGTGTTTCCGGACGGGTCGTAGCCACCACCAGATATCCGGATCCATCCGTCAGCGGATAACGGAAATGCCAGAATTTTCCGGCGACTTCCTTGTAGATCACTTCTTCATCGGAAAGGGCACTTTGAGCGACAGGACACCAGTTCACCATTTTCGTGGCGCGGTAGATATAGCCTTTTTCGTACAACTGCACAAAAACCTGTTTCACCGCATCGGAAAGACCTTCATCCATGGTGAAGCGTTCCCGTTCCCAATCGCAGGATGTACCCAGTTTGCGCAACTGCTTGATGATCGTGCCGCCGTATTCCCGTTTCCAATCCCACACGCGTTCAATGAATTTTTCACGGCCGAGCTGAATACGCCCGATCCCTTCGGTTTCATGCAGCACACGGTCCACTTTGCTTTCCGTGGCGATCCCCGCGTGGTCGGTTCCGGGGAACCAGCAGACCGATTCACCCAGCATACGGTGCCAACGGATCAGAATATCCTGCAGCGTATTGTTCAAAACATGCCCCATGGTCAATTTTCCCGTAACGTTGGGCGGGGGGATCACAATGGAATAAGATTTTTTTCCGGGTTCGGCTTTCCCGCGGAAAAGACCGGAATTTTCCCAGATGGGATACCATTTGGCTTCCACATCCGGCGCTTCATAGGCTTTGGGCATTTCAGACATCGTCTTTTTCTCCAAGTGTTTTGATAATTTTTTTTGTTAAATCATACTCATGGAGATAATATAGCACCACTTTATATATTTTGCACGCGCAGGAAAGAAAATTTCAACATTTTATTTATTAAAATACGGATGGGTACAGATCGGTACGGAGAAAAAAAGCCCGGATTTGACCACATCACCCTCCGTACAAATCCGTACAAATCCGTACAAAAAAAATGTGCAAAACGCACTTATCTCGGGCGAGGGTGCAAAGCACCCGTTTTATTGGGCGGCTCTCGCTAACGCGTGCCGCCTACCGGCAAGCTCACTGGCTGGGACATTCAAACGGTGTCGCAGGCGCATTTCTGGGACTTATAGGACTTCCGGGACTTATAGGACAAGGCTGACCGAATGGCAAACTTTATTTAAAATTGCCTTGCATGGTGCGGCTTCCGCCCTTCGATTCAACGGATGAAAAAAATCCTTCCGACTACGCCTCATCCGCGGGGTGCGCAAAGCGCACTTCTCTCGGGCGGCTCAGTTTCGCTGCGCTCACTTGCCGCCAGTGGCAAACAAGCGAAGCGCAGTTGAGCCACCGATCCAGAAAAGGCGCGGAAGTATCGCGCCGGAGATTTGCGTTTTTGCAAGGCGATGATGAGGGAGCGGATAAAACATCCGTGACCGAATCAGCGTCCGAAGCAAAGGCACAAAGATCCAAGCGAGACAACGCGCCCCCCCTCACCAGACTTTCAGTGCTGCATAAGCCTCAAGAATCGTCTTTTCCGTTTCATCCCATCCAAGACAGGCATCGGTCAGGGAAAGACCGGCTTTACGGTCGGGAGTGATACTCTGATTGCCCTGATGCAGATAACTTTCCAGCATCACACCGGCAATAGCGGTTTCCCCGTGATTGATCTGATCGATCACATCCATAAAGACTTTCGGCTGATTTTCCGGTTTCTTGCCGGAATTGGCATGACTGCAATCGATCACCACTGCGGGAGTGGGAACATTTTTCCGGCGCATCAATTCCCGGGTGAAAGCAATATTTTCTGAAGTATAATTCGGTCCCTGTGCGCCGCCGCGCAGCACCACATGACAAAGAGGATTTCCGGTGGTGCTGAACACCCCGGTCCGACCGTCATTGATCACACCCAAAAAGGAATGGGAGGCACTGGCTGTTTTTACGGCATCCACGGCAACGGTAATGGAACCGTCGGTGGAATTTTTGAATCCGATGGGCATGGAAAGACCGCTGGCAAGCTGACGGTGCGTCTGACTTTCACTTGTCCGTGCGCCGATAGACGCCCATGTGATCAGGTCGGCGATATACTGTGGAATGATCGGTTCCAGAAATTCGGTCGCCGCAGGAATATTCATTTCTGCCAGTTTGATCAGCAGTTGACGCGCCATACGCAGACCTTTTTCAATATTGAAGCTCTGATCCAGATCGGGGTCATAGAGCATTCCTTTCCAGCCGACAGTGGTACGCGGTTTTTCAAAGTATGCCCGCATCACCAGATAAAATTTATCACCCACGCGTTCCTGCAATGCTTTGAATCTCTGTGCATATTCCAACGCAGAATCCAGATTGTCAATGGAACACGGTCCGCAAATCACCATCAAACGGCGGTCATTGCGTTTCAAAATATGAGTCACTGCAGTACGGGATTGAAAGATACTATCCGTAATCTCCTCGGTATGAGGAAGTTCCTCCTGAATCTCCTGCGGTGTCGGGAGAGGATATTTCCGTTCAATATTGATATTGTAAATTTTTTCGTTCATGATTCACTCCGCATCTTATTTCTGAAGAAGCGTTGCTATGATCTGATCGAAGGGAACCTGGATCTGATTGCCGTCCGCCATATTTTTCAACACAGCAACACCGGCTTCGATCTCGGAATCACCCAGGATCAAAACTTTCGCAGCCTTCAAACGGTCCGCAGAACGCATTTGCGATTTCATGCTCTTGGCTTCATATTCCAATGCTGTGGAGATTCCTGCATTGCGCAGATCTCCGGCAAGTTTCCCATTGAACGCCAGTGCCTTATCGCCAAGTGACAGCAAAAATACATCCGGTCCGGCAGCAGGCGGAGCCATTCTTCCGGCAGCTTCACGCACCATCAGCAACCGTTCCATCCCTGCGGCAAAACCCACACCCTGCACCGGTTTATTGAATCCGGGCACAGTCAATTCATATCTGCCGCCGCCCGCAATGGCATTCTGTCCGCCGAGCGCAGTATGCGTCAATTCAAAAACAGTATGGACATAATAATCCAGACCGCGCACCAGCCGGGGTTCCACTTTGAACGGGACATTCCAGGTCGTCAGCATATCGCAGACGCGTTTGAAATAATCCCGGGAACTCTGCCCGAACAGTGACGCCGCATCCGGAGCGGTATCCACCACTTTGCGGCAACATTCCTGTTTGCAATCCAGAATACGCCACACATTTTTCTGAAGGCGCGTACGGCAATCTTCGCACATCCCGTCAATATGAGCGGAAAAATGTTCCCGCAGCGCAGCTTCCGCCGGCGCACGGTCTTCCTTCACACCACGGGTATTGATAAGCAATTCAAAACCGCCCGCTCCCGCTTCATTCAGAAAATGACTGAGCATGGCAATGGATTCGGCATCCAGTTCCGGTGCCACCCTGCCTGCATTTTCCACACCGATCTGATGGAACTGACGGCGGCGGCCCGCAGAGGGGCGTTCTCCGCGGAACATGGGACCCATATAGAACACACGCTGTTCCACGCCGTTCATCGCTTCGGTCCCGGAAAGCGCACGCATCACGCCTGCGGTCCCTTCCGGACGGAGCGTCAAACTTCTTCCGCCGCGGTCTTCAAAAGTGTACATTTCCTTCTGAACGACTTCCGTTTCGTCCCCCAAACCACGCTGAAACACTTCGGTAAACTCAAAAACCGGAGTCCGGATCTCGCCGTATCCGTACAGCGAAAATACTCTGCGTGCCGTTTCTTCCAGTTCAAGCCAGGCAGTGATTTCATTGGGGAACAAATCGCTTGTTCCCGGCGGGGGCGAAGACTTTGCCATGATAAGACCTCCAGTCCGTTCAGTTGATTAGCAGGATTATTTCAGGTTGAGGACCCGTGCTTTGAGTTCCTTGCCTGCACGGAATTTGACCACTTTGCGATCGGGGATCGCCACAGTCACTTCCGGCTTGTGGGGATTTCTGCCGGTACGGCCTTTACGCTGTTTCACTTCAAAAACACCGAAATTACGCAGTTCAATAGTGTTACCGGCGGCAAGTTCATCGGAGATATAGTCCAAGGTTTTCTGCACAATGGCTGCAACATCAGCCTGGATCAAACCTGTTTCAGATGCGATACGAACGACAAGATCACGCTTTGTCATTTTTGGAGTCCTTTCTTCTATCTAACAATACAAACCATCCTGTTCCTTCCGTTTCCTTCCGGAGCAGGAGTCATAATATACACCCTCTTTTGCAGAATTTAAAGTAAAAAGATGAAAATTTTACGTATTTTTGAGTTCAACCCTGTGCCACCGCAATGGCTGTATGCACATTTCCGAAGGGCGCACTCACCTGAACCCCCGCAACCCGGTCGCGGATCGCGGCGATCGCTTCACGGGCAATGGCGATCCCGGCACTGCGCTGTTCTTCCTTTGTCTGCGCCGCACTCATACGCGCCATCACCGGATCCGGCACCACCACGCCCGGCACTTCCGCCTTCATAAATTCTGCATTCCGCAGACTCGCCAGCGGCCAGATCCCTGCGATCACCGGGATTTGAGATAATTCCGGTACCGCATCCATGAAACGCAGCAGCGATGCCACATCAAACACAGGCTGGGTGATGATATATTGCGCACCGGACTGGATTTTTTCACGGGTACGGCGGATCTCGCGTTCCATGTCAATGGCATTGGGATCGGCACCTGCCCCGATGAACGCTTTTGTCACAGTTCCGATGGATTTACCTGCCACATCCAGACCCCGGTTCAGGCGTTTCTGAAGTTTGATCATGCCGATGGAATCCAGATCGAACACACCCGAAGCAAAAGGATATGCCCCCAGTTTCGGCGGATCGCCGGTGATGAAAAGAATATTGTTCACGCCAAGCTGTGCGCAACCGAGCAGTTCCGCCTGCATCCCGATAAGATTTTTGTCACGGCAGCACTGATGCAGGATCGCTTCGATCCCCGCAAGCTGCTGGATCTGATATGCCGTCACCAGCGTGGACAAACGGGAACTGGCACGGGGGCCGTCGGGAATATTGATGGCGTCGAACCCTGCATCACGGCAGATCTTCGCCTTTTCGATCGTCTGTTCCAGCTGATACCCCTGAGGAGGCACGATCTCCACATTGGTCACCCATTCCCCACGGGAAAGTTTTGCCGCAAAAGTGCTGCGGTCTGCAACGGGAACTTCCTCCTGCTCCGCTGCTTCCGTTGCACCGCTGAAAAGATCTTTATGAGAGATCGTCCGCGCCATAGGATGCACCCAGCGGGCAAGATTCTCAATATCCGCCGGTACCGTGCCGCAACAGCCGCCCACACCTTTGGCTCCGATCGCCACATAACGCATTCCGTATGTGGCAAAATATTCCGGACTGCACATGGAGATCATCCGTCCATCCACTTTCTTCGGCGCGCCCGCATTGGGTCGGACGATCACCGGATACGGCGAAAGAGCCATCACTTTTTCCGCTACGGCAAGCATGGGTTCCGGACCGATCCCGCAGTTGATCCCGAAAGCTGTCGGCTGAAGCTCCGAAGCACGGATAAGATCAAAGATCTCTGCCAGCGTACCGCCATCCTGCAAAAGTGCATTTTCATCCAGTTTGCAGCTGATGACAAAAGGCTTTTCCAGCGGCAGCACATTCGCCGCATCCAATGCTACACGCAGATCCTCCAGACTGGCAAGCGTTTCAAAAAGAATAAAATCACACGCCTCCGATGCAAGAGCAGCCAGCTGTTCCTGGATCACAGCAGATTTCTGTTTGATATCGCAGGATACTCCCGGCGGGACCTCACCGAAAGGCCCCACATCCCCGGCAACCAGCAGATCCGGACCCGCCGCTTTCCGGGCAATGGCAACTCCGGCACGGTTGATCTCCGCCACTTTGTCACCCAACCCGAATTTGTTGAGCTTATTGAAGTTCGCTCCGTAGGTGTTGGTCACAAGGATCTCCGCTCCGGCATCTTTATAGGCAATGTGGATCCCGCGAACGATATCCGGATTGCTCAAACACAGATTTTCATAGGAGGTGTTGACAAAAAAATTCTTTTTATAAAGTTCCGTTCCCATGGCACCGTCAAACACCGCCACGGATTTTTCCAGTTTCATTTTCAAAAGATCGCTCATAGGTCACCGCTTTCAACTTTTTTCCTGCTGTATTTATTATATAGCAAAATACTGTTTTTTCAAACGGAATTATAATTTTTTGAAAAATTTTTACTCACCCGGATGATCTCACAAAAAAAGCGCGGCGCGGCAGCACCACAGCTTCACGCTGTGGTTGAAGTTTTTTGCGGCGGACAAAGTCCGCAGTCCGCCGCAAAAAAACTTTGACCGGCGGGGAAAAATTTTTCCCGCGCCGGTCGCTGCCGCGCCGCGCTTTTTCCGGATCGGCTTTTCAACTTTGCTGTCGCGCAAAAAACGCTCAATCGTCTTTCAAAGAGTGACGGGTGATATGCAACTGTCTATCTTCGCACAACACTTCCGTCACGCTTCCGTACCGGCTGACGGATCCGGCGATCCATTCACGATCGCACTGCTGAACTTTATGGATGTGACCGCAAAGGGACAATGCGATTTTTCCGGACCGGAGCAATTCACGGATCGCATTTACATTCCGCAGTCCCCGCCGCAGGGAATCTTCCAGAATGGGAAAATGTCCTGCCAGAAGAATGGGAGAAGGATCCTCTTTTTCCACTTCATCCAGCACAAACTGTACGGATTCAGCGGACAAATATCCGCAGGAGAGCCAGATGGGAACAGGTCTTGCCTCCGGCAATGAGATCACACGGAGGTTTCCGATTTTTCTGCATCCCGCCTTAAAACAATCGTTATCTGCGAGAGCGGCATAAAATTTTTCCATAGCGCGGCGGCAGGATCCATCTTTCACATAAAGATCGTGATTTCCGGGGGTACAGATCACCGGGATCCCGCTGTCGATCAACGGTTGATAATGAGGCAATGCCGCCTCAAATTCCCGGGGATCAGCGGTACTGACCGCATCGCCGGTAAAGATGACACCATCCGGTTTTTCCTGCACGATATAACGGATCGCACGATCCAGCAGATCACTGTTGTGCTGACAACGCCGTTTCAAGCCGTTCGCGTATCCGAAAATGCGTTTATCAAAAAGTCCGCGCAAGGACGGAAACACCGCGTTTTCGTGAGGATCGGAAAAATGGATCAGCCGCGTCATTTTGATTTCTTCTGCAATGCTTTCACCGATCTGTAATAATCCAGCATCGCTTTATTGCCGTATCCGGCGGCGACTGCTTTTTCCTGCAATGCCACCGCTTTATCAATATCCAGTCCGAGATAAGCGATCCGTGCGTGGATCTCCAACCGGAATGTATGAAAACGCTGTGTATATCGTGCCTTTGTATTTTCCGCACAGACTTTTCCGGCGGCGGCAGTTGCCTCCTGAATGGGGATCCATCCCAGCGGTGCATTTTCCAATGCAAATCCCAGCAGACGGATCTGTGCGTTTTCATCTTTTGCAAAATCTTTCAGCGCAGACTTGAAGGCTTCGCCGAATCCGAAACGGTCTCCCGCCGCGCCGAGGATCTCCAGCAGGACCAGACGCAACCGTACATCGTCTTTGACTTTTTCGCAGCGTTCCAGCATAAACGCTTTTGCCAGATCCACACGCCGCTGTCCCTGAAACACATAAAGTTTCGCCTGAATGGCAATGGTGTCACCGGGATCGGTCAGCAAGATCTGATCGGCGGCACGCAGGATCGCTTCCGGCAAGCCCGCCTGGATCGCACTTTGAAGGTCCCGGCGGAGCATATCGATCCGGAGCTGTTTCTGAAAACTGAATTTTCCGGTCCGCAACTGCTGAAGCACATTTTCCACATCGCTTGCCATGCCTTTCCAGCGGACTTTTCCATCCTGAATGACCACGGCAAAAGGCAGAAGCACCTCGTTTTTGCAGAACTCTCTGAACACATCGGATTTTTCGTTATCCGCATAGATCGTCAGATTTTCCGGCTTCAGCTGCAGCAGAAAAGGCGAAAGAGCGTCTTTTGCCTGCTGCTGCGGATTGCGGGCAAATGCCGCCACGCGCAACTGTCCGGTCAATATGGCATCCGGCAGATTATCGATCAATTTCAGCACGGCTCCGGCATCGGGAGCAAGTGCATCAAAGAAAAGGATCACCTGATATTTTCCGCTGTTCTTTTTCAAAGATGTTTCATTTTGCGGATGGATGCAAATGGCTTTTCTGCTCACCGCCTCCACCGTCATTTCCATGCCGGGGGAAACAGCCAAAAGCTGCACTGCCGTCAACATTGCAAAAAACACAGTCAAAAATTTTTTCATACCGGTGATCCTCCTTCTTTGTTTTTTCCTGATCACACTCCCTGCGCCGCAGGAAATTCACCCCGGGCGATCTCAAATGCACGGGCAGCACGGAGCAGACGCTTTTCCGCCATGGCGGGAGCCATCAGCTGGATGCCCAGCGGCATGGATGTGACCGGATCGATCCCGGCAGGAACACTGATCCCGCAATCGCCGGAAAGGTTCAATGCCGTGGTGAAGATATCGGAAAGATACATCTGAAGCGGATCGGATTTTTCCCCGAATTTGAACGCGGGGACCGGGCTGACCGGAGTCAGGATCAGATCGCACTGTTTGTATGCTTCCACAAAATCGTTGCGCAGGAGCGTACGCACTTTCTGCGCCTTCAGATAATAAGCATCGTAATAACCGCTGCTCAACACATAAGTCCCCAGCATGATACGGCGGGCAACTTCCATACCGAATCCTTCACCGCGGGATTTGAAGTACGTTTCTTCAATGCTTTCCGCATCTTTGCTGCGGTGACCATAGCGGATCCCGTCGAAACGGGCAAGGTTCGCGCTGGCTTCCGCAGGAGCGATGATGTAATAACACGCCATGGAATATTTTGTGTGAGGCAGGGAAACTTCCACGAATTCCGCACCGAGTGAAGCAAAGATCTTTTTCGCATTTTCAAAAGATTCCGTCACAGAGAGATCCACACCGTCCACAGAAAGATATTCTTTCGGCAGACCGATCTTCACACCGTCCAGACGGGGCATCTTTTCAAATTCCACAAGATCTGCGGCAAAATCTTCCTTCTCCTGGGGAAGACTGGTGCAGTCCATGCTGTCCTGTCCCGCGATCACATCCAGAATGGCTGCGGTATCGTACACAGACTTCGCAATGGGTCCGATCTGATCGAGGGAAGACGCAAACGCCACCAGTCCGGACCGGGACACCCGTCCGTAAGTGGGTTTCAGCCCCACCACACCGCAGAAACCTGCGGGCTGACGGATGGATCCGCCGGTATCGGATCCGAGAGCCAGGATACATTCCCCAGCCGCCACCGCAGCTGCGGAGCCGCCGGAAGAACCGCCGGGAACGCGGGAAAGATCCCACGGATTTTTTGTTTTGAGATACGCACTGTTTTCGCAGCTGGATCCCATGGCGAATTCATCCATATTGGCTCTGCCGAGCAGGACGAATCCGGCGGCGCGGAGTTTCTGCGTCACAAAAGCATCGTAGGGAGCGACATAGCCTTCCAGGATCTTTGATGCACAGGAACACTGCTGATCTTTCGCGCAGATATTGTCTTTCAGCGTCACGGGGATCCCGTCAAATCCGCTCAACGCATTTCCAGCCGCGCGGCGGATATCCGCTTCTTTTGCGGCGGCGAGAGCTTTATCGGCATCCACGGCAAGAAGGGCACCGACTTTTTCCTCCACCGCATTGATGCGGTCGATAAAAAGTTGAGTCAGCTCCACCGATGTGATCTTGCCGGAATTCAGCAGATCCGCCGCTTCGCGGAGTGTAAGACGCACAGGATCAATTTTCATATCCGTATTCATTCTGCCGTGCCCTCCCCCGGAAGGACCTGCGGGACCTTGACCAGTTCACCATTGATGGTTTCCGGTGCATTGGCAAGCATGACTTCGCGTTTGAACGGTGCGGAACTCTGATCTTCCGCAAGGACATTCACCCGTTCAACGGCATGAGCAGTCGGTTCGATCCCGGTCACATCCAGTTCATTGAGCATCTCCACATAGCCGACGATCGCTTCCATTTCGGATTGCAGCCGGTCGGCAAGTGCATCGTTCAAATCAAGATGTGCCAGTTCCGCGACTTTGCGGACATCCATTCCGGCACTTTTCTGTTCGGGCATGGCAAAATTCTCCAATCAGGACTTATTCATGCTCAATACGGAGCGTTTCCGTGGTGATATCGCAGACTTCCGCCGGACCGAAATACTGGATCGGACCCGGGTACACAAAGGAAGTCTTCACAGCCCATTCTTCGCGGATCGCGGCATACGCTTTGAAGGGTTTGCCATCCAGTTCCACGAGAGCTTTGCGGATCACAGGCTTATCGGCACCGTGACGGCGTTCCACGTTCATCATGGCGGTCAGAGGCACAGCACCCGCTTTCCACTGATCGGCAGGTTTCACCAGATTGCTCACATAGGACATATAAGCAGTGGCACCGGATCCGATGATGGCGGCGGCATTGTAGCCGAGGCTGTAACAGTAGTCTGCATCGAAGTTGGAGGGAGCGGAGCAGCGGCCTTCATAGCCGAAGAAGTGGGTAAGTGCAGAGAATTTACCGGTATATTCGCCGGCTTTCTTCATTTCTGCAAGGCGTTTTTTCACCAGTTCGGCAAGGAGTTTTTCCGTTTCGATCTGAGAGACCTGCACGTTGCCGTGGGGGTCACGATCCATGGAAAGCTGCAGTCTCATGGCATCCGGCAGACTGGAGAACACAGCGGCGGATGCGGGAGTGAGCAGACCGGTCACAAATGCCAGTTTATCGGCATTGTCGGTGATCTTGGCGAATTCTTCCGCGTTCTTTGCCAGAGCGTCGTTGAGTTCCGCGATGAGGACTTTCATTTCCGGGATGAATTCGATAAGACCTTCCGGGATCAGCAGCACGCCGAAGTTTTCTTTATTTGCAGCGCGTGCGGCGACCATTTTTGCGATGGAATCCACCACTTCGGAAAGGGTCTGTTTTTTGGCTTCCACTTCTTCGGAGATGAGAGCCATGTTGACATGGGTCTTCAGCACACATTCCAGCGTGATGTGGGATGCGGAACGGCCCATCAGTTTGATGAAGTGCCAATATTTTTTGGCGGAGTTGGCGTCACGGGCGATATTGCCGATGACTTCGCTGTAAACTTTGCTGGCGGTATCAAAACCGAAGCTGGTTTCGATGAAGCTGTTTTTCAGGTCGCCGTCGATGGTTTTCGGGCAGCCGATCACCTGGATAGGCACATTTTTCGCCTTGTAGTATTCTGCCAGCAGACAGGCGTTGGTGTTGGAGTCGTCACCGCCGATGATGATGATGGCGGAGATGTTCAATGCTTTGGCGTTCACTTCCGCTTTGTCGAACTGTTCCGGCAATTCCAGTTTGGTTCTGCCGGAACCGATCATATCGAATCCGCCGGTGTTGCGGTAGGCATCCATCATGGCATCATCGATTTCCACATATTCATTGTCCACCAGACCGCTGGGACCGCCCTTGAAACCGTAGAGTTTGTTGGCGGGATTGAGGCTCTTGATACCATCGTAGATCCCTGCGATCACGTTATGACCGCCGGGAGCCTGACCGCCGG
>JAZNXT010000029.1:0-16346 GCA_045594005.1 Victivallales bacterium
CGCACTTCTCTCGGGCGGCTCAGCTTCACTATCGCTCGCTTAAAGCCTTTTTTTGCAAAGCGCACTTTTCTCGGGCGGCTCAACTGCGCTGACGCTTGTTTGCCGCCGGGGGTGCATCCGGTGGCTTGATAAAAATAAGACTTATAAGACTTATAAGACTTATGGGACTTATAAAATAAAAAGTTTGCCGCCGGGAGCGGGGGTGCATAGCACCCGTTTCTCGGGCGGCTCAGTTTCGCTGCGCTCACTTGCCGCCGGGCGCGGAAGGATCGCGCGGCAAGGCTGAATTTTTCCGAGCCGGTGACGAAGGAGCGGATTAGACATCCGTGACTGAGTCAACGGCGACGGAAAGGTTCAGGATTGCCCGCGAGACAACGCGCCCCACACACGCCGCCGCGCGCGGAAGTATCGCGCCGGAGATTTGCGTTTTTGCAAGGCGATGATGAGGGAGCGGATTAGACATCCGTGACCGAATCAGCGTCCGAAGCAAAGGCACAAAGATCCAAGCGAGACAACGCGCCACCCCTCACTCATGCGCGGGGATGGGCAGCTTTATAGATCCGCTTCATACGCTCCGTGGTGATATGGGTATAAATCTGTGTGGTACTCAAATTTTCGTGACCCAACAATTCCTGAACACTGCGCAGATCGGCTCCGGCATCCAGAAGATGTGTGGCAAAGGAATGACGCAGTTTGTGCGGTGTCATATCCAGTGACAATCCGGCATGGAAAAGATATTCTTTGAAATCACGCTGAAAACTCCGTGCGGTCAATCTGCCTCCCTGACGGTTGATGAACAGCGGAGCCGAGGCACTTTGATCGGTGGTATATTTTTTCCGGACACGCAGACATTCCCGGATGGCGCGGATCGCCGGTTTCCCCAAAGCGGCAAACCGTTCTTTTTTGCCTTTTCCGCGAATTTTCATTACATAGCCGATAAGGTCGATATCCCCCAGATTCAAACCGATGGCTTCATTGATACGCAAGCCGCCGGAATAGATCACTTCCAGCAATGCGGTATCACGGACGGCTCCGAGTTCTGCGCTTTCATCGGTTTTAGCGATACCGTCGGCAAGGCGTTCCTGCCAATATTTTGCGGGCGTATCCAGCAATTTTCCCACTTCTTTCACAGTCATGAAAAGTGGAAGGCGTTTTTCTTTTTTCGGGGAAGTCAATCCCATGAATGGATTTTGAGTGGCGCGTCCTTCCCGTTCCATGTGACGGTAAAAACTTCTCAAGGCGGAAAGTTTCCGTGCGGTGGAAGTTTTGGAGATATTCAGATTCACCAGAGTGACCACAAAACTCCGTGCATCTCCCACAGTGGCAGTTGTCCACGGGATATCGGCAAGATCTTTTGCCGCCAATGTTTTTTCTGCGAACTGAAGGATATCGGTGCGATAGGAATTGATGGTATGGCTGGAAGCATTGCGTTCGCTGCGCAAATATTCCAGAAAACGGTTGAGCGCGGGATCATCGGTATCGGCAGTGATCACTGCGGGCGCAGAAGGGTGTTTTGTCATATAAAAAACTCCTGAAAGTCTGAAAAATCATAAAAAAATCATTACTTGTGCAATATTGCACCTTGATATTTAAGTGTCAAGCCATTATATTTATAAAAAACGAAAAAAACTGAAAAAAAACATAAGGACAAGAGAAAAATGATCCATCCGACAGCAGTAGTTTCTCCCAAAGCGGAGATCGGCAACAATGTGGAAATCGGTCCCTACGCAGTGATCGAAGATGATGTGAAGATCGGGGACGATACTTATATTGATGCGCATGTGAAGATCTGCCAGTACACTACCATCGGACCGCGCTGCCGTATTTATTTCGGTGCGCTTGTCGGTGCGGAACCTCAGGACCACCGTTTCTATAAAGGCATCCAGTCCTATTGCGAGATCGGCTCCGATACTGTGATCCGGGAATATGTGACGATCCACCGTCCGCCTTTTGAATATCTCAAAACAAAAGTCGGCAGCCACACGCTTCTGATGGCATTTGTCCATGTGGCACACGATGTGATCATCGGCGACCGCGTGACGATTGCCAACCACACGGCGATCACGGGTCATGTTCAGATCGGGGATGGTGCGGTCCTCAGCGGTTATGCAAAGATCCATCAGTTCTGCCGGATCGGTGCCCTTGCCATGATCGGTGCGGGCTGTCTGATCGCACAGGATGTGCCGCCCTTCTGCATGCTCCGCGAATTCAATTTTATCACCGGACCCAACACCATCGGTCTGCGCCGTGCGGGTCTGAACAACGAACAGCGTTTTGCCATCCGCAAAGCGATCAAGGCATATTTCTTTGAAGGTCTGAACTCCAAAAATGCAGTGGAACAGATCGAAAAGAGCGATTTTTATACGCCGGAAGTGCAGATGTTTGCCAACTTCATCAAAGAAACGAAACGCGGGATCATGCCCGGCAACCCCAAATATGCCGGTCTTACGGACGAACAGCGTGATGCGCTGGAAGCCGCTGCACCCATGTAATCCCGGTGTATCCTCAAGCCGGAAAGACGCTTTTGTAATATGCTGAAAAAGAAAATGATCCGCATTTACCTGCTGTGCCAGACCGCATTTATGCTGTCTGTGCTGACGGCTGCTTGCGGGATCTTCGGCGAAAAATCCACGGTGGCGGAAGCGCGGGAACAGTTGTATCAGAACCGTTTTCTCAAAGTGGATCTGCCGCTGACGCTGAAACGGGGCGATTTCCGGACAACTTATTTTCTGGACGATCTGAAAAACAGAAACGGCTCACTCAAATCATTTGTTGTGCAGGTTTGGAACAACAATACCAAACATATCCCGCTGGATGAATGGAAAGCAAAAGAGCTGGATAATCTCCGTATTTCCATTGCGCCCTGCGAACGGGGCAAGGCTTCTGAAGTTCCGGCAGGCAACTGGAAACAGATTTTTCCCGATCCGGGAAAAAAGCCGGTCCCGGCGGATCGGGTACTCCGTGCGCCGGTGAAACTGCTGCCGGGGAATTATCTGATGGTGGCGGTGCCGTTCTCGTTTCTGGAAAATTATCCTTTGAAAACACATCGCGGACAGTTGGCTGTCAAAGTGGAGTTGAATCTTCATTCCGTCAAGGCAAAAGAATTGATCTTTGAATTGAATCTGTTCCGTCAGAAAAGACAGAGGACGCAGGATATCATTCTCTGATCCGGACGATGCGGCGGATCTTTTCAGGGGGAGGATCATTCAGCCGCACAGAAAAGAAAACGGTGCAGAAAAAAAGCACCACAAGGTAAAAAGTTATGTTCAGTTTTCAGCAATATCCCGAACCGGGCAGACATCTGCTCCGTTACAGCGGTGACGTGATCGAATTCAAAGTCACCGGAAAAAATCTGCCTCTGACCGGAGGCAAAGCATTTCTCAGCACCAATATCGGCAATGCGGCGACCCGCCGTAACGAGATCGTGGAAGAAGTGGAAGAACGGATCACCGCCGGCGGTGCGGATTGGACCGATATTCCCATGGAACGGGTGGACGATTATACTTTTGTGCTGCGTCTTGCCCTCACCGAACCGGGTCATTACGAATGTAAATGCTCCTATGTCCCGGAAGAGGGAGCCGAGCCGTATTGGGCGGAAGGGGACAATATCCATCTGAATGTGGAGCCTGCGGCATACTGCTGTCAGAACAGCGTGTATTGCGCCTTTGTCCGTCAGTTCGGACCCAATAAAGAAAAGCCATTCTCCACATTGCCCGATGGTATCACGAAGGAGGAATTGCAGAAATTCGATGACCATGACTTTGCCCTGATCCCTGTTTCCGGCACCTTCCGGGATCTGATCGGGGAACTGGATCATATCGTAAACAAACTGAAATGCCGCATCATTCACCTTCTGCCGGTCAATCCCACCCCCACAGTATATGGGCGGATGGGGCGTTACGGCAGCCCGTATGCCGCGTTGGATTTCACTGCAGTAGATCCCGCATTGGCGCAATTTGACCGGAAAGCCACGCCGCTGGATCAATTTCTGGAACTTTCCGATGCCATTCATGCAAAGGATGCCAAACTATTTATCGATATTGCCATCAATCACACCGGATGGGCTGCAAAACTCCATGAAACCAATCCGGATTGGCTGGTCCGGGAAAATGACGGCACCATCCATTCACCCGGCGCATGGGGCGTCACCTGGGGCGATCTTACGGAACTGGATCACAGCAAACTGGATCTCTGGGAATATCTTGCCGATATGTTTCTGATCTGGTGCAAACGCGGTGTGGACGGGTTCCGCTGCGATGCCGGATACATGATCCCGGTCCCCGCGTGGGAATATATTATTGCCCGTGTCCGCCGGGAATATCCGGAAACGATCTTTCTGCTGGAAGGGTTGGGGGGGGATCCCGCTGTGACCCGGCAGCTGTTGGATGCGGCAAATATGAACTGGGCATATTCCGAACTTTTTCAGAATTATTCCCGGGAACAGGTGGAAGGCTATCTGCGCTACGCCTGGAGCGAAAGTTCCGCCAACGGGCTGATGATCCATTATGCGGAAACACACGATAACAACCGGCTTGCGGCGATCTCCCACACCTATGCCGCCATGCGGACGGCTCTTTCCGCCCTCAGCAGTGTGTGCGGAGCCTTCGGATTTGCCAACGGCGTGGAATGGTTTGCCAAAGAAAAGATCGATGTCCACGAAAGTTCCGCACTCAACTGGGGTGCAGAGGAAAATCAGGTGGAGCTGATCGCACGGCTGAACCTGATCCTGGCGATCCATCCCGCGTTCCATGCCGGTGCCATGCTCACATTCATCGATTCCGGATCCCCGGATGGTGTCCTGTTCCTGCGGACCGACAGCAAAGGAAAGGATTCCGTACTGGTGGCAGTCAATCTGAATTGCAGTCAGCCGGTACAGATCAGTTGGAGTCCCTCCTACATGGATCTGCCCTCACTGGATGTGACCGTACAGGATCTGATCTCCGGAAAAAATTACGATCTCTGCTGTACCGCAGAAGGAAAATTCAGCATCATGCTGCCCGCCGGAAGATTTGCGGCTCTGGCTTTGAATGACGGACACCGCTATCTGGATCTGCTTTCAGTGGCGGAAAAAGAAAAGGATCTGACCATTGGCAATCTCCGTTTTCAGGCGGCAAAAGCCATGGCTCTGCGCATGATCATCCGGCATATCAGATCCAATATCATGCCTCATACCGGTTTTTCAACAGATGCACTGGCGGAAAAATTATTGGAAGCTCCCGAAAAATTCATGGCGGAACTTCCCCATTGCGAAGTTGTCCGCTGGAATTGGCCGGAAGATACGCGGCGGGAAGTGATGCTGCCTCCGGATCACACCTTGTTCGTTACCGCTCCTCACCGGTTCCGCTGTACGGTCAACGACGGGGAAAACATCCTTTACAGTTCCATTGCCCTTCAGGATGAAAGCGACCGTTTCTTTGTGATGATCCCCCCGCTTCCCCCGGTGAAACGCGGGGGTTATCTGCAATTCAATATCCGTGTTTTTGCGGAAGAAACCACTTTTTCGCAGGCAAAACTCCTGCAGCTGCCGGAAGATATCAGTCATGCCGATGTGGATTTCAGCCGCAGTGAGATCTATAACCGCAGCCGTACATTCCTTCAGGCAAACGGCAGAGGCGCGATCATTCATCAGCAGCTGGAACTGGAAAAAATGGACAGCCGGTACGATGCCATCCTTCTGGCAAATCTCAATCCTGATTTCCCCGTGGACCGGCATATCATGTGGCGGCGGATCCGGGTCTGGATGGTGTGGCACGCGCGAAGACAGGAGATCAAACACGAACATCTCCATTCCTTCTGCGTCACGGAAGACGGCGGCGGATGCTGGGAATATCATGTTCCTGCCGGAAACGGGCTTTTTGTGGAACTTATCATCAAGATGGAACTGGTACAGGGGGAAAATGCCGTCATCGTCACATTCCACCGGAAAAGCGTGGAAAAAGATACCCCGAAACGATTGCCGGATACGGTTCCGGTCATGTTCATCGTCCGTCCCGATCTGGAAGACCGTAATTTTCATTACAACACAAAAGCGGCACAGGGACCGGAAAATTACTGGCCCGCATTGATCAAACCCCGGACCCGCGGCTTCGATTTTGAAGCGGCTCCCGACCGGATCCTTTCGCTGGAATGTTCCCAGGGGACATTCACCCGGAAAGATGCCTGGATCTATATGAACTGGATGGCAAATGAAGCCGCGCGGGGACTGGATCCCCACAGCGATCTTTATTGTCCCGGTGCATTCAAATTTTCTGTCAACGGCGGCGAAACGACCTGTCTTTCCGGTCAGATCCTCCGTTCCCGCAACGAAAAGCGGATCATTCCCATGATCCGGAAAGATCACGATCCCTTCCGCAAGATCAATAATTCCATCGAACACGCCACACTCCACAGCCTCAACGCGTTTGTGGTGAAACGGGATGACCTCAAAACGGTGATCGCCGGATACCCTTGGTTCCTGGATTGGGGCAGAGATACTCTGATCGCCGCACGCGGTCTGATCGCTGCAGAACGATTCCGGGAAGATGTGAAAAAAATTCTGGTCCAATTCGCACGGTTTGAACAGAACGGCACCATCCCGAATATGATCTCCGGTGCCAATGCAGACAACCGCGATACTTCCGATGCTCCGCTGTGGCTCTTTACCGCCGCCGCCGATCTCTGCCGCGCCGAAGGCTCTTATGATTTTCTGAATACCCCCGTGCGCGATTCCGAAACATTCCGGGATGTTCTCACCGATCTGGCTGACGGGATCTGCAAAGGCACCCCCAACGGGATCCGCTGCGACTTGGAAAGCGGTCTGGTGTTCAGCCCGCCCCATTTCACCTGGATGGATACCAATTATCCCGCCGGAACACCCCGGGAAGGTTATCCTGTTGAAATTCAGGCTCTCTGGTTCGCCGCGCTCTCATTCCTCGGAAAATGCACCGGCAATGAAAAATGGTCCGCACTCGCCGCAAAAGTGAAAAACTCCATCCGCCGTTATTTCCTTATGGGAAAATCCCTTTCCGATTGCCTCCACTGTTCAGCAGGAATGACTCCGGCACAGGCGATCGCCGACGATCATGTCCGGCCGAATCAGCTCCTTGCCGTCACCCTCGGTGCAGTGGACGATCCCACCATCTGCAACGGTATTCTGGAAGATTGCGCCTGTCTGCTCATCCCCGGAGCCATCCGCTCGCTGGCAGACCGTAAAACCGCATACGCCCTCCCCGTGAAGGGGATGAACGGGCAACTGCTGAACGATCCCCATGCCCCCTATTGCGGCAGATATGAAGGCGACGAAGATACCAGAAGAAAAGTCGCTTATCACAACGGAACCGCCTGGACATGGCAATTCCCGCTGTATGCCGAAGCATATTTCATGACCAGAGGCGAACCGGGCAAGGCGACTGCAAAGGCTTATCTGGCATCCATGGTGCTGAAGATGGATAGCGGCTGCGTGATGCAGCTGCCGGAAATCCTGGACGGCGATGCGCCCCATATCAGCCGCGGATGCGATGCACAGGCGTGGGGGATCTCCGAATTCTACCGCGTCTGGAAAATGCTCCATTCCTGAAAAAACAGATCATAAAAACAACACAGCCGCACCGGTCAACGACACCGTGCGGCTTTTTTGTCAATTCAGGAGATAGCGGTCAAGGGCGATCAGACAAATTCAAGATGCAGACACACTTTCAGAAGGAACAAAGCAATGATCGGCAATGTGGTGATCAGCACAAAAAGGAAAGAATGTCCCAACTTGTCTTTGCGCCGTTCAAAAGACACAAAGAAATAAAGAAGGAGCAGGAAATACAAAACAAAATCCGCCGTGGCAAGAATGGTGTATGCCATCAGGATCAGCGGCTTGAAATAAAAGATCAGGGGAATGACGATCAAATTCGCCAATACTGTGAAAAAAGTGATGTGGATCAAATGCAATTTCATGACCGTATCATCCCGGATCCGAAAAAAAAGAGAGAAAAAAACGCGAAGCCAGAGCGTTACTCTGACTCCGCGTTCGCGTACAAAGTCTTATTCCGCTTTGTCAGCAGCTTCCGCCACAACAGCGTCTGCTTCCACAAACTGGATCAGACACATGGGTGCGCCGTCACCGGCACGGTTGCCAAGACGAATGATGCGGGTGTAGCCGCCCGGGCGTTTCGCGAAACGGACAGCCAGATCCGTGAAGAGCTTGTCCAGGACAAGTTTCTTGGTCTGAGCCTGTTCCATGGGCGTATTGATCTTCAGCGTGGCATAAGCCAGCTGACGATGGTGAACGGTATCGCCGCCCTTCGCTGTGGTGATCAAACGTTCCACAAAGCGACGCAGTTCTTTCGCACGGATGACAGTGGTTTTGATCTGATCGTGTTCGATCAGGCTGCATGCCAGGTTCACCAGCATGGCTTTACGATGTCCGCAGTTGCGGTTCAATTTAGCAGTGTGTTTCAAGTGACGCATGGATTACGCCTCCTCCTTCTTACCGGCTTTGGATTTTTCAACCTCAGCCAGAATTGCATTGGAAAGCTCTTCGCTGAATGTCATGCCCAGAGAGAGATTGAGATCAGCCAGCTTTTCTTTGATTTCATCAAGGGATTTCTTACCGAAGTTACGGTATTTCAACATTCTGGATTCGCTCTTCATACAGAGATCACCCATCAGCTTGATACCTGCATTGTTCAGGCAGTTCATCGCGCGGACAGAAAGATCAAGCACTTCCACATCCTGTGAAAGCAGTTTGAAGATCTTCTGTTCTTCTTCGCTGATGTTGGAAAGCGCATCGGCTTCGCCAGCCTGCGCACCCAGGAACGGTTTGAGGTGATCCTTCAGAATCTTTCCGGCTCTTTCCAGCGCATCCTGCGGAGAAATACGACCGTCAGTTTCGATTTCAAGCGTCAGACTGTCCATTTCGGTTTCTTCACCGACACGGGCAGCACCCACCTGATAACGGACATAGGTGACCGGGCTGAAAAGACAATCCACGCAGATCGTTCCCAGCGGGTGATCCGGGCGTTTGTTCTTTTCCGCAGGGCTCCAGCCTCTGCCTTTGGCGATCTCGATTTCCGCACGGAAGGGGACATCCTTATCCAGCGTACAGATCAACTGATCGGGGTTCAGAATTTCCACCGTGCCGTCGCTGACGATATCAGCAGCAAGCACCGGACCCGCTTTTTTCTTGCGGATCTCCAGCGTTTTCGCCAGATCGGAATTCAGATTGAGTTTGATTTTTTTCAGATTCAAAATGATCTGAGTGACATCTTCCACAACATTGGGAAGAGAAGCAAATTCATGCGTGGTGCCGTCAATACGGACCGCAGAAATCGCCGCGCCTTCCAACGAGGAAAGAAGGACTCTTCTCAAAGCGTTGCCGATCGTGTGACCGAACCCGCTCTGGAACGGAGCCGCGACGAACTTCCCGTATTTGTCGGTAGCCGTTGCCTTGTCCACTACGATGGATTGTGGCATCGGAAAATTGGATGCTGCAGCCATTTGTATGTTCCTCCAGATTGATTGTTATGATCGTTGCTATACGGATCTCTCCGCTATTCTCCGCCGGTGAACTCACCGGCAGAAAAATGTATCAGACACGACGGCGTTTCGGCGGTCTGCAACCATTATGCGGAACCGGCGTAATATCCTTGATCGCATTGACTTCCATACCGACAGAAGCAATACCTCTCACCGCAGATTCACGACCCGCACCCGGACCTTTGATTCTGACTTCGACTTCTTTCATGCCCAGTGCTTCGGCTTTCTTCGCAGCATCGGCAGCCACGACCTGTGCCGCATAAGCGGTACTCTTGCGGGAGCCTTTAAAGCCGTTCTTACCGCCGGTGGACCAGCAGAGAACGTTGCCGTGAAGGTCGGTGAAGGTGACTTTCGTGTTGTTGAAAGACGCCTGGACATAAGCGATACCGGAGGGAACATACCGACCGGATTTTTTGCGTTTGTTATCAGCAGCGGCAGGAGCAGCGGCAGGTGCCTGTGCTTCAGCAGCTTCGTTTTTGATTTCTTCAGCCATGTTTCTAACCTTATTGTTTCTGGTTGATTCGTGTTAAGCGCATCGACCGGTGGTCAAATTACTTACCGGCAGCCTTTGCAGCTGCATCGGAAGCGGCAACACGACGCTGCGTTTTGTCACGGATAGCACCGACGGTGATCTTCTTACCTTTTCTCGTACGGGCGTTGGTTCTCGTACGCTGACCACGGCAGGGAAGACCTTTTTTGTGACGCATGCCGCGATAGCAGTTGATCACCTGCAGACGGCGGATATTGGTCACGAGTTCACGACGGAGGTCGCCTTCCACAACATAGTCGTTCTGAAGCATCACAGTGATCGCTGCGATGTGTTCGTCAGTCAGCTGGCTTGCTTTCAGATCGGGATCGATCTTTGCACGTTCGACAATTTCTTCGGCAATTGCCGGGCCGATTCCGTAAATCGTCTGAAGCGCGTACTTGACGCGTTTATTCATCGGAATGTCCACACCTAAAATTCTGGGCATCTTTCAGATCTCCAATTAGCCTTGTTTCTGTTTGTGACGCGGATTCGTGCAAACCACACGGATCACACCTTTTCTCTTGATGATCTGACAGGATTCGCACCTGCGTTTGATTGATGACGTAACTTTCATGTCAGCCTCATTCTTCTATTGTTTTTGTTCTTTCTCTACAACGAACGACCCCTTGTTTTTGACGATCAAGGGCTCATTCTTTCTTCTTTTCCACGCGTTTGGAATGATCACCGGAACCACGTAACAACCGATGATAACGCACGGAATTAATAATTTATCACACTTTTTTCATCTGTCAATGCAAAAATCTGAAAAAATCGAAAAAAAATCTTTTTTTTTATTTTTTTTTGCATCAGCAGATGCTTTTTCTCAAAAACGGAAGTCCCGTTTCCCGTCGTGAAGCTCTTTCAAATAACCCGAAGCGATCTCACGCACTTTGTCCGATTTGATCTCTTTGATCTGTTCGGCAATGACTTTTTCACCCAGTTTCTGCGTTTCCGGATCGGCGTAATCTTCCAGATATTCCTTCAGTGTCATCAACGCGTTGGGCAGACAGCAGTTGGCGATCTGACCGTTTTTTGCCAGCTGCATGAACCGGTCACCCGTTCTGCCTTCCCGGTAACAGGCGGTACAGAAACTGGGGATATATCCCAATTCCAGCAGCCATTTCATCACATCGTTCAGGGAACGCGTGTCGCTGACATCGAACTGTGCCGTTTCGTCGTGCCGTTCTTCGGAGGTATAACCGCCCACGCTGGTTCGGGATCCGCCGCTGATCTGTGAAACACCCACAGCCAGCACCTTCGCCCGCGCGCGGCTGCTCTCGCGGGTGGAAACAATGATCCCTGTGTAAGGTACCGCGATCCGCAAGACCGCCACGATCCGTTCAAACAGTTCATCGGAAATGGCATCGGGGAACGCCTGCGCGTCAATATCATCCGCCGGACGGATGCGCGGCACGCTGATGGTATGAGGACCGACGCCCTTCGCCGCCTCCAGATGTTCCGCGTGCATGAGCTGTCCCACAAAATCATATTTATAGGTATTGAGTCCGTAAAGGACACCGCAGCCCACATCGTCGATCCCGCCATCCATGGCACGGTCCATTGCTTCGGTGTGCCATGCGTAATTGTGTTTCGGTCCGGTGGGATGGAGCCGTTCGTATTCCTTTTTGTTATAGGTTTCCTGAAAGAGGATATAGGTACCGATGCCGGCTTCTTTCAGTTTCCGGTAATTTTCCACAGTTGTCGCTGCGATATTCACATTCACACGGCGGATCGCACCATTTTTGTGTTTGATGGAATAAATGGTTTTGATACTTTCCAACACATATTCGATGGGATTGTTTACGGGATCTTCTCCCGTTTCCAATGCAAGGCGTTTATGCCCCATATCCTGCAATGCGATGACTTCCGCGCGGATCTCATCCTGCGTCAGTTTTTTGCGGGGGATATGTTTATTCTGAAAATGGTAGGGGCAGTACAGACAGCCGTTGACGCAATAATTGGAAAGATACAGCGGCGCGAACATCACGATGCGGTTGCCGTAAATGTCCTGTTTGATCTTTTTTGCCAACGCAAAGATCTCTGCCACTTTTTCCGGGACATCACATTCCAGCAGCACCAATGCTTCCCGATGGGTGAGACCTTTGCATTGGGCGGCTTTTGCCAGGATCGTATCGATCAGGGCAACATCATTTTTGTGTTCTCCGGCATAGGCGATGGTATCCAGAATCTCGCCGTCGTGGATAAATTCTTCCGCTTTGGAGGATTTGGGATCGTACTTCATAATCATACCTCATTTCCCGTTTTGTCTGGAACAGACCGTTTTTACATTGACCCCATCCAGAAGTCCGATCTTTCCGGATAAAGCACTGATGACAGATTGGGGCGCATCCAGCACGATGCTGATGATACTGACACCCCGTTCACGGTAAGGGATCCCCATGCGGCCGACCACATAAGGCGCATATTCGTGAAGAATACGGTTCACCGATTCCACCGCCGCAGGATCTTCGATCATGATCCCGGCAAGCGCAATGCGTTTTTCTCCGTCTTGCATCTTCCGTACCTCATCCATAACAAATAACCGTTCTGTTCCAAAAAAATAAAATCTGCGTCCCGTATGGAAAGGGAAGCAGATCACACAGTCGGTCGGTACAACAAACCGGAACAGCCGCACTTTCCAAAACCGCAGAACACGTCGATCTCCGGTGCAGGATGCCGCATTTTTTTTCTGAAAGAATCCGTTGTCCGCTTACCATGCCGGAGGAAGATCCATATCAACCGCCGGAACGGAACCGCAGAAACGCGTCCTTCCATATCCTTAATATACCACACTGTAAAAAAATGTCAAGTGAAGATTTTTTACAAAGCCGCCCTCCCCCGGCAGGACACGCGGCGGCACCGGAGTGCGGCGTCTGCCGCCACTCCGGTTGATGCGCAAAAAAAATCGTGTCTGCCTGCGTTTCCGCAAGCAGACACATTTGATTTTTTTTGAGCATGGCACGGAAAACTTTTTTCCGTGCCGCCGCCGCGTATCCTGCCGGGGGAGATGGCGGCGACCGATTGAACTGACCTTATTTCAATTTGGGCAATTTCAGTTTCTGATTGGGGAGGATATTATCATTTTTCAAGTCATTGGCATTTCTGATCTCATCCAGATAACGCTTTGCGGCACTGCCGTATGCCTGCCGTGCGATCTTGCTGAGAGAATCGCCGCTTTTCACGACATATTCATCAAATTCGCCGGTCGCTTCCACTGCGGGAGCGGATGCGGGGGCGGCAGAAGATACAGCAGTCTGAGCGGGAGCGGAAAGAACGGGAGCATTTTCGACTGCGGTATTTTTCCGGCTATTGAGTTCGTTCTGAAGTTTTTTCAGTTCCACATTCTGTTCCTGATAAAGCTCCCGGTAACGCATATAGCGATCCAGCTGCATCTGAAGTTTTCCGAGTTCGGCGGCGTGTTCATCTGCGGTGTTGGCATTTCCGAAGGATCCGGCGAGTGTGGGATCTTCTGCGATCGCCTGTTTTGCGGCTTCTTTTTTGCAGTTTGCGATGAGGTCGCGGCAGGCGCGTTCATCTTCGGAGGAAAGGGACTGTGCCAGTTTCAGATAGCGTTCATAGTGATAGATCGCCAAATGATATTCGCAGAGATTATCCTGATAAAGAGCAGCCAGTTCCTTGTGCAGGAATGCGGATTTCGGAGCCTGTTCCAACAGCCCGATCAGATTATCCGCGGAATCTTTGTATTTTCCGACATCCTTATCGGCTTTTGCCTGAATGAACAGGGGATGATTCTGTTCATTGCCTTCGATATCATCTTTACAGCCAGTCACGAACACGGTTCCGGCAGCGAAAGCACACAGCATACCGGCAAAAAGAGTTTTTTTCCATACATTCTTCATAGTTATATCTCCGTTTTGTTTTATATTTTCACACTTTCTGACAATGTAAATCCTTTTTCAGAAAAAACAATCTGTTTTTCAGAAAAATAATGAATTTTTTTTCTCACGCGGTTTTGACAACCGGTGTTTCAGGCGGCTCAGCATTTCGTGGGAAGCTTTCAACTCATGCCAGTTGAGACAATTTTCATGCCACTGTGCGGGATCCGGCAGGGGGATGGCATTGGCGATCAGACGCTGACGCATTTTCTGTTCCGGCATCACATCATATTTATTTTCCTCAAGATCCAGCAGAAAAAACTGATCGTCCACCACGCCGTACACCCATGGATACCGGGCATCCACCTTCACATTTCCGGGTCCGATCACATTGGTTCCGCCGGTCACGCGGATCACGCCGCCCTGCTCTGTTACGGTCAGATAATAATCTTCATTGAGCTGGATCACGGAGGGAGCCAGAATAATATACAATAACATTGCTGCGATGATCACGGGAATGATCACATAAAAAAGGACTTTGTTGATTTTTTTCAGCAGAGGATGTTCTCTGTTCATGGTATTTCCTTTCTGTATTTTCTGTGGATAATGTAGCGCAAAAAAGGAAAAATGCAACTCTCCGGCAGAGCATTTGTAAAATCTTACGGTATCGCAAAACCATCATCCGGAAGCCCTGCATACAACCCTTCAGATTACCGCAACTGCATTATTTTCAATACATAAGCCTTTATATACTGCGACACAAACATCTTTTTTTCTGCAAAAAACGCGTTCCCCGACTCAAAAAAATTTCAATATTTTTGTAAAATCTTCTTGATTTTTTGCAAACATGCTGTAAATTAAATGGCGATTTGAGCAATTATTACTGAAACGGTCAACAAGTAAGGAGTTTTGATTATGCCGTTGAATGCGTATGCGAACAGAGTTCTGGAAGAACTGAAAGCCAAGTACCCCTGGGAAAAAGAATTCATCCAGAGTGTTACAGAAGTGCTGGAATCACTGGGTCCGCTGCTGGATCGTGAACCCAAATATGAAGCGAACAAGATCCTGGAACGGATCGTTGTGCCTGAACGTATCATCCAGTTTCAGGTATCCTGGGTGGATGACAACGGCGAACTTCAGATCAACGACGGCTACCGCGTGCAGTTCAACAGTGCCATCGGGCCCTACAAGGGCGGTCTGCGTTTCCACCCCAGCGTGAATTTGAGCATTCTCAAATTCCTGGGTTTTGAACAGATCTTCAAAAACTCCCTGACCACGCTGCCGATGGGTGGCGGTAAAGGGGGATCCAACTTCGATCCCAAGGGAAAATCCGATCGCGAGATCATGTCCTTCTGTCAGAGTTTCATGCGTGAACTGTACCGTCACATCGGACCCAGTGTGGACGTTCCTGCCGGGGATATCGGTGTGGGCGGCAGAGAGATCGGCTTCCTGTACGGTCAGTACAAGAAGATCGTGAACAGCTACGACAGCGTTCTCACCGGTAAAGGTTTGAGCTGGGGCGGCAGTCTTGTGCGTCCTGAAGCAACGGGCTACGGCAATGTGTATTTCACCTGCGAAATGCTTGCCACACGCGGTTTGAGCATTGAAGGCAAACGCGTTCTGGTTTCCGGTTCCGGCAACGTGGCACAGTATGCAGCAAAGAAAGCCATGCAGCTGGGAGCGAAAGTCATTTCCATGTCCGACTCCGCCGGTACGATCATTGATGAAGACGGTTTGACGGAAGAAAAATGGGCATACATCATGGAACTCAAGAATGTGAAACGCGCCCGTATCAAAGAATATGTGGAAAAATATCCCACTGCGAAATATTATGAAGGCAAGCGTCCGTGGACGCTGACGAAATGCGATATTGCCCTGCCCTGCGCAACGCAGAATGAACTCAACGCGGAAGAAGCACAGGCTCTGATCGACGGCGGTTGTATCTGCGTCGGCGAAGGTGCCAATATGCCCTCCACGCCGGAAGCAGTGGAATTGATCCAGAAGAACGGTCTTCTGTTCTCGCCGGGAAAAGCCTCCAACGCAGGCGGTGTTGCCACCAGCGGTCTGGAAATGAGTCAGAACGCCATGCGTTTGAACTGGACCGCGGAAGAAGTGGACGCGAAACTCCACGGCATTATGAAAAATATCCACGCCGCCGCCCGTAAGGCAGCTGCCGAATTCGGCGAACCGGATAACTACGTGCTGGGCGCAAATATCGCCGGTTTCCGTAAGGTCGCCGATGCGATGATCGCTCTGGGGATCTGATCCTCTGAAAGATTTTTCAGCGAAAAAAGAGAAAACGACCTTTTGAGGAACGCTCTGTTCCCAATAAGGAGAGATACCGGGGATGAGGAAAAATTTTTCCTCTTTCCCGGATTCTATTTTCTTTTTCCAGACCTTTCTGTTGCGAATTTCTTTTGGGTGCATAGCACCCGATCCAAAAAGCGCTCTGAAGGAGCGCGGGATTTTAGCCTGCG